>NZ_JBMPIY010000003.1:0-409706 GCF_049340005.1 Peijinzhouia sedimentorum
TGTCTTTTTCATAATACCATTTAAAATTGAACATTTTTTTTCAACTTTTAAATGGCCGGACTTTAGGGAAGCTTACACTGAAAACCACTTTGGTCGTGGAAAAACTTTAAATCATCAGTGATGTGGTCGTCCAAATAATCCAAATCACATTGATTAAAAACGCGCTCAAAGAAGGTGCTATCTTGTTTCTTGAGGTCTATAAATAAACTTGAGTTATTATCTATTTGTGCATTGGCATTACTCCATAAAAATGAGATAAAAAGTAGGCTTAAGAGAATTTGTTTTGTCATCGTTTTTTTCTGCAAACATGCGATGATGCCCATATTTATCCCATAAAATTACCCGCCAATATCCTGACAATTGCCCGTCAGCTGCATTAAAGGCTCATATTATACTAAAATTCAATTTGAAGTACAGCTTTCCCTTTTTGTCTATTTCAGCGGCATTTCTCAAAATGATAAACACATTAGACAAGACTAAAACTACCATAACCACCAAGGAAAATTTGTTTCCAAGCGAAAACCAATTCTTCATAAATGCACTTAGCATAAAAATAATAATGGCTAAAATGGACCAAATGATCTGAACAGACACAATTTGCTTGGTCAGAGGATTAACTTGTTTCATTATGAACATTAGAGACAAAGGAAGCGCAATATTTACTGGGGGTAAAAAGGCAAATACGACGGATGAAATATTAATGATTTTAAGAAGGGAATAGTTAATTGGTTTTTGATCCTTTGGCTTCTCAATTAGCTCATTCTCTTTCAGATCCAAGGTCTTCGTTAATATTTTAAGCGTATGCCCTTTAGGCTCGGTACCAGATTCAATTCGCTGAATTGTCCTTACAGAAATCCCCGATTTTTCAGAAAGTTCTTCCTGCGTCAAATTGTGCCTTTCTCGAATTTCCCTAAGTTTAGACATTCTGAATTATGGTTTTGGATAACTATTAATGACCGATAAATAATTATTAGCCAGCTGTAGATGTATGCTAATCAAGTCTTAAGAGAAATGAAGCGGCTCAGTCGCCTTAAATTTACTTATATCTTAGCTATTGTTTGAAGGGTTTATAGGGAAAATAAATTCTTACCGAGGCTAACCCTAAAGGAAGGCACGTTTGTAGACTTTTTGCAAAGTCGGATTACAAATCCTTTTTACATATAGTCCGACATTGCAAATGGCGAACAGGTGGTGAGATCAGTATCATTTGATTACACTGTTTCCCTTCTTGTCCAAACCCATTCCAACGGAATGATATGTTTATAGACTATTTACGGAGAATTAGCAACGACTCTGAAGGAGTCGAATGTATTGGGCACCTCATTCAAAATCCAATACCTAGTTTCAGACCCGCAAGGCTTCAGAAACCTTGCGGGTCTTTTTGCATTTGTCTGAACTATGATTACGCAGATTAATTAAATGATTAATATGATTTTCTTTTTTTGCTAGCTCCAGAGGAGTGGAATATCCATAGCCCATGGTTTCAACCGTGGGGTAATGGAGATGCACAAAGCAACCTCCCGCACAATCGTCTGAACTATCCCACCTCCTGAGGGCAGGGATTAATAATGATTTTCTGATGGACTATTTTTCCATTACATCAGTTATCCTCATTTTGCCATCGGGAGCACGCATTTTCAACCCGTGACAATTCGTCACGGTTTCATTTCCTTCTGCTTTTAGCCTTTGCTTGAGTTTTCTCCAATAGGCATTTGGATCAACACTTTCGGTTAAAATCAATATTACATCTACAATTGACACATACCATTTCTCTCGCTCCTCGTCCCAAGCAGTTCTCACTTTTTTATCTTCGTATAACTGTATCGTTTCCTTTTTAGGCATTTGGATTAAGATTTACCTAATATAAATAATTTCAATACTAATCAAAAGCACTCAAATTCATTTATTAAGACTCACTGATTTTTGAACTAGGCTGATTTGATGCATTGTGCCTCTTTAGCTTTAATGTCCCAGCCAGTATCAAGCGCAGATGACTTGATATACAATTCCATCATTTATTTCATTTAACTGGTCTTCCATTTTTGGGGCTTAATTGGTCGGATTACAAATCCTCCTTATCTGTGGTTCGACATTGCAAATGGCGAATAGGTGGTGAGATCGGTATTAATCTATTACACTGTTTCCCTTCTTGTCCAAACCCATTCCAACGGAATGACATGTTTATAGACTATTTACCAAGAATGAGCAACGACTCTGAAGGAGTCGAATGTATTGGGCACCTTATTCAAAATCCAATACCTAGTTTCAGACCCGCAAGGTTTCAGAAACCTTGCGGGTCTTTTTGCATTTGTCTGAGCTATGATTAGGCAGATTAATTAAATGATTAATATGATTTCCTTTTTTTTTGCTAGCTCCAGAGGAGCGAAATATCCATAGCCCATGGTTTCAACCATGGGATAATGGAAAAGCACAAATCAATTTTACCGACCGTAGGTGGGCCTCCCGCACAGTCGTCTGAATCACGCCTGCATGCCGCAGGCAGGGATTAAACTCCCGCAGAATGTTATAAAATCGGATTGCAAATCCTCCTTATCTGTGGTTCGACATTGCAAATGGCGAACAGGTGATGAACAGTTAGATTCCTTTAAAAGAAACCTATTTCGCCTCTGGCACATAATAATCCACCATCTGCTTAGCAGAAAGAAGACTTAGCGGAATGCCACCGCCTGGGTGGACGCTGCCTCCGCAGAAATATAGATTGCTTATGCTATGGTGCTGGTGTGGGTGGCGTAGAAATGCTGCGTAGGGATTGTTGGAGCTATTGCCATATAATGAGCCTGCAGATGATGAAGTTTTGGATTCGATACGGCGTGGGTCGAGGTAGTCTTCCTCTTCAATATATGCTGCCAAATCCACTTTGAGTAAGCGGCTGAGTTTGGCTATTATATTTTGCTTAGCCTCGGCAATTAATTGATCCCAATCTTGCCCTTGGTTATTGGGCACGTTGATCATGGTAAACCAGTTTTCCCCACCCTTACCCGCATCTGTAGTCTGCATTTTGGAAGTGATGTTCACATAGATCGTTGGGTCGCTACTGATGGTGCCTTTGTTAAATATCTGGTCAAATTCATCTTTATAATCATCTGAGAAGAAGATATTATGCAGACCTAGTGCTGGAAAGCTTTTCTTAATTCCCCAATAAAAAATCAATGCCGAACTGGATTTTGGTTGGCGAAGCAATCGCTCTGGTTGCTTTTGATTGCTTAGCAGTTTTCTATAGGTATTTACCATATCCATATTGCTCACCACCAGATCTGCACTATGCCATTGACCATTTACTATCACGGCTTTGCAGGCGTTATTTTCAATTTTAATCTCCTCTACCTTGTGGCCAAAGTGGAAAGCAATGCCTAAATCCTGCGCTAGTTTGAGGATGGATTGAGTAATGGAATGCATCCCGCCAATAGGAAAAAATGCCCCTCTGTTAAACTCCAAATGCGGTATGATATTGAGCGTGGCTGGTGCCTGATATGGATCGGAACCATTGTAGGTGGCATAGCGATTAAAAAGCTGCACGGCTTTATCAGTTTTGAAAAGGCGTCGGTTTTCATCCGCCATACTGCGATTGAAGTTGAGCGTATGCAATCGAGTATAGGCTTTGAAAGCTTTGGGACCCAGCCAAGTACTCAATTTGTGTATAGGCTTAAACATAAACAGGTCGGCCAAGGTATCGTAGAGGGCGGCACTTTTGCTTAAGGCTTTTTCTAGATTGGCGGGAGGTTCGCCAAGTTTATCCTCTATTTCCTTGAAGAGCTCAGCTCGATTGCTGGAGGCGGTGAGTTGGGTGCCATCCTCCCAAAAATATCGGCAGCTTTCGGCTAGTTGTTGGTAATTGAAGTAATCCTTTGGGTTTTTGCCGGCAGCTGTAAAAAGCTCATCGACCAACTCGGGCATGGTAAATAATGAAGGACCCGCATCGAAGCGATAGGCGCCCAGCTGTATTTCGGACAATTTTCCTCCCGCATAGCTGTTGGCTTCGAATACTTCCACATCATAGCCTTTGAGCTTTAGCCGCACGGCAGCTGCCAAACCTGCAATACCGGAACCAATGATGATGGCTTTTTTCATATTAGCTATTTCGAAGTCTGCTTACTGCCCTTTTTGAATGAACAGTAAATTAACTTCTCGCATCTAGAAGAGTTATAATTTCGGCCAAATTTGCCTCATTAGGATTGTGCGAAAAGTCGGCTTTGCTCATATATTCCTTCATTACAGCATCTTGCACTCGACCTCTTTTGAGCGCTTCGCTGTAGCGCAGATTGCTAAAGGTAACCATCGTATAGAGCGGAATCCATTTGTCGGGATAGGCTTGGTGCAAGCGGGCTTCAATCTTCTTTTGCAATAGGAATGCTTCATCGGCAACACTATCGCGCATTTCGATAAAATTGTGCAAAGCCAAATCGGCTATGGCATCGGCATCGGGCTTGCGGACTTGCTGAAATCTATTTGCCAAAGCTTCCCAATTGCCATCGAAATTGTCCATCATGCTGTTGAGCACGTAGCAATCCTCAAAGGCGGCATTCATTCCTTGTCCGTAAAAAGGAACAATCGCATGCGCTGCATCACCAATTACCATTGCTTTGGATCGAAGCCAAGGATAGCACTTTACAGTCACCAGTGAGGAAGTTGGGTTATGCTGATATTGCTCTTGTAGATCAGGCAAATTCACAAGCGAATCTGGAAAATACTGTTGGAAAAAGGCTTTTAGATTTTCTGGCTTATCCAAATGCTCAAATGAATTTGCACCTTCGAATGGAAGGAATAACGTAACCGTAAAAGACTTATCCAGATTGGGCAGAGCAATCATCATAAAACCGCCTCTGGGCCATATATGGAGGCTATTGGGTTCAATACAAAAATCACCGGCTTTGGCAGGAAAGCTCAGCTCTTTGTAGCCGTGCTCAATAAAATGTTGTGAATAATTGAAGCGATCGTTGCGCATCAATTTGCTTCTCAAAATAGAAAATGCACCATCGGCACCGAATATAAAATCCGCTTTGAAATTACGGCCATCTTCTAGCCAAACTTCTGCGGTTTGGATATCCACATTTTTGCAAGCTTGGCCAAAATACATGGTGGCTCCAGCTTCCTCTGCGGCATCGAGCAAGAGAGCATTTAGACCCGAGCGAGAGATGGAATTGATATACTGCCCCTGCTTGCCATAAGGCTGAAACGTGAGGTTACCTTCCAGATCGTGCATGGTACGGCCATGCATAGGGATGGCCAATTGTCGCACTTTATCAATTAAGCCAATTTGCTCAAAACACTTGAGCCCTCTGTGACTCAAAGCCAAATTGATAGATCTACCAGCATCTAGCTCGCTTTTACGTAGGTCGGGTCTTTTCTCAAAAACTGATACTTGAAAACCTCGCTTGGCTAAATAAATGGCCAACATAGAACCGCATAATCCGGCTCCAAGAATAATGATATGGTTTTTGGTGGGCAGGTTCATTCTTGTGGATTTACGCTAAGATAATCATGAATGCAGGTTTAAAAAACAACAAGAACTTTCTCAAGTGATTATCCGGTTCATTCGATCAATGAAAATCATCTTCCGTGACTTCTCTCCAAGTTCCGCTTGGTTCTTTCACTCTCAATTTCAAGCCATACCCTCCACCTGCATCGAAATACAAAATTTGGATTGGATGATTGCCTTCTTCCAACGCAATCTGTCCATTCTTAGCAGTTGAGCCATGCAATCCATCATGATTGATCACTTCTCTATTGCCTATTTTCAGCATACTTCCATCATCACTTGTCAACTCAAATTCGTAAATGCCTGCTTCCTTGGCAACAAATATTCCATCTATCTTAAGGCCAAATACAGCCTCTGTTACTTCGGCAGGAATTTGTGGAATAGTCAGTTTATAGGAAGTCATCGGCTCAGCATCGGCTAGTTGACTTATTGTTCTGAAGTTTTGTTTGAAATACTGCGCTGTTAACCCAAACGCATTTTTCACGTCCTCTACTTGTACACCCGGTAAAGGATCTTGTCTGGTAAACGTACCAATAGCCGGCGCACTTTGGCGGCCATCTTCACTTATGGCAATTGCCATTACTTTGAGGCTGGCATCTATCGGAATGTCTATTGCTACCGGCTCTGTGTATAAGGTAGAATTAGCATCAGGCAAGGTTCCATCTAGCGTATATCTGATCTCGGCATTTGGCAAAATGGACTGAAGTTTCAGCTCAAAGCTTTTTTCCATTTGCACCATATTGCCTCCTAAGCCAATAGGCTCTGGCAATCTGTAATTGATGTTTTTGGCGTCGAGTAATGGCAAATGATACGCAAGGCGTGACTGAAAATCTACGTAATTTTTCTTATCCGCTCCACTCCACACGACCTCTGACAAAGCCAGCATACGAGGGAAAACCATATATTCTACATGATCTGATGTGGGGATATATTCTGTCCAAACATTGGCTTGCGCACCCAAAATATGTGATTGCTCCTCTGCACTAAGTTCGGCCGGAATTGGATGATAACTGTAAACATTTGCTAAGGTACTAAGGCCACCAATGGCGGTAGGCTCAAATTGCGGATCACCTTGATAATGATCGAAATACAGCGCAAAACCGGGCGTCATCACTACGTCATTTCCATGCTTTGCGGCTTCTATTCCTCCCGCTTCTCCACGCCAGGACATCACTGTGGCAGTGGGTGATAAACCACCTTCTAATATTTCATCCCAGCCGAGCAATTTCTTGCCTCTTGCATTTATTATTTTCTCTACCCTTCTGATAAACCAGCTTTGCAATTCAAACTCATCCGCCAAGCCTTCTCGTTTCATCAGCTCTTGCGCATATTGACTCTCTTGCCATTTTACTTTCGGCGCTTCATCCCCACCAATATGTATATATTCACCCGGGAATAAGTCCATCACCTCATTGAGTACATCTTCCAAAAACACAAATGTCTCTTCCTTCGGACTGAAAATATCCTCAAATACCCCCCATAGTGTCGTAACTTTATCTGGCCCTTCATCATTGGCAAACTCAGGGTAGGCATAAAGCGCCGCAGTGGCATGGCCAGGCATTTCAATTTCGGGCACTACCGTAATGTAGCGTTCTGCAGCGTAAGCCACGATTTCCTTCACCTGCTCTTGGGTATAAAATCCTCCATACCGCTTTCCATCAAACTGATGCGGATGATCGCTGTAATGGCCGATAAGCGTTTCATCCCGCCAAGCTCCTTTTTCAGTAAGCAAAGGGTATTTCTTGATTTCGATGCGCCAGCCTTGATCTTCGGTAAGATGCCAATGAAAACGATTCATCTTATACATGGCCATCATATCCAGATATTTCTTGATGAAATCTATCTCAAAAAAATGGCGAGCAACATCTAAGTGCATACCTCGCCAAGAAAATGCCGGGCTATCGGAAATCGACAAAAGCGGGAGGTATTGGGCAGGTTCGTTGGCCGGCAGCAATTGCAATAAGCTTTGCACCCCGTAAAACAAGCCAGCATGCGAATTGGCTTGGAGCAGCAAAGCATTGGAATAGATATCAAGCTCATAAGCTTCCTCATTGGATGTATCTGTTGCATCATCCGAAATCAGAATTTGCCAATCCGACTTTTGTGGATCATCAATGAAATCCGCTTCTGTGCCGGAAGCATCTAAGAACAACTGAATGATGCGCTTGGCCTCCTCATCTTGCACGTAAACGCGTGGATTAGCTGGAATTTTATAAGTTCCATTCGGTGTACTAATCTGCTGTGGAAGAGGAATAATGGCAATGGGCAATTCCTTTGGTGCTTCGTTTTGGCAGGCGACCAATGCCGCTATTAAAATAAATAAGGTTAATTTTCTCATCTTTTTCATGATTGCTCATGAAATATAGGAATTAAAAATTTTAGCCAAATTCAGCTATTAATTATTTTTTATTTAATTTGGTTATAGTGCTATTGAATCTCAAATTCTAATGAAAATTTAATTTGATGACCAATTTTGTATTGTTAGTACTTGAATTTCTGATTTAATCTTAAAGAATATTATAATCCGATTTGCAACAGAATTTCCGACTTTATCCATTGCATTGGCAATACATTTTTTCATTATCACAACGGTGCTTGCCATTAGATTGAGATCTAAATTGCCAAAAGAGGATAAGTGGATTTTAGGAATCGTAACTGTTGTGAGTTCTTTACTCGGCTTACTAATGCTGATTATCTGGCGGAAAAAATTACGGTAACTAAGCCATCACGGATACCATGTGGAGCACTCTTTGACCCAACTCCTGATTACCTTTTATCTCCACCAATGATTTAGCTTCATCTAACTTCATTCCTTTTGAAAACAACTTCCAAGCAATCTCTGGTGATATGGCAATTTCTGCTGCGAACGCTTGCGGTATATCAGCAGTCAATTCCCATTTGCTAGCATTCTTCTGCAAATACCAATCACCCCCAATCTCAGTGGAAATAGATACTTTGATAGCAGTTCCATGCTCCGCAATTACATCCCGAAAAGTATGCGGTAATCCCTGCATAAATGTGTGGATAAATGGATAAAACAAATCTTTGCGCATTAATCCTTTATCACCAAAGGCATCTCGAATTTGCTGTTGATGGATAAACTTTTCGGTGTATTCTCTTGCGATATGAAACCAGTTCAGCGATTTTTCCTCACCAGCCCAAGCCACAGAAAATACAGCTTCTTCGAATGGATCGAGGGTAGCTAAGTATGCGCAATATTGCTTACCGGTATGTTGAAGTAAATCCAAAATCACTTTTGGGCTAAGTCGCTGACTTGCCTTTGTCCAATCGGCATTTAACTCGTTTAGATAATCCACCAAATCCTGATAGGAATGAATAGGATTAGCGGGAGCAACAAAATGACCATCACGAAGCATCGATAAGGTTCGCACATTTCCATCGAGCAAATGAGTGGCGATATCACGTACCTTCCATTTTTTGGCTATGGTAGATTGCTGCCAATGCTCTGTCGACAAAGACGCCAAAAAGGAAATGAGCATTTCATCCAAGATTGGAAATAGATGGATGGTCTGTATGAGAACCACTTGCTTCATTTTGAAAATAAATCAGCCTAATTCCAAAACAACGAAATTTTAGATAAACTTGGCTAAAATCTGCCCAAACTTATACACATCCATAAAGCTATTGTACATAGGTGTTGGAGCCAGGCGGATAACATCCGGCTCTCGCCAATCGCCGATAACTCCTGCGGCCATCAAGTTATCAAATAGCGCACGTCCATTTTCCTTTATCATTAGCGATAATTGCGCTCCTCTTTCTTGTGGGTTTTCAGGAGTGATAATGGTAATGATATTTTGTTTATCGATTATTTTGATGACAAACTCAAGATAAGCCGTAAGTTCAAGGCTCTTCTGGCGCAGGTTTTTAATTCCAGCTTTTTGGAATAGCTCCATTGATGCTAGATGCGCGGCAGTTCCAAGTATATTGGTATTGCTCAATTGCCAGCCATCTGCACCATACATTGGCTCAAACCCACTTTCCATTTTGAAGCGCTTACTTTCATTGTATCCCCACCAGCCTGCAAAGCGTGGAATTTCATTGTCCTGAGCGAATCTTTCGTTTACAAAAGCACCACCTACGGAGCCCGGGCCGCTATTCAAATATTTGTACGTACACCATACAGCAAAGTCCACATTCCATTTGTGCAGCTCTACCGGCACGTTACCTGCAGCATGCGCCAAATCGAAACCAACCGTAGCACCTATTCTATGCGCTTCTTTGGTGATGATCTCCATCGGCATTAATTGCCCCGTATAGTATTGAATACCCGGGAATAGCACCATAGCAAGCTCATCTTTGTATTGCTCAATGGCAGCAAGTATATCTTCTTCCCGCAATGTGTACTCACCTTCACGAGGCGCTAATTCCAAAATGGCATCTTCAGGATCGTAGCCATGATGCTTCACTTGCGATTCCAATGCATAAATATCAGAAGGGAAACTTCCTGCTTCGGTCAAAATCTTGTATCGCTCACCATGCGGCCAATAGAATGAGACTATAAGCAAATGAAGATTAGTCGTGAGATTATTCATAATCACTACTTCATCCTCCCGCGCGCCTACCAGCTCAGCTACTGATTTTTTGAATAGATGATGGTATTTTGCCCATGGTCTATCTCCATTGAAATGACCTTCGACACCTAAGTTTGCCCATTGATCTAATTCTCTGTTTACATATTCACGCGCCAGCTTTGGCTGCAAGCCGAGTGAATTACCACAGAAATAGATGGCATCTCGGCCATTTACCTGCGGAAAGGAAAATTCTTCTCTAAAGGATCTTAAAGGATCTTGTTGATCCTGGAATTGGGCAAAATTCTCTGTGTATTCGAAGTTCATGGCAAAAGCTAAATCAATGGAACCTCAAAAATGGCTATTGGTTTTCAATAATTAAAATAAAGAAAGCTGTTGAGGAACATTTAAGGCATTTTCGAATTTCAAAAGCCACTCTTTTCTGGTTTTTCCTCCCGCATATCCGGTAAGATCGCCCGATGAGCCCATCACCCTATGGCAAGGAACTACGATCAAGTATGGATTTTTACCGGTGGCATTGCCTATTGCTCTTGGCGAAGTATCACCTATTTGCTCACCCAATTTTTTATAGCTGATGGTTTTTCCTTTCGGGATTTTGGCAATTTCCGTCCAAACTTTCCGCTGATATTCCGTACCTCTTTCGCCCAGATTCAGGTCAAATTCAGTTCGTTCAGCATTGAAGTATTCTTGAAGCTGATCGATGCATTTGGCGATCTCTTTAGGAACAAATCTAGACGTAATTTCTTCAGCAGTTTCATCTACAAAAGTGATGGAGAAAATGGTATCTTCATTTCCACTAATCTCTATTTTCCCAATTGGGGTTTCTAGGTATTCTTTGGTCATTATCTAAAAAATTATCAACACTCCTTCCCAGCCAATTTAGGGCATTATTCTGTAGCAATTTTTGGCTTACTCGTTCATCGAAACCAGCACTCCGGATAAGCTTACCGGGTGACGCTTCGCCAAGTGGGAAAGGGTAATCAGAGCCCAAAGCTATAAAGTCTTCGCCAATTAGATCAACAATAAATCGTAACATTTGCGGCTCATGCACCAAAGAGTCTAAATAAAACTTACCAAGATAGTTCTTTGGATTGAAAGGATTGTCCACCGCACAAAGGTCGGGACGCACATTGAATCCATGCTCTATGCGACCAATAGTAGCTGGAAATGAGCCTCCTCCATGCGCAAATGCTACACGCAAATTGGGTAGTCGCTCGAACACACCACCGAATATCATCGAGCAAATAGCCAAACTGGATTCTGCCGGCATTCCTACCAACCAAGGCAGCCAATATTTGGGCATTTTCTCCTTGGCCATCATATCCCAAGGGTGCACGAATATACATGCGCCTAGTTCTTCGGCTGCCTGAAATACCGGAAATAGCTCTGGTGCATCCAGATTCCAATCATTCACATGGCTGCCAATTTGTACGCCTGCAAGGCCCAATCCTTTCACGCATCTTTCCAATTCTTTAATAGCCAATTCGGGAGATTGCATTGGTAAAGTACCCAAACCCACAAATCGACGAGGGTAATCCTGCACTACACTGGCAATATGATTATTGAGAATCATACTCATATCGTAGGCATCCCGCGGCTTAGCCCAGTAGGAAAACATTACTGGAACTGTGGACAAAACTTGTACATCTACATTGTGCAAATCGCAATCGTGCATACGCACCGTCGGATCCCAGCAATTATCTTGTATTTCACGAAAAAACTTGTCGTCGATCATCATGCGTGCGCAACATGGCTTATGATGCTCCAATCGCACAAAGCCGCCATATCCGTAGCGCTCCTGCAAGTCGGGCCAGGTTTTGGGCAAAATATGTGTATGAATATCAATGGTAAGGGGATCGCGAATCATCAATATCAGTTTGGCTTTTGCATGACTGTACCACACTTTTTGCAGGTGCGGTTTTCTTCAGATTCGAAAAAACGATTCATAATAGGCGGTAGTTGACTGACGATATCGGAAATATGGGCAAATTCTTCATAAAGCTTGTTCCCACAATTTTCACAAAACCACATAAAGCCATCTTTTTCCTTTTGCTCACGGTACACTTCCATTACCATTCCTACAGAACCGGCAGGCCGTTGCGGGGAGTGAGGTGTACGTGGCGGGAGGAGGAAGATATCGCCTTCATTGATTGGAATATCTACCGGCTTACCGTCTTCGATAATCTTGAGAACGATATTTCCTTCTACTTGATAGAAAAACTCTTCGGCTTCATTGTAGTGATAATCCTTACGAGCATTTGGCCCGCCAACCACCATTACAATAAAGGTTTCGTTGTCAGTATATACCTGTTGATTGCCAACAGGAGGCTTTAATAAGTGACGATGTTCATCTATCCACTTTCTGAAATTAAATGGGCGTCTAATCGGCATAGAATTCAAATTTTAGGAATCATCTAAGTTATAAATTTTTTTCGTGAAAATAGAAGCCACCATTCAATGACCTATGTAAAGATCGGATTCGCTTTCTTATTGAAGATTAAAAATTCAATTAATATTTTACCTTATGCGCATAAAGCTTGGACAAAAAACGAATTGTACCCATTATCAATTTCATTTGTTATCTTGAAAACACTTTCATCTCAAACTATTATTCATGGCTCGTTTCTTTAACAATCGTTCTCGAAAAGTGGGTTTACCTCCCGGCAGCGCAATCTATACCGGCAAAAAACAAGATAATGTATCTTCTATGGAGCTATTATCTTATTCCGCTGAAGCTGTAGAAGAAAAGAAGAATGCCCACATCAGCGATTTCTTAATGCTCCCCGACAATCGCACCAACTGGATTAATCTCAATGGAGTACACGATGTAGAACAAGTACAAGCTATTTGTGATCACTTCGAAGTCCACCCTCTTTTGATGGAAGATATACTTAATACCGATCAAAGACCCAAATTGGATGTACACGATAATCATATTTATGTGGTACTCAAAATGGTGGAGTACCTGCCAGACTTAGCCGAAATCAAAATGGAGCAAGTGAGCTTTATCATTGGCAAAAATTTGGTGCTTAGCTTTCAAGAAGTGGTGGGCGACACATTCAATCCGGTAAGAGATCGTATACATAGCCGTGGAAAAATTTGTACACGCGGAGCCGAATATTTGCTTTACGCACTAATAGACACTGTGGTAGATAACTACTTTGTGGCCTTGGAGAAAATTGGCGATGAGATGGAACTGATGGAAGAAGATCTCCTTCAAAATCCTGACAACGAATCTGTACAAGATATTTACAACTTGAAAAGAGAAATGCTAGCATTGCGTAGAGCTATTTGGCCATTGAGAGAAGTGATTGCTCAAATTGAGCGGGAGGATACACGATTAGTAACAAAAGCGACCAAATTATACTACCGCGATTTGTATGACCATATGATTCAAGTAATTGACACTATCGAAACTTATCGAGATCTCCTCTCGGGGATGGTGGATTTGTACCAAAGTACTATCAGTAATCGTATGAACTCGATTATGAAAGTGCTAACGATTATTTCAACAGTGTTTATTCCCATCACCTTTCTTACAGGTGTTTATGGAATGAACTTCAAATATATGCCGGGAATAAGTAATGAAAATGGCTTCTGGGTTATAACGGGCGTTGTGCTGCTAAGCATGGCCGGAATGCTATCCTACTTTAAAAAACAGGGTTGGTTTGATTGATTTTCATATTGGCAGCATCAAAAAAGCCACCTCATTTCTGAAGTGGCCATTTACCTAAATCAATCCAATTAGTTTTACAATAGCGTAGTAGGGCAAACGTATGCAGACTTTGCCATATCAGTTTTTGCAATCGCCTCAAAGCCTCCAACTACATCTACGAAATTATCCCATCCTCTTTGCTTGAGAATAGAGGCTGCGATCATACTTCTATATCCTCCTGCACAATGCAGTGCAAATGGCTTATCCTTTGGAAATTCCGCCAAATGATCGTTGATCTGATTGAGTGGAGTATTATGAGCAACCAATAAGTGCTCCGAGTCAAACTCACTTTTCTTTCTCACATCAAATACAAGTAGCTCATCTTTTTCTACCTGCTCTTCTAATTCACTTGCCGAAATTCGATTTACCTTATCCAGCTCATGCCCATCATTTTTCCAAGCATCTATACCACCCTCGAGATAGCCGATTGCGAAATCGTAGCCTACTCTTGCTAAGCGAGTAATTGCTTCATCTTCTTTGCCCGGCTCAGCTATGATCAGAATCTCCTGTTTGATATCTGGAATCAATTCACCAACCCACATGGCAAAGCTTCCACTCAGGCCTATATTGATACTATTTGGGATAAAGCCTTTTGCAAAATCAGCTGGGTCGCGAGTATCTAGTAACAAAGCACCTGTTTCATTAGCTGCGGCTTCAAACTCTCTTGGAGAAAGCGCCTTCATACCACGCTCCATCACCTTATCTATACTGTCATATCCCTTTATATTCATCAGCACATTTTTAGGGAAATAGCCTGGAGGAGTAGTGAGTCCCGTTAAAAGTTCTTTTATAAATTCCTCACGAGTCATATCCGCACGCAAAGCATAGTTTGTAGCTTTTTGATTTCCCAATGTATCGGTAGTTTCCTTACTCATTTTCTTACCACAAGCACTGCCTGCACCATGGTTCGGATATACGATCAGATCGTCACTCAAAGGCATAATTTTATTGCGTAGCGAGTCGAATAAATGAGAAGCTAATTTCTCTTCTGTAAGATCAGCAATTACGTGCTGCGCCAAATCCGGTCTGCCTACATCACCAATAAAAAGTGTATCTCCTGTGATAATTCCATGCTCCTTTCCTGATTCATCTATCAGCAAATAGGTTGTACTCTCCATAGTATGACCCGGAGTGTGAATTACTTTCACTTTGTATTTACCCACTTCGAATACTTGATTGTCTTCGGCGACAATAGCTTCGAAACCTGGTTTGGCAGTTGGGCCATAAACGATTTTCGCACCCGTTTTCTTTGCAAGGTCTAGGTGCCCACTTACAAAGTCGGCATGGAAATGTGTTTCAAACACATACTTGATTTTTGCGCCGTCTTTTTCAGCACGATCGATATACGGTTGCACTTCACGCAGTGGATCAAAAATAGCTGCCTCGCCATTGCTCTCAAGATAGTAAGCTGCATGTGCTAAACAGCCTGTGTAAATTTGTTGTACTTTCATATTCTTCGATTTTTGTTTTTAGCCTTTTAGATTTCCGGCAGAGCAAATAATATTTTCTATCCTTTGCAAGCCAGATCATTTATTTCATTCGAAATTATACTCAAATTAAACATCTAAAAAACAGAAAAACAGTGATTTTGGTCACATTCGGAAAAAATATCCAAACCAATACCAATCAAAAGAAGCGGGAGGGATAGATCGTTAAATATTTGCCAAATGCAAAGCAACGGCAATGCTTGCACCTATAATTGGCCCAACAATAGGCACCCAAGAGTAGCTCCAATCGCTATTTCGCTTAGCAGGGATGGGTAATAATTGATGCATAATACGCGGCCCTAAATCACGCGCAGGATTTATCGCATAACCGGTAGTGCCGCCGAGAGACAAACCAATAGCCAAGACAACCAAGGTGACAGGAATAGCTCCTAATGAGCCCATGCCTACTTTCTCGGATTCGCCAATGCCTATACCTATTTCCGGATCAGCAAAATGGAGAATAGAGAATATCAGCACAAAAGTGCCAATTACTTCACAGAATAGATTGAAGGGAATTTTGCGAATGGCTGGTGCAGTACAGAAAGTGGCCATTTTGGTATCGCCATCTGCTGTTGCTTTGTAATGATCGTGATAAAAAACCCAAACTAGCGTGGCACCAATTGCTGCTCCTAAAACTTGGGCTAAGATAAAACTTGGAACTTTTGCCCATTCGAATGAGCCTTCAAAAGCCAATGCAAAAGTCACGGCAGGATTGAGATGCGCCCCGCTATATGGCCCAGCTACAATTACGCCTGTAAATACACCCAAAGCCCAGCCTACTGTTATCACAATCCACCCGCCTCCATGACCTTTGGTGTCTTTTAGTATTACATTAGCTACAACGCCATTGCCCAATAAAATAAGAAGCATTGTGCCTAAAACCTCAGCTGCAAATTCAGTCATTCCATAAATTCATTTGGCTGAATATCGGAATTATTTTGAGTTTTTACCCAATGACCAATCAATTTTTGAACCTATTAATAATCTATCCTAGCTGCATTGATTGTGTAGAAAGGAAAATAGATCTGCACGCTTTAAAAAAACGCGCCAGTTGACAAACATTTTCTGCTCATATTGACCGCTAAAGCCGTAGCATGCTACGGCTCTACTGGATTCAAATCTTTTTCAAATTTTCTAAACAATAATTTCTAGCTTCAAAGGAGCGAAAATCCATAGCCCATGGTTTCAACCGTGGGATAATGGAATAGCACAAATAATCCTCCCGCACAGTCGGTAAAAAATAGGATAAGACATCAATCTATAGCTATTGAACCTCGATCATCTACCAACACCGCAATTGTCTGAACTATCCCACCTCGGACGGGCAGGAATTTTTATGATTAAATGATAGGCTATGATTTTTTTTGAAGGTACTCCCTGCTCTAAACACCTGTCGGGTATTGCCTAAATGATCCTTATGATAATAATGATACTCCTAGCCATATGCCGAAGGCATATAAACGATCCGACCATCGCCAAATTGTCTATGTTGCAAGGTGTCTTGTCCTGAAATAGGTTTACACAATCTACATAGAAATGAAGAGATATGTAAAGACCTATAAGAGTAAATGGCAGAATCAGTATACTGAAGAATTTAAGCAAAGTGTCTGTAAAGATTTTTTATCTGGAAATATGACACTGCGAGCAGTGGAACATAAATATGGGCTTGGGAACTCCAGACTTAATGACTGGCTAAAAAAGTATGGGTATAAAATCAAAAAGCCCTATATTATAGAAACTAGGGATATGGCTAAAAAAAGGGTACCCAAAAAAGATTCCGTTTTGTCCAGGATCCAAGAACTGGAGAAAGAATTGGAGATGGCACGTTTGGAGGCAGCTGCCTATCGAAAAATGATAGAGATAGCAGAAAGCGAGCTTAAGGTTGAGATCAGAAAAAAGTCAGGCACCAAACAATAACAGCAATAAAAGCCTGCTATCCGCAAATTGGGCTATCAAGGATATGCAGATTGTTTGGTGTAACTCGTCAGTCCTATTATCAACACCTGTGGCGTCAGGATTATTTAACAATAGAACATCACCTTATACTCGAACAAGTAAAAAATATTCGTCAAAACCATCGAAGTATGGGAACTCGAAAATTGTATGAAAAACTTCAAGACTTTCTTCTTGACAATAAAATAAAAATTGGCAGAGATGCTCTATTTAATTTATTGGCTTTCAATGGATTGTTAGTTAGAAAAAGGCGACGTAGCGTGTCTACAACTATGAGTTACCATCGTTACCATAAATGGCCTAATCTGATCAAAGATTATATTCCCACGGCTATTAATCAACTTTATGTAAGTGATATCACATATTGGAGAATTGAAACTGGCTTTCTTTATGTGAGTCTAGTCACTGATGCATTTTCGCATAAAATTGTTGGCTACCATGTAGCAAATACCCTTGAGACAATTGCTAGTAGACAAGCACTTGAAATGGCTCTGAAAAATATGGAAGGCAATAAAGAGATCCTTATTCACCATTCAGATAGAGGCATTCAATATTGCTCTCAGGAATACGTCCAAGTTTTGCAGCATCATCGTGTTAGGATTAGTATGACAGAGACATCAGAACCGACTGACAATGCCATAGCTGAAAGAATAAATGGCATACTAAAAGAAGAATATCTAAGTCATTATACAGTTAAAACTATAAAACAGGCTAAGAAATTATTAAGTGAGTCTGTCCAACTATATAATGAGGATCGACCTCACTATAGTATTGGTCTTTTAACACCAAACAAAGTCCATAATCAAAACCTTATAACAGATAAACTATGGAAGACATACCCAAGAAAAAAGAAGGTACTTACAACATGAAGAATAATTGTAAATTTGTGTAATAATTAACTTTAACCTGTAAACTTTTTTCAGGACGATACAAGTAAATTTGTTGCAATAATAACTTCAGTTGGACTCCAAGTCATTTCTGCTTCTTATGATACTCACCCAAAAGGAGATTCACCCTTTCCACTTCTTCATTTTTCGAAGGGTCTGTATGTATTTCTTCAATTCTATTCAGCAGTAATCGGTACTCATCCTCGGTAGTAATCTTCCCTCTCTTAAGGATTTGAGCAACATTCTTTTTCTCAATTTCACCATTTAATCCTGAACCAAATTTAGATTCTAAAACTTCATCAAGCTTACTCTTATCAGATTCACTTAATCCTTTCGCCCATTCCATAACATCTTTTGCAACCATACGTAGACCTCTAATGTCTTGTTTTTGATACGATGAGTTAATTACAATATCATATTGCATCAACATGTCTCCCCCTACTGGACTCTGCTCAAGTATAAACTTAACAACAGAACTACACCACTCTTTTAAGTAGTATAGCTCTTTTAACTGATCTTCCTTTATTTTCTTTGCCATTTTTTAATATCCTGTATATGGAGCTAACGGCCCAAAAAAGGTATTTGATGCCCCGTGATATATAAGTCCTAATGGATTATATTGACTTACACCTCTAATTCTGTTGCCTACATTGCTACTATTAACTCCTCCAAAAGAGTCAATAAGTTGTTGTTCACGCCCTCTAATTGCAGGGTAACCTTGATATCCTTGAACGGCTCGATCAAGAACAGGTACTCCAAATCCAAACACTTTCATATGATGATTTGATGCTCGTCTCATCACTATACTATAAGGGTTACCGTATCCACTGGTTCTTCCAACATAAACTTGCCCTGTAGCATTTGTCATAGTATATGTTACAAACGTTCTTTGGGTTGCATCATATGCTGTAGCTCCTGCTAGAATTACAGCTCCTAGAACATCTCCAAGTGGAATGGGGCCATCTACTGCTGCTGCTGTTAATGCAATCGGAACTGCTGTTGCAATAGGCCCATCATCATTACAATCACCATTTGGGCAGTCTGTAAGTGACTCATTACCTACACTCTGATCCTCTTCAACCTGCTCACCTGACCCAGACAAAAACTTCCCTACAAATTTCTTAAACCCTCTCGATACAGATTGAATAAAACTCGATCCTTCATCACTCCTTCTATCAGGATCGGTTTGCTGCGCTAAAAACTGTGAGATCTGGAAAGTAGAAACCCACATCCCATTCGGATCTATATTCGATAGCGGGTTGTTTAAGGTGTAATTATACGGACTAAAACTCAAATAACTATCCGCCATCGGATCCACCACATGCCATCTCCCAATCTGTGCATCATACATTCTAGCTCCGTAGTCATGCCAATCGAGGTCATGGTCGTCTTGGAGTTCTTTGCCATTGTAGAGGTAGCGATTCCTACTACCCAAATCCAACTCCAAACCTGCGATTTGCATTCCAAATGGATAATAGTGGTTCTCTTGGATAATGACCGCTTGGCTGCTGCTGATGGAGAATTGATCGTACCATACGGGTAAGTCTGAGCTATTATAAACATATACTTCTACAAAGCCTGCTTGGCTTGCGGTGATGTCCAAGGCTAGCTCCTCAGGGTTGGTGAAAGCTTGGCGACTAATTTCCACCCGCCCAGAGTCGTAGCGGATACTGTCTTTATCATAGAGGATATAGCCTAAGTAACTCTCGGGTACGGGTGCCTTCTCAAGCTGGCGAGCCAGTTGTAAAGCCAACCACAGCGGTTGTAAACCTAGACTGCTAGTGCCTGTTAGATTGGCGCCTTCTAGACCTGAGCGTAGTGCATTTTGTCTGCCTATGCCTGTGAGTAGATCATTGAATTTCGGTTTCTCTTTCGGATCATACAGCATACCCAAGACGGCCGCATGAAGGGAGTCGCCTTGTGCAAGTTCTTTGCTCCACACCGGGCCATAGTCTCGGCCACGAGAAGCATCCAAATAAGCTACAGCTCTACCGCCTTCGGTTTGGTTATACCGCGCATCGATCGATCGGCTATCACTTAAGTTATGGAAAAACTGCTGCATCTCTTGCGTTTCGTTTTCAGGTTCCATCGTCGCCATATAGGTCGTGGTGCTCTCTGCTCTAAACACCTGACGGATATTGCCTAAATGATCCTTATGGTAATAATGATACTCATAGCCATACTCCGCTGGATTATAAACGATCCGACCATCACCAAATTGTATATGCTGCAAGGTATCATTTTCGTAGAAATAATTCCCTAAGTAATGGCGGGTATGTTGCAAGGTACTGCCTGACCATACCCGCTGGCTGAGTTTGTTGCCCTGCGCATCGTAGCGATAGCTGATAGAATTGCCATCGCTCTTGCGGATGCTATCGGGTAAGTTCAAGCGATTGTAGCGGATATGGCTGATTTCTTTGTTGAGATCTGTCTGCAAGTTGCCGTTGCCATCGTATGTGAATTGAGTGGCTGCGGTGCTTCTGCTTTTGAAATCTCCCACGCCATTTGCTAGGCTTACGCCATCATTTACGGTTTTCAAGCGATTGCCATCGTAGCTATAGCTAAGGTTATCGATTTGGCCGTAGCTTGGTG
The DNA here is from genome assembly GCF_049340005.1 of Peijinzhouia sedimentorum. Lineage (NCBI taxonomy): Bacteria > Pseudomonadati > Bacteroidota > Cytophagia > Cytophagales > Peijinzhouiaceae > Peijinzhouia > Peijinzhouia sedimentorum. Next base: position 20,682 of record NZ_JBMPIY010000003.1, read on the forward strand.
TGCCAGTGCTATTGAGTAGTCCTTGGCGTTGCAAGGCGGTGATATTGCCATTGGCATCGTAAGCAATATTGTTTACGCTATAGCGATTGCTCTCTAGGCTCGTCCAGTTGCTGCCATTGTGCGCACGGTAGTCGGCGTGGTTGAGGCGCTGCGGCACATCATAGCGAAAACCATAGCTACGCTTCACTTCATCTGTGGCGGTTTGCCAGCGTACTCCGGCAATGTTGCCATTCTTTTGTGCTTGGCTATAGCCATAGTCATAGTACAACTCCATACCAAAGAGGTCATCGCTATCGCTGCGGTCGGCATCGTTGATATGGGTGAGCCAGCCACGGACATTATAGCGATAGTTGATCGTTTGCAAGCCATCACCCAATTCCTTGCTCGTCAATTGGCCTAAGGCATCGTAGCTTTGTTCAAGGATCTTCACACTTGTACCATCATTGATCCGATGATGCACCGTCAGCAGACGATCTTGATGGTCATAGATATAGTCTTCCTGCAAGGTGAAGCTGGCACCAATATCTGCTTGTGGCTGATTCATGGCTTGATAGCTGCGCAGCAGGTTGCCGACAAAGTCGTACTGATAGGTGGTGTATTGGGTGCCGCCTAGGTGATGAACACTTTGCTGTTGCAGTAGTCTGCCCATTTCATCATAAAACATCACTTCCTTGTTAAAGGTTGTCGTGCCCAATACCCGTGTTTCTACTCCTGTAGCCATGCCATACACCTGCATACTCACTTGGGGCGTTTGGGCAAATTTGGTATTGAAGCTTGTGTTAAAGCTCTCATCTGCGATGCCATCATTATCAAAGTCATAATCGTCATAGTAATAGCGGATTTCTTCATCAGTACTGCTCGTGGTCGGCCAGGCAGGGTTACTATTCGCCTGAGACTGATTCGCAGATCGTGTTTGGCTATTAGTGATTTCGCCTACTTTAATCAATCGATCCAACCCATCGTATTTCATAAAGGTCCAGCGGTTTTGGGCACGTTGTGTGCCTGTCTGGGTCATGATCAGTCGATCTCTCTTATCATAGACATATTCAATGCCACCTAGCAAATCTGTGATTCCCGGGAGTTTTTTTACAATCAAGCGATCGCGTTCATCGTAGAAATAAAAAAACCAATATTTAGCAACCATATTCCGGATCGTAGAAGTACCCATAGCCCAATAATTATTCGTCCGCAGGTATTCCTCTGCAGCGGGAGGAATCACCACCCGTAAGCGTCCTTGTTCATCATAGACATAATAGGTACTTAACCAATGGCTTGCAGTGTTCAAGTTGCTGTTTCCGCTGGCCTTTTGCACCCGCTCTAACTGCAATCGCCCCTCTCGATCGTGATACTGAAGCCGGATGGTATTTTCTTCGTCCTGCGTCTGGGTTATCAATAATTCACCTGCACTATAGGTTTGAGTCGAAGTGGGTGCACTTGAGAGAAATGTGCCGATGGTCCAAACCCGAATATTGGTCGATGTATTATAGCTCATCGTGGTGGTTGCTTTTACATTCCTTCCGACAAAGGCTTGTCCCGGTCCCGCCTTGGATAGGCTCCGATTTCGTCCACTCTTTTCCAATTCCGAATACCCATAAAAGAAATTTGTGTCTTGATGACTCACATTACTCTTGTTGGTATGAAAGGTATATTGTGCATTGAAGGGATTCGTCTTGAAGTCTCCATCTGTTGTCGAGCTAGGCGAATACGCTAAGTAGGATGCTTGTGATTTACCAAATTCATCATAATAAATGGGTTGCACGATATCATTCCCTTGGGCTGAGGCACGCTTAAGTACGGTTTGTATCGGACGACCCAAGCCATCTAAATATTGCGTACTGACCATGACCTGCTCTTTAGACAAGCCATCCAGCGAAGCGCCATTCACTCCCGCAATTCTCGCTTGGTAGCTGCGAACAAAACTCACTTTCATCCCACTGGTGGTATAAGTAGGTCGAGCCAATGCCGTCTGGGTTGCACTCAAGGGACCCGTTTGACTATTGGGTATATTTTGTGCTTGCCCATGATAACTATAGCTCAGCAAGCCTAGGCCTATCACGAACACTATACGGTTGAAACGAATGGAAAATGCCCTCCCTATGTTGAAGGTAGTCTGGGCTAGGCGCTTGGGAAAGAATTGATCCATCATGGGTCTTGCTGTCTTTACTTAATGGCTTGGTTTAATACTCCGCTGGAGGGACTGCTTAATGGCTGCTTCATTCCACACTTCTTGACGTTGATCCAATAAGGTGGCTTCTACCTGTAGCTGTGCATTCTCAATAAGCACTCTTACAGGTAAGCCCGCTGCTGTTTGCCAATAGCTCGCCAGAATCCCCTGAGGAAAGGCCGATGCCTGTACAGCTTCTTGTTCCTGTCTCTCCTTATTGGCCGCATAATAAAATGTATAAGTGGTTTCTGCTTGCTGAAACACCAGACGTAGAAGACCCTCCGTGGTGGATGAGGTATCTTCCGATTCCTCCTTGCTTAGAAATGCCGAATCTTGTATGCGAGATTGCGATTCATACACTTGGCCATTGCCCGCCTCCCGATACAATTGGCGGCCTTGGATATCCCATATCTGGGATTTTACAATGCTGCCATTGGTGGATAAGACTATATAATCTTTCCCAATATGCACAGTGGCCCGATTACCTTGCTTTTCGATCAGTGACTCTTGCGGGAGGTTACCCGATTTCAGTTGATATGCCAGGCGATATTCGCCTACTTTGGCTTGCCCATGGCTGCTAAGGCTTGCTACACATAGCAACATCGCTAGTAGCCCACTGTAAAGGGAGAATCGCATGGTATTTGGTATTTTTATATGTCTCATGTCTATTAATTTGCATCTACACCCACCTTATAATCAAAGGCGCGTTGGATATTTCCTAAATGGTCTTTTATAAAGCGTAAGCGACCAAAACTATCGTACTCATAGCGCAGTAAGCGCCCATCTACCGGGTTGATCGAGCGATATCCTTCCAAAATATCGTAACTGTATGTCTCCATTTGGGAGCCAACCGGATGGATCCGAACTTCATCTACATGGGCTAAACTGCTGCTCAAACTTATGCTGCTCACGCCACTCACCTGATATTGGTAGTATTTCCAATCGCTCGTCAAACTCACACTCCCAATACTTGTCAGCGTTAGGCTGCCGCTGCCTTTGGCCCAAAAACTAACAATATATGGGGTACCTGTACTCAACCCACTTTTGCTGACTTGCTGACTTGGACTCGTTCTTAATTCATAGTATTTGCGACCAGCTGCTGAGGAACCCGTTTTGATGCCTCCACTTGCATAGGTCAACTGTCCGGTTGTACTGCCCTCGAATCCGGAATAGCCATAGGTAGTGCTCGTCGAAAAATTGGTGATTTTGGCGATGGGTAAACTATGGGCATAATCCCACAAATACCCGATCTTCTGCCCATCCACTAGTTCTTGTGTCTGCAAAGTGCCCGTCGCTACATCATAGCCAAAGAGGGCACGTTGCTCATAGTGCGTATCTAACAGAATATTTGGGCCAGGACTGCTTTTGGAGGGAGAAAAGCTCGTTATAAAATCATCAGGTTCCCAAGACCATATCTCTGTAGGTTCATAGATGGCTATACTGCTATTGTATTTGCTTACTTGCCCGCTAATATAGCGCATCTGACTTCCTATCTTACGAGCTTGATATTGCTCAATGGGGACATTGTGTATATGCTGATCCACTAAGCCCGAGGTGTTAGGACTGGCCTTGTGGGCATAATCCAAGGGATAGCTATAAAAAGTGATAATCGATTCGCTTTTATTGCCCAAGCTTGTTTTTACTTCTTTCTGCGTAGGCTGCAAATGACCCGGTGTAGTTTCGTAGGTATATAGCGTCTGTGTATTTCTCGCGACTCCATCATCATCATAGGCCGTTTCATTGATTTCTGCTAACTGCGTCCAAATGGAACGATTATTATAACGATGAACTAAACGATAATCCTGGGTCGGCGAACTGCTTCTATAAATGATCCCTGCCTTTTCGCCTACCGCTGAATCCAATACTTCATAGGCATAGCTCAATGCTCGTTCACTGATAGGATCATAGTCAACGCCATCCCGCTTATATGCTACCTCCTTGAGTAAAGCACCCGGTTCGTACAATCCATAATAAGGATCTGGAAAGGGGTAAATCCGAGAATTATAGCCTACTTCATAAGATAATGGTGGTACTGATTGATATTCATAAACTTTTTTACCATACTCTCCATTCTCTCCCAAATACTCTGTTACTTGTTCATATCCAATAGCTGGCCCATAATAATTAAATTGATCTTGGCTGCTCTGGTTTAGGTAAACATCGTTGGGATGCTCTCCAGTATAGGTTTTATAACTATACACTGGCTGATGGTAGATAATGCCGGACTCCTTTCCATCCTCTTTCGTATAAGCAAATCGGCGCACCTGCCACTTGCCCGATTTTGTGCCATCCCATTCCTTAATGCGTTTCACTCGTAAGCCCGGTCCGGGATAAAATTCTTTTACCACCTCTGTATTATGTACCCATGAAATGAGCAACCTCGCATAATCAAATACAATTGTGTTATTATGCCTTGCATAGGTGATTGTACGATAATCACCTGCTATTAATTTCTTATACTTTTGATCTGTATAGCTGCTGCCATAAAAGTTTAACCCCTCTACGGTCTCCCAAGTACCCCCATTCTTTTTTTGTACTCGTGCAAATGGTTGTTCCGTTCCAGGGGCTGGCGTTCCTCCTGAATTAATAATCTCAGCAGAGACATGCACAAATTGCGTTGTATTGATGGTATATTCAACTGTATCGGATATAAAAGGTGCATCCGGATCAAACGCAAAGGCCTCTGATAATACTGACTTATCTTCAAGCTCATACTGACGAAGCTCATTTAAAAAATCCCAATCTGACCAATAATGCAAGGAATCGCCCCAAGCAGTAACATGATAAAAATAAGGATTTATTTCATCTTCAAAGAGCGCTTCTGTATCCTCTACATTTCCTTTATTTAACTCATACTCAAATTCTACCTCTCCACCAGTCGGGTAGCTGATTTTCTGCAATACACCCATTTTTAAGTGGGTTTCCGACGGTGTTCGATTACCACCTGTTATACTAAAACCCTTTTCTTGTGGAAGATAATTATCCTCGATTGTCGGATGAAGCACCAAATAATCTAGTTGCACTATCTTAGGCTCCATTAAGTTTGCATTGGATGTTGCCCCATTGTAATAATTCCAACGGTCGCGTGCGGAACTCAAGGGGCCGGGAATCGCACCGCTGTTGTAGGTAAATGTATATGGTGGTTGGCTCGTACTTTCTGTGCCGTCATATTCTTGGAGTGACATGAGATACAAACGCTTAAATCCTGCACTATTGGTATGATCATAGCAGAAACTAAAGACTTTAAAGGTGGTATAGCTGGCTCCATTAGGGTCAAGCTTGCGCTGAATCTTGATTTTCCCTAAACTTTCTCCATTGGTTAAATCTTCGCGAGGATCAGGCGATGGATCAAAAAGTACGCGTACTAAGGGACTTGTAATACTACTCAAGCGATACGCACTATAGCCCACAGATGCATCTACATTTGTAGCAGGAGGCGTGGTACTATAATTAATCATATGGATTATGCGTGATTGCCTGCGAAGGGTGTAGGCATTGCTTAAGTTCTCGAAGGTATAGGCAAAATTGATCTCCTGACTAGGCGCTCTGGGATGATACATCTTCGTTAAATGCCAAGCTGAGGTATAGGTAAAAGACCCCGACAAAGAAGTTCCTCCTACAGAGGTAAGCTCCTTTTGATAAAATTCATACACAGTGCCCGAAGCATCTGTGATTTTAAAGCCATTTGTGTCATTGGGCAAGCCTTCTATTTTTAATTTCTCTTTTGAGATTAATTGGATATTTCCTTCATCATCAAATACAAATTTGCCCGAACCTCCTGGAAAGGAAAAAACAAATATATCCGGCTCGCCATCCTCGCCACCTGCTTCTAAATTTCTGTAGTAGGAATTCTTAAAATATGGATTAGCCGAAGGTGACAACAAACCATTGGTTAAGTAGCCTGCGACATGTTCATCGGGCAACTTCCGTAAAATACGGGTAATGCTACCGCCCGCCTGCAAGGACCAATTCATCCCCACCCAAGAGGCCATATCTGTCACTTTTACACCACTTGCATCATAGGACAGCTGTATTGGGATGTTGAGTCCACGATGAGATACCGTAAATAGTGGAATCGATACCGAAGGCCGGCCACTAAAACTGGAACTCGGACTTAACACGTAATTGCTCAAGGAAGCTGCCGTCGGAGAGGGAGGTATACGATCCATTATAAACGGTAAATCCTGACCTATCGCTGATTGCATCCCTAATGCGCTCACGATGAATAGTATGAAATATATACTTGACCTGACCATTAATACGTTATTTTTGGTCAATGCTACTTTTATTATGAATAACATGCAAATAAAATGTAAATATTCATTTATTATTCATATTTCTGAAAATATCATTTTTATATATTACTGTTGATCAATTCCCTTTTTATGTAGTACATAGCATTTTTTACTACTGAAAAAAAAATTCGTCCAATTCTACATATATTTATATTTAATCAAATTGAATACGACATTATCCCTGCTCTATTACTTCAAGCACACTCTTGGAAATAGGCTACTTCCCTCCGAATGAATCCCTTAACAGGGATCAATAGAAATAAAAATATGTAAATCAACTGTTCGACATTTGAAATGTCGTACTCCTGATAAAGAGGATATGTAATCCGACTGATTGTGATCAAAAGGAGAAATTTAAACGCGGAGATCACAGAGTAAAGACGCAAGTGAGCGCAGAGAAAAATCCATTATTTATTATCAAATCCCATCTCCAACTGTTTGACATTTGCAATGTCGTACTCCTGATAAACAGGATTTGTAACCCGGCTTTCGATAATGAGCGAAAACCCACACCCCCGCAATGATCCGAATCAGCCTGCTTGCCGAGGTAAGAATTTATAGAATTTCAGAATTACTAGAACTGTGATTAGAGATGATTTTTTTGATGGACTTTGATTTCCAGCTCCAAAGGAGCACAATCATTAACCCACGGTGTAGCCGTGGGATATTGTCGAAACACAAATCATCCTCCCGCCTCAACAATCCAAAAATAGAATTAGACCTCCATCAACTGCTCTCCAAACCCAACAATACCTCTTCAACATTCTCTGCTTTTTGAATCAACTGCTTTCACCGCATTTGTCTGAACTATGATTAGAGATGATTTTTTTGATGGACTTTGATTTCCAGCTCATCGGAGCGAAATATCCATAGCCCACGGTTTCAACCGTGGGATAAAGGAATAGCACAAATCATCCTCCCGCCTCAACCATTCAAAAATAGAATTAGACCTCTATCAACTGCTCTCCAAACCCAACAATACCTCTTCAACATTCTCCTTTTTTGAATCATCTAGCTTCACCGCATTTGTCTGAACTGTGATTTTTGTGATTAAATGAATACGATGATTTCCACAGCCCATCACGGAAACAGCCAGACCTTCAAGGTTTTAAAAACCTTGAAGGTCTTCGCAAGAAACATCATTTATTTCTAACAAAATTCACCGCCTCTAATCAGCCGTCAACCCTTCTTCCTTCATCAACGTTTACTATATTCCGTTATTCAAAAATACGTCTCAATAAAACCTCAAAATCACCACCCAAAATAGTCCTGAATTTCCTTCAATCTCCAAAGCCTAATCAGCTCATTATCCATGCACATTTTGCCCTGTTTCAGCCCAAATTATGTCCAAATCAACCCACCTCTTTGCAGAAAGTCACTTTTTCGGAAATATTCAAATACTACTATTTTGAACAAGTAAATTTAAAATATGAATTTTCTTTCACTCGATTTTAGCCCATTTTAGTGGGTGTTTACCTTAGGGTTTCCTTGGTGTTTCCTTGCTTTCCTATTGGTGTTTAATTGGTCAATAAGGTGCACAAAGCGAATATTGCGCAAAAAGTAACATAAAACGAAGAAAACGAATATCACGAAAAATGTGCAATAAACGCATATTGCGAATAAAACGCACACTCATTTTTTTATCCCTAAAGGATTCACCAAATTAGTTCAAAGCCGAAGCAAACCACCCAAAATGGAGGGTGCTGCTAGGCCAAAAAAATACGATGATCATTGAGCGAAATTTGACTCAAAATCGCAAAATTTCGTCCAAAGATCAATGCCCAAAATACGTCCAATTTTTAAAAAAAAGACCCGCAAGGTTTTCGAAACCTTGCGGGTCTTCCATCGCCACCGTAACTGTTCGACATTTACAATGTCGTACCACAGATAAAGAGGATTTGTAATCCGATAATATTTTCTTGGCGAATTACCTACTTCATTGCAATTGTTTGAATCACGGATTAACAGATTTCACGAAATTTGCTTTTTGTCCCGTCATGAAATGGATAGAATGTATTGGGTATTGTCCATTAACAATCTGCGGAAACAGTCAGCCCTTCAAGGTTTTGAAAACCTTGAAGGGCTTCACGCTAAACAATCTATTTTGCTAACAAACATTTTCTGTTCTTATTGACCGCTAAAGCCGTAGTATGCTACGGCTCTACTGAATTCAAATCTTTTTCAAATTTTCTGAACAATAATTTCTAGCTTCAAAGGAGCGAAAATCCATAGCCCATGGTTTCAACCGTGGGATAATGGAATGGCATAAATCATCCTCCCGCACAGTCGGTTAAAAATAGGATAAGACATCAATCTGCAGCTATCAAACCTCTTTAACCTCCATCATTTATCAACATCGAAATTGTCTGAACTATCCCGCCTCTCTCGGGCAGGGATTTTTATGACTAAATGATGGACATGATTCTAAGTGTTGTCACGTCTTGAAAAAGGTTCACAGATTTAAGATGAAATCCTTGGCTTTCATACGATCAATAATCTACCAATAAATAGTTAGCCGCTAGGCTGGTAAACTCTTGTACTTGCCTTTTCTCCCATTCTGGTGTTTTATCCATTTCTTTAGCCATAATTCTGGCAACTTCCGGTGCCATATCTATGGCAGCTCGAGCATCTAAAAACAAAGCTCTTACCCGCCTGGCTAGTACATCCTCCACTGTTTGCGCCATTTCGTAGCGAACTGCCCAAATTACCTCCACCTTTTTGTATGGGAGTCGTGCGTGCAATTTTTCTCCCAATTCAGGCTCATCCTCAATCAACCTCTGTAAATAAGGCTGATCAGAACCATAAATATACCAAGCCTTCTTTCGATCGATATTGCGAACATAGCCATGTATTGGCAAATGTGCCGTCATACATTTTCGCTCTTGCAAACCGCCAATCATAGCTGCTTTGTCCACTGTTTCCTCAGCCATTTTGCGGAAGGTGGTCCATTTACCACCCAAAATGGTGACAAGGCCACTTAAGGAAACATGAACCTTATGTCCGCGAGAAATTTCTTTTGTGCTTTCAGTACCATCTTTGGGAGCTGCCAGTGGACGTAAACCAGCGAAAATACTTAAGACATCTTCTTTGGCGGGAGGCTTGGCCAAATAGCGGGAGGCAGTTTTTAGGATAAAATCGATTTCTTCCTTCAATGCTTTTGGCTCTGCACTTATTTCATTCACGAGCGTATCTGTAGTGCCTACTACCACTTTGCCATGCCATGGAACTGCGAATAGCACGCGACCATCATCGGTTTGCGGAATCATGATTGCTGCATCGCCTTGCAAAAATTCACGATCCAAAACTATATGAACACCTTGGCTAGGTTGTATAGATTTGGTTGCATTCGAATCATCCATTTGAATTATATCATCGACAAACACGCCTGTGGCATTTACCACTGCACGACTTCGAATTTCGTAAGACTTATCTGTAAGCAAGTCTTTTACTTTAACTCCACAAACCATTTCGTCCTCTTTGAGCAAATCAGTTACTCGCATATAATTGAGAACAGTGCCGCCACTTTCCACGCAGGTTTGCGCTATATTAATTGCCATTCGGGAATCATCGAACTGTCCATCGTGATACACCACGCCACCCAATAAGCCTTCTTGTTTGATATTTGGGATTTTGGCAATGACTTCATCTGTATCTAACGATTGCGATGGCCCCAAGCCCAATTTGCCCGCCATCAAATCATATACTTTGAGGCCTACGGTATAAAATGGCCCACTCCACCACTTGTAACTAGGAATCACGAAAGGCTGATTATGTACTAGGTGAGGAGCATTTTGGTACATGAGGCCACGCTCGTGCAGTGCTTCCATCACGAGTGAAATATCTCCTTGTGCTAAATACCGAACTCCACCATGCACCAGTTTTGTACTTCGACTTGAGGTTCCTTTTGCAAAATCGTGCCGCTCCAGCAATAGCACTTTATATCCTCTGGTAGCTGCGTCCAATGCTGTTCCTAGTCCAGTAGCACCTCCACCAATTACTACCAAGTCCCAAATCTCATTGGAATATTCTTCCAGTTGTGCTAATTGTTGGTTTCTATTCATATTGAGCTAGTTTAATTTTTAATTTTCCGCTAATTACTAAAAAGCTGCGAGCAGGTATTCAATTATTAAAGCAAAAATGGGAATCATAAATATCAACTCGCCATAGCTGCGATGTGTTCCCATTTGATAAAAGTGTGGCGCTTTGATTCGGAATAGTAGCAACATAATCATCATAATAGAAGAAGGTAACATCCAAAACCAATCGAATGAATAACGAGAGGAAAGTAAGAGCCAGCTCATAAATGCAGCACTTAGGAATAGGTCATGAATAAGGGTGATTTGCTTTAATCCTAATTGCTTGGTGAGTGAAGGCATTTTCATTTTGGCGTCATCTTCCCACTCCAAAATTGAATAGAGTAACAAATCGCAAAAAACAAGGGCAAATATCCAAAAGAGTGCTAAGCTATTATGCCAAAATCCCTCCTCAGCAATATTGGTTATAAGTACGCCTCCTGCATAGATTATCGCTACGAATAGTTCTTTGAGTAGATAAAACTTGCTGCGAGCAAAATGCGCGAGGAATAGATAAACCAATACTACAATGCTGAGACTAATGCCTACTTGCCATATTTGCTTGGAAAGCTGTAAGGCCAAGATAAAGCTGGGAATGGATAAAACACCACAAACAATTATCAGCGCTTTCCAATTGCTATGAAAGTACTCATACCTCCCGCCTTTTATTTGGTGTCGGTATCGATAGGCATCCAATAAATGATCGGCAGTGTATATTACCCAAACAGTAAGACCCAGCAAAACAGGTATAATGATTTCATATTCAATATTTTCTAATCTAGCAAACCAAATACTTATTCCAACTGCTCCCAAGGCAATGTCAAATTGTAGTAAGTGGAAATATTGATATGCTTTTTTCACAAAAAAAATTTATCAAACTTATAGCTAAGCTCGCAAATACATGCTGAGCAAGCTACAATATAGCTGAGCCAGACATTATGTTTCGGCCAATAAGGTTTAATTTAAAAAAATCGGACTAAATTTGAGTTTAAATCTTCATACTAAGGGAATTAAAATTAATCATATGATTAAATTCTACATAGCTTTTTCAACAAGTGTGCTGCTTTGTCATCTTGGAATCGGAACTGTGTCAGCTCAAATACAGTGGAATAGTATTAATACTCCCTATATTCAAAATTTCAACAACCTTGCTAGTGACGGGTTTAGTGATAATTTGCCTCAAGGCTGGTATCTGATGGAGACAGGTACAAGTAGTCGCAATGATGGACAGTATGTAGCGAACAATGGCGCCTCAAATAGCGGCGACATCTACAGCTATGGCCAAAATAACTCTGATAATCGCTCGTTTGGCAGCTTATTATCAGGCTCCCTTTCACCAAGTATAGGTGCATACTTCGTAAACAATACTGGATCGGTAATTACAGCACTTAAAATTAGCTATACCGGCAAAATGTGGCGTCTTGGTAATAATTCAGGTCGCTTAGATTTCCTTGAATTCAGCTACAGCCAAGATGCCAGCTCATTGAATTCCGGCACTTATAACAGCGTTTCTCAATTAGATTTTGTAACACCCAATACCGCCGGCAATATTGGCCCTAGGGATGGTGATAACCCATCATATCAAAAAGAATTAAGTCAAACTATTTCAGGGCTTAATATGGAACCAGGGAGTGGCATTTGGCTCAAATGGGAAGATATAAATGCAACAGGTGCAGACGATGGGCTTGCTATCGATAATTTTTCGATTGTCCCTATGGGTCAAGATACTGAAACACCAATCATTATCACTTCACCTACATTTCTTTCATATGGAAATATTCAGGTTGGTGCAAGTAAAGTACTTTCCTATCAAGTAACGAGCAATAACCTGAACGATTCTATTCACATTATAAGTGATAAGCCTGAGCTATTTAGTTTGTCCGCAGACGGAGTTAATTTCAGCAATGAGATACATATTGCTGTCGAAGGTCAAGAAGTGTTTGTCAAATTTAACCCTCAAGCAATCGGAAGCTCCACATCACAAATCCGTCATAGAAGCGGCAATGCTCAAACAATCATAAGCGTAATTGGAAGTGGTTTTGATCCTTACAGCAATATAATTTCCATAGCTGAAGCACGTGATAAACAAAGTGGGGATATTGTAACTGTAGGCGGGAGGGTTACTGCTGGCAATCAATTTGGAAGTCCGTCATTCATCCAAGATGCTACTGGAGGGATTCCCATTTTCAATAGTAATTTTAGTTCAAGTATAGAAATAGGTGATTCAGTTTTGGTGTATGGAACCATCGGATTTTTCAATGATCTGATACAAATCACAGGCTCTAATTTATTAGGCAGAAAAGTTGATGTTGCTAAAAGATTTGTGAGTCCAAAGCAGGTGGAATTAAGCGAAATTGCTCAATATGAAGGCCAATTAGTGACCGTAGTGAATGTGGAGTTGAGGGATAAGAGTTTTGTATTCTATCCCAATAGCACGGAAATTATTGAAGACCAAGACGGTATAGAAGCCCAAATGAGAATTGTAGGAAGTACGGATATTCCAGGTCTTACCAAACCGCAAGCTGAAACAGACATCACAGGCGTAGTCGGTCGCTTTCGAGCCAATACACAATTGCAGCCTAGATTTCAGCCGGATATTCCCGGAAGTGAAATCCCTACCTCAAACACAGACCAGCTAAGCAGAAATACAACTTTAGATGTAGCCACATGGAATATTGAATTCTTTGGAGCTCGCAGGGAGGATTATGACAATCAAAGCTTTGGCCCGGACGACGTGGCTTTGCAAGCTCAAAATGTAAGGCGCGTATTAGATTCTTTGCACTCCGATATCATTGCTGTACAAGAGGTTTCTAATACCTCCCACTTGGCCGAAATGGTTGCTTTAATGCCTGGCTATGCTTATGTATGCTCAGATAGATATTCATATTCTTGGGAAAGTGAAGATCCTTCATTTGCACCACAAAAAATCTGCTTTATTTATAGAACATCCACAGTGGAAATCGTCAGTCAAAGAGTGATGTTCGAAGAGATGTTTGACGCCGCGCGTGCTGGTTCAAGTACTGCATTAGACAATTATCCAGGCAATAACCCGTCAAGCTTCTATTCAAGCGGGAGGTTGCCTTTTGAATTGAAAGCAAGGGTTACAATCGGTTCGGTGCAGCGAGATATTACATTTATAAATATCCATGCAAAGAGTGGAGGCAGTGATATCGCAGATTACAACCGTCGCCAATTCGATGCGCTAGCGCTGAAAGATACTTTAGCCACCTATTATCAAAATCAACATGTAATTCTACTAGGTGACTTAAATGACGATTTGGATGCTTCAATAATCCAAAACCTGCCAAGCCCTTATAGTCCATTTACAGCCTCTGAAAGTGGCTTTTTACCAATTAGTAAAGCATTGAGTTTAGTCAACAATCGCTCAACTACAGGCTTTAGTGATATGATTGATCATATCATTGTTTCGTCCAGCTTAGAGCCTGATTATATTCCGGAGTCGGCCAAAGTGATTGCTCCATTTAGGATGATTCCTAACTATGCAAATAACACTTCTGACCACCTTGCAGTAACTGCTCGATTCGAATTACTTGGCCCAATAGCTCGATTTGATGAATTAGAAGCTGGCAGAAAAGAGGGCTCAGGACCATATACCAAAACCATTCGATTTGCTGCGCCCACTACTGAAGAAGGCACAATTACAATTGAAGTAGAATTAGGAGAAGGTGCGGTATATGGTAAAACGGAAGATTTTTATACTTTACCTGCAACGCAAAACAATCAGATAACCTTAAATGTACCTGCAGGTTCATCTTCCATCTCATTTACTATAATTCCAAATGTGGATAATAAGCGGGAGGATGAAGAAACCGCAACATTCAAATTATTGAGTAGTAGTGGGGGAGTATTATTAAATGAATTGGATGAGTTCACTTTTACAATAATTGAGGTTTGGAGATTTACCTTTGCCACAAAGGTTGTTATAAGCCCAAACCCTACATCAGGAATTATTAGTTTGGTTCCCGTCGAAGGATTGGATGAGGATACAATAGTAACAGCCACCTTAAAGGATTTCCTTGGAAGGATTTTATATAATGGAACTGCAAATTTGAATCAATTGAGTCAAGAGCTTTCGACCGTTCTTACCAACCATAACGGAAAAGTTTACTTACTCTATCTCGGAATTGATGGAGAGCTGGGAATTACAAGAATATTGAAGAGGTAATTACTTCTTTAGAAAGCGAAGTGAAGTAGGATTGGAATTATTAAGGACTTTCAAAACATAAACTCCTTTTGGCAAAGAATATACTTCCATCGTTGTTCGTTCAGAATCGATGGTAGAAGTGTAAACCAAGCTTCCTTGGGTATTATAAACTTGAAATTGAGTTCCCCTATCGTAATTATTGATAATAAATAGTTGATCTGAAACAGGATTAGGAGCTAGTTTAAGAAACTTCCCATTTGTTTCAATAATTATTCTCTCCAGTTGTGAAACGCTTATGCTGCCATCAAAGTCAACTTGCTTTAATCTGTAATATGAGATCCCTACTATCGGGTTTTCATCTATATATTGGTAGGTGAGTGTTTGTGAGCTATTGCCTGCACCTGGCTTTTGAGTAATCGCTTCCCATTCATTTCCATCTAACGATCTTTCAATCAGAAAATAATCATTGTTCTCTTCACTAGCAGTAGCCCAATTAAGCTCAACTCTCTCGTCCGCTAATTTTGAAGCTTTAAAATAGATCAAGCGAATGGGTTGAGTTGCATTTGGAATAATTGTTTCAAAAGCACCCATATTTACCCCTCCATCAAATCGTTCTTCATTGTCAACATCTCCGTCCAAGTCATATGTGCTAAGGAAGCCATCAGAGCCTGTATTTGCAGCGGGAGAATCTTCAAAAAGTTTATAATCCCCATCTATAGTTGGTGCGGCGGTCGGATCCATCGGATCGACAAACATGGGATCACTCGTTGTGCTGAATGCATCTGCAGATACATTCCCAACCACATCTCCAACATCATCACCATATAGCGAATGATTGAGGGTTGTAGATGATGTGTTTTGATTGGCGAGTAGTTGAACAGCTGAGCCGAATGGTCCGAAGAAATTAGACTCACTGATTTCTGCAATGACATTATACAATTGTTTACCACCACCACCGGCACCATTTCCCCAGACGATCGAATTTCTTAACACCGGATTACTTGGATTTCCACCTTCATCCGTATTAAAAAATGCTCCTCCATCATTATCCGCATAATTTCCTGCAATAGTCACATTAACAAATAATGGGTTCGATGCACTCTTATTGTAAACACCTCCTCCGTTTACGATTGCTCTATTTCCAGTAATTACAGAATTCACAATTTCAGGACTATTCCCATTATTTCCACCATTCCCATATATAGCACCTCCAAACCGAGCTTGATTGCCTAAAAACTTACTACTGATTATTAGCGGATTAGTACCATCATTATAATTCGCAATGGCTCCTCCACCTCTTACATTGCCATTGCTTCTAAATACTGAACTTCTGATTACATCGGTATTACAGCATTGATTATAAATAGCTCCTCCATAGGACTCCCCACTTAAATCAGGGCCATTGTTATTTTCGAACAATGTGTTTATGACTAAAATTGAGCTTTGTTCGAAACTTTTGATCGCTCCTCCACCATTCTCCAACGACCCAGACAATTTAAAGCGGTTATTTATAAAAGCTGAATTCAAAATGGTAAGCTCGCTACCTGCACGATTGTAAATAGCGCCTCCTGCAACATTGGATTCATTCTCCTCAAATGTAAGATTTATCAGCGTCGGGCTACTCGCATAATTAAACATCGCACCTCCATATCCATGATCTCCTGTTCCATTTGCATTGCCCCCTTTGAGGATAAATCCGTCTAGAACGGCAGTTGAATTAAGGTTTGTTCCATTTGGATGATAGAAAATATGGTAAGAATTATCAGTTCTATTACTAAAGCTTGAGCCATCATTCTCATCTAAGTCTCCACTAAGAATTGTCGGATACGATTCCCAATCTCGATCTCCAATGCCCGGATTACCTGTATTTTGGAAACCACCATAAATGGTTATACCATTCTTCAATTGCCATGTTTTTGTACGCGAATCTGCAGGGCTCGAATTACCTGAAAGGTCTTTCTCAGGCATATATGTTCCTTGTGCAACCCAAATCTCATTCCCGGTAGTAGCTGCTTCTAATGCATCTTGAAGTGAGTTAAAAGCATTGGTCCAATTTGTTCCATTGTTATCACCAACAGCCTCTAACTTTACATAAAATCTATTTTGACTGATACCGAAACGCTTCCAGTGAGGGTTATTTACAGCATTGCCTGCAAGATTAGTCACATTTACAACTCTCAAATACAAATCAAAAGGATCGTCAATATTAATGGGACTATCCAGCGTAATTGTTACTTCATTACTGCCTACACCTCCCAATACTGGGTTAGTAGAAATTGCGTCTACCACCGTAGCAGAATTAATTGCATCGCGAATGGAATAGTTTGAAGCAACTTGAGCAGTAGTTGGGTTTAACTCTTGATTAAAAATCGCTTTTAATGTCGTACTATTTATTATTTCAATTGTAATGATATATGGACGTATAGTCCCTACTTGAGGATCTCCTGTTACTACCCCAACTACATTGAGGTTTCTGTCTGGTTCCAATGTAAAATCTCCACTATCGTCCACTATCATGTCATTGTACACAATCACATTTTGTGTGGAATTTACTTCTGCCCCCTCTTCAACGTCCAGATTATAAAACTCAATCTGCCCATTACTTCCGGTGATTTCTTGTACTCCATCCCCGGCAAATATAAATGTGCTTGTTCCTGCATTAAACGTTCCACTATTCTCTATTTCGCTACCGCTAAATACAATAGTCGTTGAGCCCGCATTGATTACTCCACCACTATTTGCAATAAATACATCATCTTGAAAATTGATAGTGCCCGTGCCTCCATTGAGTGTGCCGCTATTTCTAAAGGTAGAAGTCCCAGCAACAGTCACATCGCCTGGTCCGGTATTTAATACTCCACTGTTTCTGAATTCTGCATTCCCTTCAACAATAATTTCTCCACCACCAATTATAGATATCGAACCGCTGTTTCTAAAAATAGCTTCTCCCTCAAAGGTAATTGACCCATTAAAAATCTCTGTTTCTGAATCACCCTGAGCTGTAAAATCCTTTGTAAAGATAACATCGGCATTCCCTATATAGAACCTACCGTTATTCTCTACTGCGGCTTCATCATTGAACTGAATACTCCCACCTGCAGATATTGGTAATTCAGGGAATGATGGATAATCAGGATCATTACTTACATCCGGTGTAACTGGAGCCATAAAGAATCTCCCACCGTTTCTAATTACAAGGTCTCCATCACTAAAAATAAAATTGCCTAATCCTCCATTGAGTACGCCAAACAAATTGGTTGATCCATCAATGGTTATATCTCCTGTACCTACACTAAATAACTTCCCACTAGACAGCTGGAAACCATTACCTAAATACATATTTCCTTCTTGAATATCTAGTTCACCATTAACCTGTAAATAGGCACTGGGTAAGCTTAATGAACCACCATTCGTAATTTGCACCAATGTGTTATTATATGCATAAGAAAAACCACTCCCATTGACTTGCAAATGTCCATTATCTAGGAAAATGGTGCCATTGTTATTAATGCTCACATTATTCGAAACAGTCAAGGTTGCTCCATCAGTAACATATATGTTCCCGCCGTTCCAGCCGGAACTGACTGTCAAATTACTGATTGTTACATTGCTAGATATAATAGGGAAGTTAGTAGTATTTGGGATATTAACACTGGAGCCACTAACCGGTACTGAATTACCATTCCAGTTTGACGGGTCTGACCAATCAGAATTAAGATTCCCATTCCAAGTAGACTGAGCAATTGATCCCCCGAAAAAGCCAAAGAAAAATAGACACGCTAATCCCATCATTCGGCCTAATGCAAAACGTTTACTTACCGGATTCCCTATTGCTGTTCCAATTTGGGATTCCATTCTAAATGTTAGCGCAAAAAATTATTTTAAGAATATGCATATAAATTGCCACATTAAATGTGTGAACAACAAAAATACATTAATAAAACGAATAAAAACTAACATGTAAGACAATAAGTTTAACTAATCTGAGATAGTTTATTCAATTCATTTTTTTATTATTAAATGTATTAATATAATTAATTCTTATTTTAAATTGGGAAAAAATAAGATAAAAAAAGCGACACTGTTCGCACAGTGTCGCTTTTTTTATTATTGGGTAATTTTATAATTCTATTTCGCAGCTAACGCTTCAGCACCACCTACGATTTCTAGTATCTCTTTGGTAATTGCTGCTTGGCGTGTTCTGTTATACGTCAATTTCAATTGTTTCAGTAGTTCACCAGCATTATCAGTTGCCTTATCCATTGCGGTCATCCTAGCACCATGCTCAGAAGCATTAGAGTCAAGTAACGCTTTGTAAAGCTGAATTTTTAATGACTGCGGAATGAGTTCTTCTACAATATATGCTGGTGTAGGTTCAAACAAATAATCCGTTTTTGATGATTCGGCTTTACCTTCAGCTGGTGTTACTTTTTCTACCGGCAAGAATTGCTCTTCCATTACAAGTTGCGTTGCAACATTTTTGAAACTATTGTACACAAGCTCTACTCTATCGTATTTGCCACTTACAAATGAATCCATGATATATTCGGAGGCTGCACGAGACTCATCGAAGGACAATCGAAGGAACAAATCGCTATGTCCACCTACAATATTGAAATTTCTACGCTTGGCATACTCAAAAGCCTTTTTGCCAATTGGCAAAAAGGTTACCTTGCCAGTAGCAAATTCTACTGCATATTTCTGGTTCAACAGTCTATTAGCGCCTTTGAAAACATTACTATTAAATGCCCCACACAAACCTCTATCGGAAGTGATAAGCACAATTAGCACGTTTTCTACCGGGCGTTCTACTGTAAATTCAGAATTCACTGTCTCATCCAATGAAGAAGACACATTCTGCAATATACCTGAAAGACGTTGAGCATAAGGGCGCATACGGATGATGCGATCTTGGGCTCTTCTCAACTTAGCAGCTGCCACCATTTTCATGGCTTTGGTAATCTGCTGGGTTGAGCTTACCGATTTTATTCGCTCTTTTACTTCTTTTAAGTTGGCCATTTGCTTTCGGCTTAGCTATATAAAATATAGGAAGAGGCGAATCACCTCCTCCCGCTTTTTCTAAATATTACTTGGAATAACGAGGTGCTAGTTCGGCAATCACCTTTTTCAAAGTGTCTTCAGCTTCGTCAAGTTTCCCTTTTCTCAAAGATTCCAAAGCATCTTTATGCTGCAATTCAAGTGTAGAAGCAAATTCTCTTTCGAATGCTCTTACTTTTTCTACTGCTACATCATCGATCAAACCTTTGGTAGAAGCATAGATAATTGCTACCTGCTGCTCTACAGAAACAGGAGAATATTGCGCTTGCTTCAAAATCTCTTGATTACGACGGCCACGCTCGATTGTACGCTTAGTACTAGCATCTAGATCTGAACCAAATTTAGAGAAAGCTTCCAATTCACGGAACTGCGCTTGGTCAAGTTTCAATGTACCAGCAACTTTCTTCATTGATTTGATCTGAGCAGAACCACCCACACGTGATACCGAAATACCTACGTTAATCGCAGGACGAATACCCGCGTTGAATAAGTTAGTTTCCAAGAATATCTGACCATCTGTAATTGAAATTACATTGGTTGGGATATAGGCAGAAACGTCACCTGCTTGTGTTTCGATGATTGGAAGAGCTGTCAATGAACCGCCACCTTTTACTTTACCTTTCAAAGAAGGCGGGAGGTCATTCATGTTTGCAGCGATCTCATCGTTATTGATAATCTTCGCAGCACGCTCCAATAAGCGAGAGTGAAGATAGAATACGTCACCTGGATAGGCTTCACGTCCTGGAGGACGACGAAGAAGCAATGAAACCTCACGATAAGCAACCGCTTGTTTCGACAAATCATCATATACAACTAAAGCAGGACGGCCCGTATCTCTGAAGAACTCACCAATAGATGCACCAGTAAATGGAGCATAGAATTGCAATGGAGCAGGATCAGCAGCTGAAGCAGAAACGATTACCGTGTAATCCATTGCACCACCTTTTTCAAGAGCAGCAACAACTTGTGCTACAGTACTTGCTTTCTGACCGATAGCAACATATATACAGAATACAGGTTCGCCTTTTTCGTAGAATTCTCTTTGATTCAAAATCGTATCAATCGCAACGGCACTTTTACCTGTTTGGCGATCACCGATAATTAACTCACGCTGTCCACGACCGATTGGAATCATCGCATCGATAGACTTGATACCCGTTTGCAAAGGCTCATTTACAGGCTGTCTGAAAATTACACCTGGCGCTTTACGCTCAAGTGGCATTTCGAACAATTCACCTGTGATTGGTCCTTTACCGTCGATTGGCTGACCAAGTGTATCTACTACACGGCCTACCATACCATCGCCAACTTGTACCGAGGCAATTTTGCCGGTTCTTTTTACAGTATCACCTTCTTTTGTATGCGCTGAAGCACCCAAAAGTACCGCACCTACATTGTCTTCTTCAAGGTTAAGCACAAGTGCTTGAAGGCCATTTTCAAATTCCAATAGCTCTCCTGCTTGCGCATTTGATAGTCCGTAAATACGGGCAACACCATCACCAATTTGAAGTACTGTTCCTACTTCTTCGAGCTCAGCAGCGCTTTTGGTGCCTGCCAATTGCGCTCTTAGTATTGCTGAAACTTCATCCGGTCTAACTTCTGCCATGATATGATCCAGTTATTATTTCGTTGTGAAACGGGTTTAAAATTCTTTTACGTAAGGGTTTTCGCTGAACGTTTGTCTTAGGCTCTTCAATTTAGTATTGATCGAGTCGTCTAGCTGTTCATCATCTACTCTCAATACAAATCCACCTATGATGCTCTCGTCGATTTTCTCGATAAGCTCCACAGATTTCATATTTGAGATAGTTTTTACCATTTCAATAAACTCACTTCTTTGCTCAGCAGTAAGTTCGCTTGTAGTGGTAACAGTCGCCTTTTGGATACCCAAATGACTATTATATAATTTATGAAATTCGGTAACCATAGAAGGAATTACTGATTCCCTGTTCTTTTTGGTTGTAACTGCCAAAAGAGACATGGTTAATTCATTTACCTTTCCTTCGAATAACTCTCTGAAAATGGCCAATTTTTTCAAATGTGGTATTACAGGGTTTTTAAGCAAAAGCTTCAACTCCCGATTTCCATTTATTAAAGAGCCTACCATTTGCAAATCTTTACTCACCTCTTCAAGTGAATTCATTTCGATACTTAAGTCGAAAAGTGATTTGGCATATCTTGCGGCTACGATTAAATCTGACATTCCTTTTGGAATTTTACCTAGTTCAATTTAACATCTTTCAAAAAGTCATTAACCAATGCTTTTTGAGAATCCTTATCTTCCAACTTCTTTCTTAGCAATTTCTCAGAGATATCAAGAGACAATTGAGCTACTTGATTTTTTACATCTGTGAGGGCAGCTAATTTTTCGTTGTTGATAGCTTCTCTTGCATCTTCAAGAAGTTTGGCTGCCTTTTGTTGAGCAACGCCAATTTGTTCTTCTTCGAATTTGCGAGCTACTTCACGAGCATTGTTAAGGATATTATCTCTCTCGATGCGAGCTTGATCTAATAGCTTTTCATTATCAGCCTTTAAATTGGCCATTTCCACTTTTGCCGCTTCAGCTGCTTGTAGCGCAGAGTCGATCGAATCTTCTCTTTCGCTCAATGCATCCAAAATTGGCTTCCATGCGAATTTTCTTAGGATCAATAGCAAGGATAGGAAACCTAAAGCTTGCCATATAAATAATCCACCGTCAGGTAATAAAAGATCCATAGTATTAACTTGTTAATGCTTCAAATAAAAAACAACCGGGCCCATCGCCCGGTTGAATTGTAAAATTGATTAGAAAGTTAGGTTACTGTTTGTTGCGATAAGTAGACAAACTACCACACCGAACAAAGAAACCACCTCAATAAGAGCTGCAATAATCAACATCGCTGTCTGGATTTTACCAGCAGCTTCAGGCTGACGTGCAATACCTTCCATTGCTTGACCACCGATACGACCGATACCCAAACCGGCACCAATTGCAACGATTCCAGCACCAATACCTGCACCCATTAGTGCAAAACCAGCAGTTAATAAAATTGAAGTAAGCATGTTAAATTAATTTAGGTAAGTGAAAATTCAATTTAAAATCAATGATGTTCTTCATGATGATGCTCAGCTACTGCCGAACCAATGTACATACTTGAGAACAAGGTAAATACATAAGCTTGGATAGTCGCAACTAGCAACTCAATGATGTTGATAAATATAACCATGATAGTACTTGCTATACCTACCGCATAAGACGAGAAGATAAACGCAAGACCGATTAAACTCAAAATAACGATGTGACCTGCCGTAATCGCCACAAACAAACGAACCATAAGTGCGAATGGCTTTGTGAAAATACCGATGATCTCAACCGGAACTAATATAGGCAAAAGCGGCAATGGAACACCAGGAGTAGCAAATATGTGCTTCCAGTATTCCTTATTTCCATTAAGGTTAGTTGCTATGAAAGTGAATAATGCCAAACACATGGTGATAGCAATATTACCCGTAAGGTTGGCCGCACCAGGCAATAGACCTAGCAAGTTTCCAAACCAAATAAAGAAGAACAAGGTAAGTAAGTACGGCATAAAACGCTTGTACTTTGGACCAATATTCGGCTTGGCAATTTCGTCACGAACATATAGTATAATAGGTTCGAAAACAGATGCCATTCCTTTTGGTGCTGACTTTGGATTTTTCTTGTAATGAGACGCTACATTCAGCATGATGAATAAAACTACCGCAAGGGTAAGAAATAACATCGCCACATTTTTGGTAATGGATAAGCTGAATGGCTTTACATTTTCGATTGCACCTTTTTCGTCTTTCTTAATGAATGACCCATTCTCACTTGGTACATCCGATGCTTGGTAAACTTTCTCGTGATATTTCACGAACTGTAAACCTCCCGCTTCTACAACCTCCTTACCTTCGTCGTCGTGGTGGAACTTGTAAGAGCTGAACGTCACCAATCCATTGTCTATCCATAAAATTACGGGCAAAGAAAGAGAAACAGGATGTTCTCCTATGTCGAAAAAGTGCCAGTAGTAAGAATCTTTGATGTGATGCAGGATAAAATCCGTGCCTCCACCTTCTCCTTCGGTTTCACTAGCAACAGCGGCAACTCCAGTGCTTGGAAGGCCTGCAATAACAGATATTAATAAAAAACTGTAGATCAGCCTCTTGACGGCTCGTACTGTAAAATTTTTCATTATTTATGGGTCACCTACCTTGAATGAGGGCGCAAGGTAGTCATAAGGCTAATTATTTCAAAAATCAGGTAGAAAATATACAGTATAAAAAAGTTTATTACCCACAATAAGCGATCTTCGACACCTAAATATAGAACTATACCCACGAAAAATATACTCAACAGCAATCTCATCACTGTACTTGCAATAAAAACTTGCGGGAGGTTTTCGGCAAAATCCTTCCTTGACACGAAATAAGAATTAGCAAGACCGATAAGAATGGAAACGATAAATGAGAAAATGAAAATGGTCCAAATGTCAGAATGAATCAAATGGTGAGTGAAGGAAATATTCTGCAAAAGAAAAATAATAGCTGCAAGAAAGGCGCTATAGCCAATGATTTTGAACAGAGCTTTTTTTACCATGCTATGCTAAAGTTTGGGTAGTGATTTGTAAAATTGATAAAAGCCCGCTGCGGTTCCGACAAAGGACAATATCAATATCCAAAGTGGTTTGGAGTCGTTGAACCATTTATCAAGAAAAAAACCAATGGCGATAAATACACCAATGGTCACGAGCATTTGTAAGCCTAAGCCAGAAAATTTTAAAACCTGATTAAGCGTTGACGGCTCTTGCTTCTGGTTTTCTGTCGGTTCTGATTTCTTTTTGGCTTTCTCCAAGCTTGATTTCCTTTATTATTACACCCATTTTGCAACTACCATTAAACACTGCGCCAGGTTCTACGATCAATTTATTCGTGATTATATCTCCATTTATCACGCATGTAGATTTCAGCAATAGTGTTTCGGATATTTCAACCTTGCCACTTACTTCTCCAGCAATTTCAGCGTTTTGCGCAAGGATATTTCCTTCCATACTCGCATTAGTTCCAATAGCTACCTTGGTTTTAGTTTTCACATTACCAATGATTTTACCTTCTATGCGCACATTGCCATGCGTCTCCATATCACCTTGTATTACGGAACCTTTGCCAATGATATTGTTGCTAACACTAATTTCTTCTGCTCTTTTGAATTCCTCTTTTCTATTAAACATTTGCCTATATACTAAAATGAAATAATCTGTTCTGGGTCAATTGGGCTGCCATTATGCCAAACCTCCAAATGCAGGTGCGGCCCGTCTGTAAGCTCGCCACTATTTCCGATAATTGCAATTGTTTCTCCTGCACTCACGAAATTACCAACTTTTTTCAATAATACTGCATTGTGTTTATAGATGGAAATAAGATTGCCTCTATGCTGAATAGCAATGGTATACCCCGAATCCTGCGTCCAACTTGCCATTATCACTGTACCATCGGCGATTGACATAATCGGATCGTTTGCCTTTGAAACTATGTCCACACCAAAGTGATCGGATTTCAAATCGAAAGGTGCTGAGATCACCCCATTCACTGGCGGGAAAAAATAAAGATCCATCAACTCTTCCATTTGAGTGATTCCTAATGAAATTAAGCCAAAGTCTGATTCTTCAATTTCCTTTCTAAAAAGTGAATCCGCTTCACTAATTGGGCTTTCAACTATTTCGCGATTGGAACCTGAAATACTCGGAGCCATGGATTGAATCATCTCCTCGTCTATACCAGCATCTTGTCCTTGGAAGATTCGTCGCAAATTGGCTATATAGGTTTCGCGAGCTTCTAATTGATTCGCAAGTGAATCTACGGTTTCGGAAATTTCTAATACCCGTAGATTAGTCGTCATTTCCCGATCGTCTTTGCCGATAATGGCTGGGATAATTGTTTCAGTAAATAATGAGCTTATAAGTACTACTACCAAAAGCACCAATGAGCTCAGGCCGATTAAATAAGATCTCGAAAAGCGGTAGCTCTTCTTAACGGCAAAATTATCTTCATCCCTTACGATGAGGAGAAATCTGCCCTTTAGCCAAGTTGTTAGTGTTTTTCTTCTGCTCACATTAGCTCTTTAAAAGTGAATTCAACAAATTTATGGATAATTAACTAGAAAAATTTTGAGCATTGCATGAATCCAAGACAAATTGCGTTGTTTTATCATCAATGAGGACAAACCCTAAATATCTCTTCTATTCGATTATTGCTGGAATTTTCTTTAGCATGGTGCTGATTTCGTGTTCTAGCGAAAAAAATACCATGGTAAGTAAGGCCTTCCATAACACAACGTCGAGATTCAATGCCTTATTTCTTGCTAAGGAACAAATGCGGGAGGTGGAGGAAAATATTAGAGCATCGCAGACCTACAACTACGATGAAATCCTTCCTGTGTACCCACTAGTAGACTCAACGACCATTGCTCCAATGATAGCAGATTTGGACTATGTTATCGAAAAAGCTTCATTGATTATCCAGTTTCATGGCAATAGCCAATATGTAGACGATGCTTATTTTCTAATTGGAAAAGCACGGTTTTACAAAGGCGAATATTCCTTTGCCAATGAAACACTTCGCTTTGTAAATGTATCCAGCGACGACCAAGACCTGCAGCATCAAGCATTGATATTCCTTATCCGTGTTTATTTGGCAGACAATCGCCCAGACCTTGCCGAAGAAGTCTCCAATTACCTCAAGAGACAAGAAATGACTGAAGATAATCTCTGGAGATTCTATCTTTCTCAGGCAGATTTTTATCAGAAAAGAGGCGATCTTGACAATATGGTAATCAACCTTGCAGAGGCAACATCTATTAGTAAAAATAGATTTGATGTGGGAAGAATTCATTTTTTGCTTGCGCAAGTCTACCAGCAACTAGGATTCGATGGTGGAGCATATCAAAGCTATAGAGAGGTAATCAAAACCAGCAAGGATTATGTCATGAGCTTTTATGCGAATTTATTTATGCAGCAAGTAGCACAGATGAGCCGTGATACAGATTTGCAAAAAGCTAGAAAATTCTACACTAACCTATTGAAAGAAAGCAAGAATGAAGAATTTATAGGACGAATATACATGGAAATGGGTGCTTTCGAAGAGCGAAATGGGCAATTTGATCGGGCTTTCGAAAATTACAACTTAGCCATTACCAATTCAGAAAATGCGAGAGCGAGAGCACTTTCTTATAAGCGAATTGGTGATTTGCTTATAAATAAGGACAAGAACTATTTGCACGCCAAACTCTATTATGATAGTGTAATGCTTGACCTCCCGCCCAATTATTCTAGCTATGCGCAGATAACTTCCCTATCAGAAGACTTATCCAATCATTATACATATTATAATACCGTAACCACAAACGATAGCTTATTACAATATGCGAATCTTTCCACAGATGAGATTGAAAGACTTGCAGACCGTTTGGCTCAACAGAAAAAAGAAGAATATGAAAATGAGCTTGAAAGATTGAAAGCTGCTGAAGAAAAGGCGGCTAGAGGCAATCTATTTCAAAATATTATAGGCAGAAGTGGTGGAGCAGCCAGTAATAATGCTTGGTATTTTTACAACCCAAGCGCCACAAGTCAAGGTCAGTTGGAGTTTCAGCGAATATATGGCAATAGAAGGCTTGAGGATAATTGGCGAAGGTCGCAACGCACTAACTTCCAATCTGTAGCCCAAGCTGAAGAACAAATACCTACTATGTTGGCCGATGAGGAAGTGGAAGCTGACACTGGATTCGATGTTGAAGGCTTTAAAGCAGAATTTATAGCCAGCATCCCAAATTCCCCTGAAAAACAAGCTGAATTTCAAGAGCAAATCAAAGAATCGCTTTTTGAAAAAGGTAAGATACTAAGACTTGAATTTGATGAGAATCAATTAGCCTTTGATGCTTTCACAGAGTTGCTCAGAAGGTTCCCAAATTCGGAATATGAGCCCGAAGCACTTTATTACTTATTCCTGATTGCAAATGAAATTGATTATGATGCCAGCGAATTTGAAAATATGCTCAAGGCCAATTATCCCAACAATATGTTCACGATGGCATTGTCGAACCCTGAATCACTCAATGAAATGGACGCCATAAGTGAAAAGCTGCAAGATGTGTATAAAACGGCTTACTTATTGTACAAGGCGGAGCAATTTGCAGAAGCAAAATCTCTACTAAGAGGTATTTATTTAGACTATCCTTTATCAGAATTTAGCGACAACATTCGTTACTTAGAATTGATGAACATTGCCAAATCGGAAAGTGAACTTGTGTTTAGAGAAAGTCTCGAATCATTCAATCGTGACTTTCCAGAAAGTGAATTGTCCGGAATGGCTACGAAATTGGATAGTTTATACGCTGAAAGAAGAGAGCAATTGTATTCGCAAGTTGCAAATAGCTACCAAGCTGGGGAAGTTGCGCCTTTTTACTTAATGGTAACATTCACTGATGAAATGGCCCAACAGTCGGATACTTTTAGCGAAAACGTTCTAAGAACAGCATTACAGTTATTCCCAAGCACAATGCTAAAAGAGGATTACGTAAATTTGGGAGGCGAAATCCCGATGATGGTATTCTCCGGTTTCGATAGTTTCGAGCAAGGCTTACAGCTGTGGCAGCAGATTCAGGGAATTGAAATGATAAAATCAAACACGCAACAGGGTAATTTTTATACCTTCGTTATTGATAATAGAAATTTGGAAAGGCTATATCAGAACCTAGATGTAGAAGAGTACATTACTTTTTTTGAGCAAATGTATAGGCAATAGTAAATGGAAAAGAAAAGCAGTAAAAAAGAGGGTGAAAAAAGCCTTACTTCGAAAATAGTAAGAGGGATCTGGATTGCATTTATCGCAGGTATGATAATGCTGCCAATATTTGTGTTTTCAATAAGTATTAATTTATTCAATTTGTATGGCGGCCTTCCAAGTTATCGGTCGCTAGAAAATCCAGAAACAGATCTCTCCTCTGAATTGATATCAGCAGATGGAGTAGTATTAGGTAGGTACTTCCGTTTCAATAGATCGCCTGTTCCTTACGATTCTCTTTCACCGGCATTAATCAATACATTGGTAGCTACGGAAGATATCCGCTATTGGGATCACTCCGGAATTGATGCAATTGCTATTGCCAGAGCAGGTTTTGGTGTACTGAAATATACTTTAACTTTTGGCAATGCAAGTTTAGATGGCGGTGGTAGTACTATTACTCAGCAGCTGGCCAAAAACCTTTTTAAAACCAGAAGTGAGCAAACCAAAGGTTTACTGAGTGATGTCAAATATCTCAGTATGGTCATTATAAAAGTGAAGGAATGGTTGGTGGCTGTAGAGCTCGAAAGCAATTACACCAAACAGGAAATTCTAGCGATGTACTTGAATACAGTCGATTTTGGTAGTAATGCTTATGGTATCAAGGCCGCTTCATCTACCTTTTTTGGGAAGACTCCTTATGAGCTCAATCACCAAGAAGCGGCTGTACTTGTTGGACTACAAAAGGCAGTTACCTATTATAATCCCTTCTATAATCCTGAAAATAGTTTGCGCCGTAGAAATGTGGTGCTCAACCAGTTAGCTAAGTATGATTTTCTTGATGAAGTAGTCGTTGACTCCTTAAAAGCATCGCCCATAGAGTTAAGCTATGAAGTAGAAAACCAAAACACCGGCCTTGCTCCATATTTCAGAAAAATAATGTCGGATATATTGACCGTTTGGGGTAAAGAAAATGGCTATGATGTATGGGCTGATGGATTGAAAATATACACTACTGTGGACAGTCGAATGCAAATTGCCGCTGAGAAAGCCATGACTACTCATATGAGCGAGCTGCAAAAAACCTTCGATGAACATTGGAAAGGCAGAAATCCTTGGATAGATACAGATGGACGAGAAATAGAAGGTTTTATCGAATCAGCCGCCCGCCGTACGGATCGTTACAGAGGTTTAGTAAGAAAATATGGTGCAGGACACGATTCTATTGATATCGTGATGAACACGCCTGTGCGAATGAAGATATTCACTTGGCAAGGCGAAATTGATACATTATTAAGTCCGATTGATTCTGTTCATCATTTCAAGCGCTTTTTGCAAGGTGGGTTTATGGCAATGAAACCACAAAATGGACATATCAAAGCTTGGGTTGGTGGCATCAATCACAAATACTTCAAATATGATCATGTAAAGCAAGGCAAAAGACAGCCCGGTTCTACGTTCAAGCCATTCGTATATGCTACCGCAATTGAAAATGGCTATAGCCCATGCTTCGAAGTAGTAGATGCACCTGTAACCTTTGATCTCCCTGGACAAAATCCTCCATCATGGACGCCGCCAAATTCAGATGGGGTATTCTCTGGACAAGTAATGACAATCCGCCAAGCTATGGCTCGATCAATCAACTCCATTACGGCCTATATGATGAAGCAAGTAGGTCCAGAAAACGTAGTGGCGCTGGCTAAAAGGTTAGGTATAGAAAGCGAATTGGAAGCCGTACCATCGCTAGCACTTGGCGTAAATGATGTTTCTCTTTTTGAATTGGTCGGTGCCTACTCCACTTTTGCAAATGGCGGTATATGGACTGAGCCGATTTTCATTACGCGCATCGAAGATAAAAATGGCAACCTGATCCAAGAGTTTGTCCCTCGTACAAGAGAAGCAATGAGCGAAGAAACTGCCTACCTAATGCTCCACATGCTCAAAGGTGCGGTAGACGAAGATGGTGGTACTGGTGCCGGAATTCCTAGAGAGCTTAAAATAGACAATGAAATTGGTGCCAAAACAGGTACTACCAATAATGGCTCCGATGGCTGGTTTATGGGCGTCACAAAAGATCTTGTTGCTGGTGCATGGGTAGGTGGAGATGAATCGGTGATCCGATTTAGAAACTGGCTGATGGGTCAAGGTGCAAGAACGGCTAGACCAATTTGGGTCAATTTCTTTACTGAAGTGTATAGCAATCCACTATTGGGCGTTGAAAAAGGGCCATTCCAAGCGCCCGTAAAACAACTTTCTGTGGAAATCGATTGTAATCAATACAAAAGCCGCGGGAGGCAAACGGAGTATTTGAACTTCAATCAGTATGGTGGTGGTGAGGATGACAATTAATCCGTCATCAACACGCTAACCTAGCACCCAAAATTTCAAAGTAACTATGGAGGATAGCTATGAAATCTCTTCCATTAAACCATCGGAAGTAAATCGCCTGCCCGACCAACCGGGAGTTTACAGGTATTATAATGCTGCCGATGAATTGATATATGTAGGCAAAGCCAAAAACCTCAAAAAGAGAGTAAGTAGCTATTTCAACAAGCAGCAAGGACTCGATCGCAAAACGCGGAAAATGATTTCTGAAATACAGCGTATCGAGTTTTCGATGGTGAATACAGAGTTTGATGCGCTATTGCTGGAAAATAGCCTTATCAAAGCCAACCACCCGCGTTACAACATTCTGATGCGCGACGATAAGTCTTATCCATATATCGTCATTACTAAAGAGCCTTTTCCTCGTATTTTTCCTACGCGAAGGGTATTCCCTAATAGCGGAACCTATTTTGGCCCATACGCGAGCGTCAAGGCCATGCATAATATCCTTGATCTAATTCGTAAGCTTTATAAAATACGCACTTGTAAGCTTCATCTTTCAGAACAAAATGTACAAGCCGGCAAATTTAAAGTTTGCTTAGAATACCATATTGGCAACTGCCTAGGGCCATGTGAAGGATTACAAAAAGAAGAATCTTACCTCGCTGATATTGAACTGGCTACGTATATTCTCAAAGGAAATTTAGCCTCCGTTCGACATTATTTCAAAGATAAAATGCAAGAGGCAGCAACCGCATTGCGATTTGAAGAAGCGCAGGAATTTAAAGAAAAATATGATCTGCTAGATTTGTTCCAAGCCAAGTCGCTGGTTGTAACTCCAGCCATTGAAGATGTGGATGTAGTAGGCCTCGTGAGTGACGAAAAAACAGCATTTGTCAATTATATCCGTATCAAAAACGGAATGATGGTGCTTACCAAAAGCTTGGAAGTTAAGAAGAAGCTAGAGGAAAAGGACGAAGAAATATTTCCATTGATTGTGGTGGAGTTACGAAATACCTACCAAAGTACAGCAAAAGAAATTCTGAGCAATATAGAAGTGGATTTGGAAGGGACAGAACTCAAATGGACTGTGCCTAAAATCGGTGACAAACGAAAACTGGTAGAAATTGCACTGAAAAATGCGCTGTACTATAAGAAGGAGAAAATTGCGCTGATTGGCTCAAAAGAACCTAAGGAGCTAAAAGTGCTCAAAATATTGCAAGCTGATTTGCAGCTAAAAGAAATTCCAGATCATATAGAATGCTTCGATAATTCGAATATTCAAGGGACCAATCCGGTGGCGGCGATGGTCTGTTTCAAAAATGCCAAACCCAGCAAAAAAGATTATAGACATTTCTTAATTAAAACAGTAGAAGGTCCGGATGATTTTGCTTCCATGCAAGAGGTGGTCTATCGCAGATATAAAAGGTTGCGGGAGGAAAATATGCCACTCCCTAAGCTTATCGTAATTGATGGAGGCAAAGGGCAGTTGAGCTCGGCTGTCGAAGCCCTAAACCAACTGGGGATTTATGGCGAAATTCCTGTAATCGGCATTGCCAAAAGGCTAGAAGAAATTTACTTTCCGGGCGACCAATATCCATTGCATATCGATAAGAAATCTCCTTCGCTAATGCTCCTGCAAAGATTGAGAGATGAAGCGCATAGATTTGCAATTACTCATCACCGTAATTTACGCAGCAAAAAAAGCATCAATAGTGCTTTGGTAGAAATACCGGGTATTGGCGACAAAAGCCTTCAAGCTTTGCTGAAAGAGTTTAAAACCATATCGAAAATGAAGGAAGCTGGAGAAAGTCGATTAGCCGAAATTGTAGGCAAATCGAGAGCTGAGAAGGTATGGGCGTGGATAAGCCAAAAATAAGGGGAAAAAAGGCACCCAATTGGAATTGAGTGCCCTCTTTCAACCTTAACCAGCTGCCACCGGTTAACCTTAATCACATCACCATCACTATTCTTCGAACAAATCTAAATCGACGCCGGTTCGGTAATCGCCAATTAAATGTTCAGCGAAATAATACCACATCATTTTGTCGAAATACTCTTGGTATGCACCGAAGCCATGACGACGGCCCGGCATCACCATAAAGTCAAAACGCTTACCAGCTTTGATCAATGCATCTGCTACTCTTATGGAATTTCCAGGGTGCACATTGTTGTCCATATCGCCATGTACAAGCAATAAATGACCTTTTAGATTTTTAGCTAATTCTGCATTTGTCTTAATTTCTGATTTAAAAGAAATCTCTTCAACAGTTTCTTCTTCACCTTCATCATTTTTCTTCTTCACTTTTTTCACCTCTTCTTTTACACCGTGGTGTACTTCACCCCACCAGATGTTATACATATTGTTATCGTGATTACCTGCTGATGATACTGCCGCAGTGTAGAAATCAGGATACGTAAGTAGCGCTGCGGTAGACATAAATCCACCACCGGAGTGACCGAAAATACCTACTTTGCTTATATTGATAAACTTATGTCTGTTAGATAATTGCTCCAAAGCATACTTGTTATCTGCCAAAGGATAATCGCGCATATTGTCATAACCGAATGTATGATAATAACGAGAACGCTGCGGGCTACCACCACGCTGACCTACGGCTACTACTACAAAACCTAATTGCGCTAATGCTTCATTTCTGCCTAAACTAAAGTTCTTCGGCACTGGCTCAGTTTGCGGACCAGGATAAACGTAGGTTACAATCGGATACGTCTTGGTAGAATCAAAATCATAAGGCTTCCACATCACGCCGTACAAATCGGTTACATTATCAGCAGCTTTTACAGTGAAAGGCTCTGGCATTTTAAAGCCTGCTTCCACTAATTTGCTGATGTCTGATTCCTCAAGATCAAGAACTACACGACCTTCTTTATCTCTCAACACAGATTTTGGCACTTGATTTACCGTGCTATAAGTATCTACAAAGTAGTTGTTCTTATCAGACATATTGAAACTATGCGTAGCATTTTCTGATGTCAATAACTTTTGACCACTGCCATCAAATTTCACTTTGTAGTACATGTTATAGTATGGATCTACACCCGGCTCTAAGCCGTAGCCTTCGAAGTAAATTGTACGAGCAACAGTATCCACTTTTTGGATATCACCCGCTACGAAATAGCCATTGGTGATTTTGTTTTTCATATTTCCTTCGCCATCATAAAGGTATAGTTGTCCCCAACCATCACGCTCGCTAAACCAGATGATTTCCTGTCCTTCGTTGATCAAACCTACGTTTGCATATCGCGTGTTGAAATAAGGCTTACTTACTTCTTCGATCAAAATCTTAACATCCCCCGTTTCGGTATCTACTCTACACAAATCGATTTTGCTCCACGTACGATCACGACGGATAAACCATAAATATTTAGATTCTTTCAGTGAGGTGAATATACCTCCGCCCGCTCCAAAATAAGCTCCACCAATCGATTGATCTTTCCATCTTTCGGCTTTTACTGGGATTTGCTTTTTGCTCTCTACATCAAAAATATGTAATTCATCTTGAGGCACATTTTTATCGCCCGGCATTGGATATTTGTATGTCTCCAATTCTGGACGACCGCGGGAGGTTGAGTTGATTACCCATAGGTCATCTACTTTTCTTCTGTCCTGACGCTTCGAGTATAATTTTTTGGAATCCTTAAACCAAGAAACGCCTGGCCTTAAACGCTTGGTCGTAGTAGTATCCCCATCGTTTGCATTGTAGCTATACCATTTTTCACCATCAGTAGTCAATTGATATTCCACACTGTCGGCATCACCCGCTTTCATCAAGTATAGATTATGGTTTTTCGCAAAAGCAATCCACGTACTATCTGGTGAGTAGTTGGCCCAAGTAATTCTTTCCTCCCTCTTTTTGATGGAATCTTCCTTTACTAGCGTACGATTCGAAATATTGTATGTGAAACCGATAGAATCCACATGGAAAGTGAACAAACCACGATCTACATCATACTTAAATTCCTTTAGATCAAGATCTTTAGCATTGAACGCGCGATTCATCGACTCACTCAATTTGCCAGCCATATAGTCTTGGTCGAATAGCAAATTCTTAGTGCGATTAGCAGCATTTACCATGTACCAATTGCGGCCTTCGGTATTTTGGTAGCTATACCAAAACTCTTCCTTATCCTTGATCCAGTTTGGAGATACGCTCAAACTGCCAGACATTTTTCTGAGATTTTCAGGCTTGAATTTCTCAGCTGCTTTGAAGTTGGCTTTGTCTTGAGCAAACACATCCGTCAAAGTGAAGCAAAATAGCAAGGCTAGGGAAATCCCTAAATTGCTTTTCCAAGATGATTTCATATTGTTAATTTTTGTTGGGTTTGTTCCAGTTTAACTACTAAATTAAAGTCCTACCAAATAGTAATGAAATTGAATGTGTCAAGCGGTCATGATTATCCACATTTGGTTTGGCGATTTTGAAATCTACTAATGCTTTAGGACCCATCCTCCCGCGTTTTCATATCCCAATCCAATATTATTGATAATCAATATTGTTCGTTCGTGTAATTGTTTTCGCTTTAGTCATTTCTCTGATTATTTTTGATAAACCAAAAAACCACTACAAAATGAAAAACTTACAACGAAGCATTGGTGCATTAGCCCTTTCTGCACTGATCTTTACTGCCTGCGAAGCCCCAAAAGAGGAAACGGCAGATGTTCTACAAAAAATTAATACGGAAGTACTCGCCAATTCTAAAGCCTACGCTACATTACAAGAAGCGACATCCACTATTGGCCACCGACTTACCGGCTCGCCCAATGGCGCACAAGCAGAGGAATACACATACAATTTGCTGAAAAGCTATGGCTTCGAGGATGTACAATATATGCCTTTCGAAGTGCAAACTTGGACTAGAGGAACTATAGATGTGCAAATAGGAAATCCCGGTGCATTGGAAGCTTTCTCTGCGGTGAGTTTAGCTCATTCGCCCGTGGAAGTAGATGTTGAAGCTGAAATAATAGACCTTGGCAATGGCTTGGAAGCCGACTACGAAAGAGTAGGCGATGCAGTACAAGGCAAAATCGCTTTGGTGTATATTGGCATTTTGCCTGATTCGGAAGAAGGCGCATCGAATCTACACAGATCTGAAAAAACGGCTTTGGCAACTGAAAATGGCGCCATTGGAATTATCATTCACAATCAGGTAGATGGTGGAGTGCTGCTTACGGGAACGGCTTCTGTTACAGGTAGTCTTATCGATATTCCGGCCGTGTGTATAAGCAAGGAAGATGGCGCAGCTTTGAGAGAAAGACTGCAAACGGAGACCATCCATGCGAGCATTAATATGACCAATACTGCTGATTACATAAAGGCTAGAAATGTGATTGCTACACTGAAAGGCAGTGAATTGCCTGAAGAAAAAATCCTTATCGGTGGCCACCTAGATAGCTGGGATTTGGCAACAGGTGCGATAGATAATGGCATTGGTTCATTCGCTGTATTGGATATGGCGCGTACTTTCAAAGCATTGGATTTGAAGCCTAAAAGAACAATTGAATTTGTGATGTTTATGGGCGAAGAGCAAGGACTTTTGGGTTCTAGACATTATGTAGATCAGGCTGTTGCTGATGGCTCTATAGATAATATCAAGTATATGTTCAACCACGACATGACGGGCAACCCGGTTGGCTACAATGCGGGAGGTAGACCAGAGACTGCCGAAATGCTCAACGAAATAGGTGAACAAATAATGGCTGTGGACAGCAGCACTTTCAAAAACAACAACCGCAACGGCGCAGGATTGCATAGCGATCATCAGCCATTTATGCTGCAAGGGATTCCTACTATCTCGCCAGTAGGCCAGCTAGACCCAAGCATTTTTGGTTGCTACCATGCCGATTGCGATGATTTCAATCTAGTAAACGAAGCGCATATAAGAGATAATGTACGCTTTAGCAGTATGCTACTCTACAGTATGGCCGACAGAGAAACCATACCAACTCCAAGAATGAGCGATGAAGAAACCAAAGAATTCTTGATCCGCTCAGGACTTCGCTTGAAACTAACCATCGGCGGCGATTGGAGATGGGAGAATTGATTTAAACCAAAATAGAATTTAACAGAAAAGGAGCTTGATAGGCTCCTTTTTTTTTGTTTTATCCCGTGCCGATTTAATATCCCTATGAACATTCGCATATCTCTTGATAATTGGAGGCAATAGCAAAATAGAATTATTAGAATGCACTCCTAATCTGCGGAGCCAGCTTCCTGGCTATTGACAAGGCATCCATTTTTCCCTAGTCTAGTATTAAATTATAAACAAATTGGATTTATAGTTTGAAAAGCATATTTTTATAAGTAAAGGATGGAAAAACTAATCATACCTTATTCAACAAAAGGGAAATACACGAAATTGTATCGTATTTACCTCCAAATTGGAGTGGTATGCGCAAGTTGGTTTCGTGAATAAACATGTTGTACAAAATTAAAAAACTACGAAAATGAATATTGACTTATCAAATTGGAACCTTATAAAAAGCGGGCAACTTGAAGGTGATTTTGAGGGTTTCGATGATGAAATGATATTTGAGTTAACAGATGGTTCTGTTTACTATCAATCAAGTTATAAATATAATTA
The DNA here is from genome assembly GCF_049340005.1 of Peijinzhouia sedimentorum. Lineage (NCBI taxonomy): Bacteria > Pseudomonadati > Bacteroidota > Cytophagia > Cytophagales > Peijinzhouiaceae > Peijinzhouia > Peijinzhouia sedimentorum. The sequence continues at coordinate 58,140 of NZ_JBMPIY010000003.1, forward strand.
CACTTATTCCTATCGACCTAATGTCAAAATATTTTCAAGTGGGTATACAAAAATTATTGTAGTCGATGGATTAGATGATTATGCTGAAATCACTGAAACATCTGCAATTAAGGACAAAATAGTTAATGAATTCAATGGTTGGTCAGGCGATACCATTTTTGAACTCCAAAATGGGCAGATTTGGAAACAAGATAAGTATAAATACAAATATTTTTATGCGTATCGACCGACAGCATTGATTGTTAAGGTTGGAAGTCACCATGTAATGACCGTCAAAGGCAAAAGTATCAAAGTAAAAAGAATTAAATAATCCAAGAATATGGCATTCAACTGGACTTGTCCACATTGCAAGACGAAAACGACAATAAACAAAGATGATTTTTCGAAGGATGAATCAAATTTGCACTTAAAAAATATCGATGGTACAAAAAGTGCAGATATTACTTGGATTGTGTGTCCAAATACCGAATGCAAAAAACTATCATTATACGTCTCATTATATGAGTTTACTTTTAGACCACAAATTTGGGAAAGAGGAGAGTTTATAAGACAATGGACACTCTTGCCGGATTCTATAGCAATCATTTACCCTGATTATATTCCATCGGCACTTAGACAGGATTATGAAGAAGCATATTCAACTCTTGAATTAAGTCCCAAGGCCTCTGCAACACTTTCGAGAAGGTGTTTACAAGGTATGATCAGAGACTTTTGGAGAGTCAAAAAAGGTAGGCTTATAGATGAAATCAACGCTATTGAAGACAAAGTAGACCCATTAACATGGAAATCAATTGATGCCATTAGAAAGGTTGGTAACATTGGTGCACACATGGAGAAAGACATTAATTTAATGATTGATGTTGATGCGAAAGAAGCAATCCTTTTGGTACAACTAATAGAGATGTTATTTGAAGAATGGTATATTCACAGACACGAAAGAGAAAAGAAGCTTAATGCAATTGTTGACATTGCTAAAGACAAGGAAGAATTAAAGAAAACAAAATAACTGTTCCTATCAGGCGTTTGGTTCAGTGGCGGGTTCAGTGATTAATTGAACATTCTGACTCGCATCAACTTTGGTGGTGTATTAATAGTTTAGTGCTCCGAAATCCGCCACTGGGCCAAGCGTCAAACCGTTGGTAGTGATATTACGAATGAATACAGCCAAATGAAGAATATCTACATAATCTTAGGAAATGGGTTCACATTGGATTTTCTCAATAGCATTAAAAAACTTGATGAAATAAATGCAAGGAATCTGTTTAAAAATGGGGAGAAAGTTCCTTGGCCAGGCAATAACCAATCAGGATTCTTATCATACAAGTATTGTCCGAATCTCTGGAATTTGGGAGCAAGACCTAATTCAGATTCTAACCAAACAATTGAATTGATTGAAGACATAATTACCTGCGCTAACATTTTACAGAAAAATAATCGTGACGAATCAAATATATACATAAGAGCCTACCGCGAGCTTTCGACATATTTATATGCTCTTTTTGTTCATTATGATAGTCAGATTGATGTACCTAATATAAATCTTGAAAACTGGGGTTGGACATCCTATCTAAAGAAGCTCAATGATTCATCTGATATTGGAAAAGTCCATATTGTTACTTTTAACTATGATATTTGGCTTGAGAAAGTTCTTCAAAAACTTAATATTGATTTTGATATAGCTTGCTTTAATAATACCGATTCAAAATTTAAAATCTATAAACCACACGGATCAATTAGTTTTGTCCATAAAGTAAAAAAGGTTGTAGAAGATTTTAAAATTGATTATGACACAGATACAAATGATGGTAATATTTCAGAATTTGATATTAAATATACCGGCTTAGATGCTTTAAATAAAATAAATGCAATAATACCTCCCGCTGGTGATTCAAGCAGATTGGATTTTAAATGGGCAAGTGTGGTAAGAGAAAGCGCTATTGAACAAGCCAAATCGTTAACAGAATCAGACGAAGTCGTATTTTGTGGGATGTCATACTGGCATGTAGACAGACTTGAAATAGATTCGATATTAACCAATATTTCCCCAGAAATTAGTAATGTACGAGTTATAAATCCCAATCCACCAAGGATCTTAAATGCTGTTATGACAACTCTATTTAAAAATGTTATTTTTTATAATGACTCTAAATCTTTAAGTGAATAAATATGAAAATATTAGAAAGAAATAGCAATAATATTAATATTGCGACCTTTTGGGAAAATTATCAATTAGGGAAATACAATTTTGACCCTGATTATCAAAGACCATCAGATGTTTGGTCATACTCTAAGAAGTCTTTTTTAATCGATACCATTTTAAAGAATTTTCCAATGCCTCCCATTTTTCTACATCAGCATATTGATACTGAAACCGGAAAAACTATTTATGACGTAATCGATGGAAAGCAGAGGCTTACAACAATCATATCATTTATAAAAAATGAAGTAAGTATACCAGATGACTTCAGTAATGACACCTATGGAGATGAAGTTTTAAATGGTTTGTTATTTAAAGACTTCGATGAAAAAGGCCTCTCGGAATGGAAAAAAGTTTTTTGGAAATACGAATTAACAATTGAATATGTTGATACAGACCAAATTGATATAGTCAATAATATATTTGATAGATTAAATCGCAATGGAGAACCATTAACTAATCAAGAATTAAGGAATGCAAAATATCACAATTCTAACTTTTATCAACTGATAGATAGGTGCTCAAAAATTGATTTTTGGCAATACCCACTTTCTAAATTAGAGAGAAATAGGCTAGAACACCACGAATTCATCTCAGAGCTTTTATTTGTAATTTTAGAAAATCATTTATTTGCAAGCGATAGGACTGAGATTATTGACGATTTATTCTCAAAATATGCAACATCAGATTTTGAAAACACCGAAGAGATATTTAATGAGTTTGAAGAAGTGACAAAAATTATGCAAAACTTTAACCTTGATCTTGAGAAATATAGAATCTTCGGAGTTAGTCATATGTATGGACTATTTGGTCTCGCTTGGCATATGTATGAAAATGGAATAGAAATTCCTGATATAGACACACAACTAGACAGGTTCTATACTGACCTTAGAGAAAAAAATGTAAATCCTTTCGCCACTGATTATCAAATATCAATGAATGCAGGAACAAAGAGTCGTGCTCGAAGAATTAGAAGAATTAATTCTTTATTGGAATATTTAGGACAAGATAGAATTGAATAAATAAAGTACCAGTCGAGTAGGTAAAGGGGAATCTCACCCCTAAACCTCTCACAGAACCATACGTGAAGCTCGCGATTTATACTGCTTTATTATGCAGTCAGATCAATAGTCTTCTGAATTAGATTAGAAATTAGCCAAACATGGTTTTTTTTCGATAGCTAGTTTTAGCGGATAGAACTCGCTTCTTCGCCATGTGCCAAACCGTTATATACAATTTGAGAACCTCCATCTGGAAGAAGGTATCTTTTATTGAGTTGGATAAAAAAATCTGTGAAATCATTTAATCCCAGCCTGCTGCGGGCAGGTGCTTAATCAGTGGTTCAGACAATTGCACTGAAAGTTTGAGAATGATTAAATAGAAATATTCCTTATGTCAGCCCTGAAGAAGAGCCAGGCATCCCTGCATGCCTCGCAGCAAACCAGCTTGCGAATGCTTTGCTTCGAGGCATTACCCCCGCACACAAGAGACTTCATTCATGTTGTGTTAGTATTAAAAGGAATTCATGAATGCTTCGCATTTCACCCTCTGGAATAATTTAATATCTTCGATACCAGATGTCCATGCTGGGCATACACGCAACACGTTGTAGCACGTAAATCAGAATGTACCAAAATAGCGACATAGAAATATATCAAAGCCCAGATGGACAAACTCAGGTAGAAGTTACATTCGATCAAGATACTGTTTGGTTAAATCAAGAGCAACTAAGTGATTTGTTTGACCGGGATAGAACCGTTATCGGTAGACACATACGAAACATATTTACGGAAGGTGAATTAAAGGAAGGTTTGGTATGTGCAGATTTTGCACATACCACTAAACATGGTGCCATTAAAGGTAAAACTCAGACAAAAACAGCAAAATTTTATAATTTAGATGTAATTATATCGGTTGGTTATCGTGTTAAATCCCTTCGCGGAACTCAGTTTAGACAATGGGCGAGCCAACGTCTGAAAGATTATTTGATAAAAGGATATAGCGTTAATCAGCAACGTCTTGAACAAACGAATCAAGAAATTCAGATTTTAAGATCTGGAATCCAAATTTTAGGCAGGGCAATAGAAGATAAGGCTCATGAGAAGGGGGCGGAATGGTTAACTCAATTTGCTATGGGTTTAACGCTATTAGACGATTATGACCATGAGAGATTAGACTCAAAAGGATTATCCAGAGGAAAGGTGAAATTTCCGGAGAAAGAAAACTATCAACAGCTAATAAATCAAATGAAATCAGAATTTCGGTCAGATATCTTTGGCTTTGAGAAGGATAAAGGATTTGAAAGTGCTATTTCCCAAATAACAAAAGGATTCGGAGATAATGATTTTTATCCAAGCATTGAAGAAAAAGCTGCAACACTTTTATATCTGATAATTAAAAACCATGCATTCACTGATGGAAACAAAAGAATTGCAGCAGCATGTTTTTTGTTGTTTTTAAAAGAGAACAAAATGCTGACTAATAGTGATGGGACAACAATCATCAGCAATGAAGCATTAGCAAGTTTAACGTTGTTTGTGGCAGCAAGTAAGGCGGATGAAATGGAGGTTGTAAAGAATTTGGTAATCAGTATATTGAATAGAAATAAGAAATAATACGATGCTACAGTCGAGTAGCTAAAGGGGAATCCCACCCCTAAACCTCTCACAGAACCCTACGTGAACCTCTCAATTCATACGGCTCTTGGCTCAATAGACTTCTGAACTAGATTAGAAATCAGCCAAACATGGTTTTTTTTCGATAGCTAGTTTTAGCGGATATAACTCGCTTCTTCGCCATGTGCCAAATCGTTATATACAATTTGAGAACCTCCATTTGGAAGAAGGTATCTTTTATTGAGTTGGATAAAAAAATCTGTGAAATCATTTAATCCCTGCCTGCTGCAGGCAGGTGCTTAATCAGTGGTTCAGATAATTGCACTGAAAGTTTGGAAATGCTTAAATGGAAATATTCCTTACATCTGCCCCGAACTTGAAGTCCCTCTCCTCCTGGATCTGAAAAGAACTTAGCGAAGCGATATCCCGAATACCATTGAAAATAAATTAATGAGTAAAAATCGGATTGGTCAAGCGAATTAAAAAGCAAATCGATAAATTCGGTCTCACTAATGAAGACTTAGCCCTCGAAATTAGCCAGATTTAAGGGCTTTCTATTTATGTTAGTCAGAATTTTACAGACCCGACAGTGCAACAACAAAAGTAAATGTTAGACCAACTAAAAAAAAGGTTTCCACTTGACAACAACAAATGGCTTGAGTATGAAAGTTATTTTAAGCAAATTGTAGTTCCTGCCAAGACAATACTTTTACAAGAAGGAGACACAGCAAAAAAGGTATTCTTTATAGAAAAAGGCTGTATTCGTGTTTGGTTCAACAACAACGGAAAAGACATAACCTTCCAATTCTTTTTTGAGGGCGACAGAGTTTCTTCGACAGAAAGTTTTAAGAAAAATATACCCAGCATTGTATCAATAGAAACAATTGAACCCTGCGCTCTTTGGACAATCAACAAAAAAGATATGGATAAAATAATGAATGATTGTTTTGAAGTTCCGGGAATCAGACGAAAACTTATAGACGTTTTATTTGACCGAAATATTCATTACATGAAACATTGTCTTTCATTTATCAAAGACACACCACAGCAGCGCTATCTTAATTTATTAAAAGAAAAACCTCAAATAATTAAACGTGTTGCGCAACACTACATTGCTTCTTATCTTGGAATTAGCACCGTTCACCTAAGTCGGATAAAAAGCCAGTTAACTAAAGGGAAAAGCTAGCTATATTTAATAACAAATGTTATCGCAGACTGAATAGCGACCAAATAGTTTTGCATTGTATTTAAACATTGCAAAAGATGAAGTTCAATCGTGATATAGTGACGCCTTATTTGGGTATGGTTTTCGTAGTAGTTGCCTTATCTGGCATTCTCATGTTTTTTCATTTACTGGATGACTACACGAATGTAGTCCACGAGTTTTTGGGCTTAACTTTTGCTTTTTACGCCATTCTGCACATTATTACGAACTGGAAAAGCTTTGAGAACTACGGGAAAAAGAGAAAGTTATTTTTTCCAAGTATCCTTATTTTATTTATCTCCATTTCATTGGTAGTTATTGGAAAAGTGAAAGGAAATCTTGAAAGAGAACTGCTGGAACGGGTGACACAAGCACCAGTATGTTATTCGTTCAAAACGCTGGGAGTAGAATATAATCAAGCAAAAGAAACGCTACTCCAGCACAATATTGCAATAAAAGACTCTCTTCAATCCATTCAGGAAATAAGTGTCGCAAACAACAAATCGCCTGAGGAAGTCATTGAACTTATTTACAAATAACAACAGATATTAAGGCTGTAATTATTTTTGATCACCCTTAGGAATACAAGCATCGGAAAACGAGCCGCACAATCGTTCTTTCTCTGCAGCTGTTTACAAAAAAGTGAAGGAGACTATTGAAAACCAAGGCGGGGAGGTTGGAACTTTAATCCTGTAATGATCAAAGAAGACCTTGTTGCCTAGCGGATACAGCCATTTGTGGACAAACAAACCAACGACTAATTCCACCGATAAATTCGGACTCCCTAATGAAGACTTAGCCCTCGAAATTAGCCAGATTTAAGGATTTTTTATTTACGTTAGTTAGAAGTATAAAACAAGACCGCAGCTTCGAAAAAAGGACGTTTAAACAAAGTGATTTTGGACGTTTGAACAAAACAGTCCGGCAGAATACCATCTACATTTGTCTCAATAAAATAATTTAAAAATGAGACAAACGAATTACAACGGAGCTTTACAGAACCCAATAGGTTCAGTCTTCCACAGAAAATCAACTTCAACAGAAGTAATCAAAAACATTGATCTTACAGGGAAAATCGCCATTGTTACAGGTGGCAATACAGGCATTGGATTGGAAACTGTAAAAACGCTTGCTAATGTAGGTGCAACAATTGTCATTCCTGCAAGGGACATTGAAAAAGCAAAGAAAAATTTGCAAGGAATTGACAACGTAGAAATAGAAGAAATGGATTTATTAAATCATCATTCTATTAACACATTTGCTGAAAAGTTCTTGGCTTCAGGCAGACCTTTAAACTTGCTTATCAACAACGCAGGAATTATGTGGGTCCCGTTACGCAGAGACAATCGTGGCATTGAATCACAATTAGCCGTAAATTATTTGGCACAATTTCAACTCACAGCCAAATTATGGAAAGCATTAAAGAAAGCCGATGGTGCAAGAGTAATAAATGTTTCTTCACAAGGACATCAATTTGCCCCTTTCAATTTTGACGACCCGAATTTTGAACATCGGGAATATGAAACTTTGCAAGGTTACGGACAATCCAAAACTGCAGTCAATTTGTTTTCACTTGAATTGGACAATCGTGCCAAAGAATTTGGCGTAAGAGCCTATTCATTGCATCCTGGTTCTATTAGCGGGACAGAATTAGCAAGAGAAGCTCCATTAGAATTGTTTATACAAATGGGCTTTTGTGATGAAAAAGGAAATATGTTACCAGAAGTAGCGGCTTCACTCAAAACCGTTTCGCAAGGTGCATCTACAACAATTTGGTGTGCTACAAGTCCGTTACTAAATAACATTGGCGGTGTGTATTGCGAAGACAACGACATAGCCGAATTGTATTTAGCACAAGAATTTTCATCAGGTGTAAAACCTTATTCTTTGGACAAAACTAATGCAAAGCGTTTGTGGAAATTAAGCGAAGAAATGACAGGTATAACATTTCAACCTAATTGAAATTTGTAAATTTGCAACCACACAACAATATGGATTTTCAACTAAAATACATAACAGACGACATTAAACTTTCCTGCTACGAAGACAAGTTGTTTAAGACAGAAGTTGTGTTTGACCACCATATGCTTGTGTGGTTTATTTCGGGCGAAACAAAAATTATTCAAGCCGACCGAGACTATTTGTTTAAAGCAGGCGACATTTTTCTCATACCAAGAAATCAGTTAGCGACAATCATCAATTATCCAAAAGACGGACAACCGCACAAGTCAGTTGTCATGCACTTGTCTATTGACCAATTACGAAAATTTTATTCCAACCTGAATGTAAAGCCAAAAGTTTCTGCAACACAAAAAATTCGAAGTTTCAGCAAAAACCCATTATTGGAAAGTTGCCTTGCTTCACTCATCCCCTATTTTGAGGTACAGGAAAAATTTCCCGAAAATATCGCTTCACTAAAAATAACGGAAGCACTTACAATTTTAAGAACCATTGACAAAGGCATTGACAACATGTTAGCCAACTTTGAAGAACCACATAAAATTGACTTGTCAAGTTTTATGGAAAAAAACTTTATGTTCAATATGCCTTTGGAAAAGTTTAGTTATCTGACAGGTCGGAGTTTAACGACTTTCAAACGTGATTTTCAAAAGCTGTACAATGAAACACCACAACGTTGGCTGACAAAAAAACGATTAGAGTTGGCACATTATCAACTTACCCAAAAATACAGAAAGCCAATTGAAGTGTATTTGGAAATAGGTTTTGAAAACTTATCGCATTTCTCTTTTGCTTTCAAAAAACAATTTGGCTATGCACCAACAGAACTTACCGACCAAAAAATAAATACCAGCCGCTAACAATAGCTCTTCGTAATGCGAGGTGAAGTATTAAATTGAAACGTCAGTACTTCTATTTCGCTCGCAGCTAATATATCTATAAATAGAGAATAACAAATATAAAAAACGGCTCGCTACCGTTCCTGCTGATTTGAAACGTTCAGTTTTCAAGTCCCGCAATACGCATAGCTGAAGTCGTTACCTACCATTTGAAAAACTGATAAAAAACATATCACATGGAAGAAATTAATATAGCTCATATGAAAGGTGTAAATTTTAACTACTTCATGATGAAAGAGTTTCTTGACAAATTGGAGCAAGTCATTAACTTTACTGAAGATGAAGGATTTGTTTAGAAACATTCCATTTTCATTAGTTATCTCTGGAAATATCAATGCAATTATACTTTTTAATCAGGGTCAAAAACATGAAATTTTCTTATCGATATCTCATTTTAGCTACATTTCTCGCGTTCTTTTTGGTTGTCGTTGGTTGTCGTAGGGAAAATAAAACATCCGCGTCCGATAAACCTGAATGGACAGTTCCCTCGGACAGCCTGATCAGTGCAATGCTCAAGGAGCGTATGCAATACAATGGTATCGGCATGGTGGTTGGAATAATTGATGGTGAACGTCAGAGTGTTGTTACTAATGGAATAAGTGGGGCTGAAAATGGACGGGCTCTAGATGGGGAAACCATATTCCAACTTGGGTCGCTCACCAAAGTAATAACCAATCTACTACTTGCTGAAATGGTTACAAGTGGAATAGTAGGACTGGACGATCCTGTGAGTGACTTTCTACCTAACCAGATAAAATTGGTGGAAGTTGGGAGACCTATAACTCTGCGAGATTTGGCCACGCATACTTCAGGACTGCCTTCGATGCCAACTAATTTTGAAATCCACGGTGAGCCTGACCCCTATGCAGCTTATTCTGTTGACCAATTCTGGTCCTTCTTATCAAGCTATATGCCTGAGCGAGCACCGGGAAAAAAGTATGCCTATTCAAACCTTGGCGTATCACTCCTTGGATGGGCGTTGGCGCTCAGAATGAACACAACTTATGAAGATTTGGTCAAGGATCGAGTACTGGTTCCTCTGGGAATGAACAGCACTTCGATCACACTTAGTTCGGAAGAATTGGCACGGTTGGCACCAGGTCATAGTGCCTATCTTCAGCCGATTCGGACTTGGGAAATGGCTACACTTCAGGCCTCCGGTTCTCTAAGGTCTACAGCCAATGATATGCTTAGATTGCTGGGACTATATTTGGGGAAATCTAACAATTCCCATATGGTGGAAGCAGCGAAATTTCAGATGCGAGAAGGTGTCGAACTTGATGGGGTTTTTTTGCCACTCGGTCTTGGGCTTAGTTCAGATGGAATTTATCGGCATGCCGGAGGAAAGGAAGGATATCGGTCCGGATTGGCATTAAATCCAGGAACTGATATAGCGGCAGTGGTTCTATCAAATGCAAGAACCTATGAATCAGAACCTATGTTGATTGCCATGCACCTTGTAGCAGGAGAAATACTTCCTCCACCAGCACGTGCTCCTGAGAATAAGCCCCATGTAAATATCCCAACCAATGAACTGAAAAAGTTCGCAGGCGAATATCACAATAATGCAGGTGAGATATGGGAGGTTGTTGTCTACAGGGAATTTCTGCGAATCCGATATCCCAACAGCTCAATTTTCGAATTTGTCCCATCTGGACCCCATGATTTCTACTACAATGCGGGTAATGACGATATCATTTTCGAACTTGATGATAACGGAAAGGTAGTCGGTATGAGAATTTACGGGGACGGAAAATCAGAAGGAGATTATAAGTTCGCTGAACGATTCAACAAGCAATGAAAATGACAAAATCGGAAAACCAAAAACATACATTAAAAAGAAACTAAACAACAGAAAGCATAGACGGTAGGCAGTCGAGTAGACGGCCGTGAGCCATAAGCCCAAGGTGGCCTTTCACATTTATTTGCCGAAAGCATGATCACCGTAAGTACGAGAGCTACGCTCGGTAATTTCACACAATTGTTCAATACCATATACGGCGGTTCATTGGATTATAGGTTGTGCCAGCCTGCCGACATGGCAGGTTTTAAGATAATAGGAAAGCATCGATTCATATCCTTTTCTTCTTAGACGTGATAATTAATCGTTTGCCTAGAATCGGGCTTTGAGCTACTGCCCTTCCACCTTTTCTTGCTTCCCAACTTCTTTGCCTTCGATATCCAATGGACATTTCCATTACCGGAAATCCACTCAAAGCCAACTACCTTGCTACTAGATCTGAAAAGAACTTAGCGAAGTGATATCCCGAATACCATTGAAAATAAAAATAATGAGTAAAACTCGGATTGGTCAAACGAATTAAAAAACAAATCGATAAATTCGGTCTGAAAATGAAGACTTAGCCCTCGAAATCAGCCAGATTTAAGGTTTTTTTATTTACGTTAGTCAGAATTGTAAAATGACAATACGAAAATGTTAACAGACGAATTTAAACTGACAATACATATGGTTTCAAGTCTTGACGGAATTATCGCTAAAAGGGACAATAGCATTTCGTGGTTTGACACAACGGACTACTATGACAAAGGCATTGACGGGCAAGACCCAGAAGAGTTTCTAAAAACAATAGATTGCTATGTTATGGGATCAAAGACTTACGAACACGCTTTGGAACTTTCAAAATCATACGGTTGGGCTTATGGCGACAAACCGACTTTTGTATTAACAAATCGTAACTTAAAGTCAGATAGACCAAACATTGAATTTTATTCCGGCGAATTGGCGAAACTTGTAAACGAACGACTGAAACCAAAGTATAAAAGTGTATGGGTTGCAGGCGGAGCAATAATTACAAAAGACCTTATTCGACAAAAATTAGTAGACGAAATAAGAGTAAGTATTTTGCCCATTATTTTAGGTGACGGACTTTTGTTTTTTGACAACATTAGACAAGAACAAGCATTGCACCTTAAAGACACGACAGCATACAAAAATGGAATGATTGAATTATGCTACGAAATAAAAAAGTAACTGAAAAATAAAGAAAACTACGAACTGCTAGTCGAGTAGACGGCCGTGAGCCATAAGCCCACGGTGCGCCACTGCCTTGTCGGCAGTCAAGTCTCACATTTATCTGCCGAAGGCATGACCACCGTACACAGGTCTAGTATACGGCGGTTCATTGGTTTATAGGTTGTGCCAGCCTGCCGGATTGCAGGTTTTAAGATAATAGGAAAGCATCGATTCATATCCTTTTCTTCTTAGCTGTGATAATTAATCGTTTGCCTAGAATCGGGCTTTGATCTAAGCCCATCCACCTTTTCTTTCTATTACAACTGCTAGGCCTTCGATGTCCACTGATATTTTCATTACACTCAGCCATTAACAGCCAACTAGCTTCCCCCTAAATCTGAAAAGAACTTAGCGAAGCAATATCCCGAATACCATTGAAAAATAATAATAAAAAGTAAGACTCGGATTGGTCAAGCGAATTAAAAAGTAAATTGATTAATTCGAGCTGAAAATGAAGACTTATTCCTCGAAATTAGCCAGATTTAAGGGTTTTTTATTTACGTTAGTCAGAATTACAGAAAACCCCATTGCAGACAAAACTCCTTTATCCAGAAAAATAAATTCTATCTGCTGTGATTTTTTGGAAACTTTATACACTAATTGTTTGAAGTTTGATTTTCGATGGATAAAAAAGAGAGATTTATAAAAGTCATAAAAGATAATGAAGGGTTGATATTTAAAGTAGCTACCCTTTACACTAACAATCTTCAAGACAAGGAGGACTTGTGTCAGGAAATTGTCTTTCAGCTATGGAAATCCTTCGACTCGTTCAATGAAATGTCAAAATTAAGTACTTGGATGTATCGGGTGGCGATGAACACGGCTATTTACAATTTGAAGAGTAGCAAAAAGCAAGTAAACACCAGCCCAATTGATTTAACTACGTTGCGATTTGCTGATGTAACAGACCAGTTGGAAGAGGACAGATTGAAATTACTTTATGAGCATATTCAAATGTTAAACCTATTCGAAAAAGGTATTATACTGCTTTTTCTTGAGGGAAAGAGTCATCAAGAAATCGCTGAATTCATTGGTATATCGATTAGTAACGTAGGAACAAAAATTTCGAGAATCAAAGAGAAACTGAAATCACAAATCATTAAAAAATAGTAATCATGGAACTGGAAGAAATGAAGAATACTTGGCTAGAAATGAGTAGAAGATTGGAAAAACAAGAAATTCTGACGAATCAAGTCATCGAAAAAATGACAAAAGAAAGATATGTTAATAAATTTAGCAAACTACAAATTTATGAAACTATAGGTTCTGTAATATGCTATGGTAGTGCTATATTCTTAATTATTAATTTTGAAAAATTAGACTCTTGGTATTTAATATTATTCGGTATAATAACCTTGCTGTTGTTACTAGTTTTGCCAGTATTGACTTTAAGAAAAATTGGCAATATGAAAAAATTAAATATTGCCAATAGTAATTATAAAGATGTTTTAGTTGGGTTTCAGAAAGCTAAAAAAGCGTTGTTTTTCACTCAAAAAATGACACTATATTTAAGTCTTGTTTTAGCAATTATCATCTTGCCTGTCACTTCAAAAATATTTAAAAATAAAGATCTTTTTGAAGCAGCGCATATTAATAATCTTTGGATCTATATCCCTATACTTTTAATCTTCTTATTTTTTCTTTCGCGTTGGGTATTCAAAGGTTATAGGAGTGTCACGAATTCTGCAGAAAATATCTTAAAGGAAATAGATAGTTAATTTCGATAAGGTTAAGGAAAATTCTTTCCTCCATCAATAACTAACAATCAACAAAGGATTCAAATTCTTACCCGGCTGAACTATTAGTAACAGGATAGCTATGCCCAAAAACAAAAATATCATGAAAAAATTAGTAGCAATTTTATGCTTTGTATTATTCTCCTTCTCAGCATTTACTCAGGACATTGAGGGTAAATGGAACGGGAACTTGGAAGTATCATCTAATCCTGTAATCCCAAAAATCTTAATTCTGACAATTGCAGTAAAAGTTTGAGAGTGATTGAATAGAAATATTCCTTTCGTCAGCTCTGAAGAAGAGCCAGGCTTCACTGCAGCCTTGCGGCAAACCAGCTTGCGAATGCTTTGCTTCGAGGCCTTACCCCCGCACACAAGGGACTTTATTCATGTTGTATTGGTATTAGAAAGGAATTCATGAATCCTTCGCATTTCACCCTCTGGAATATCTTGGTGTCTTCGTTACTAGATGCACATGCTGGACACACACGCAACAAAAAAAATAGGGCGAAAAGTGCTAAATTTGAACGACATAACGTTTAATAAACGGCTTGCGATAAACTTGATAGGGAGGTGCTTTGAAATTCCTTACATTTCTTATTGCCAACCGTTGTGGCTAGTTTGAAACAACATCGCGCAGAAAATAAAATGACTGTAAGAAAATCAAAAAAAATAATCAGAATTTTATTATTTTTGGGAACAATAACCTCATTGTATTTTGTTCCGTGGCCTATTGTGGCAGCTTGGATAAAGCCACTCCCAAACACCGTTCAGGAACAAGTTAATAAAGCAGCGGATTATGGATTTGACGGTATTGTTGTTTGTGTAAACAAAGCAGGTAATCAATCAGAATTTTATACTTCAGGTTACAAAAACAGAGAAAATAAGATTCCAGCTGACCCAAATGCATTATTTAAAATTGCTAGTGTAAGTAAATTGTATAATGCAGTAGCTGTTACAAAACTGGTTTCCGATGGAAACCTATCTTTAGAGAAAACACTCGCAGATTATTTGCCCGAATTGAAAGGCAGGATAAAATATGCCGATAAAATCACTGTAAGAATGATGGTTCAACATCGCAGCGGTATTCCTGATTATGTTCGTACCCAAAATTATTGGCTGCATCCAAAAGAAAATAGTGATGAACAACTTGCTTTGATTCTTGATTTGCCAGCTGATTTCGAACCCGACAAAAGGTATGAATATTCCAATACAAATTATTTATTACTTAACAGAATAATGAATCGAGTTCTTGGTTATAGAACTTTCCAATACATTCAGGAAGAAATTTTAAACCCATTGAATCTAAAGCATACTTTTGGCTCAATTCAGGACGTAAATATAGATGATGTGATGAGCGGTTACTATGTGGGTTATGATACGGATTTAAAAACGGATAATATAGGCTCAATTCTAGTGACAGCAGAAGATTTGAGCATATTCATACGAGCGTTAAATGATGGTTCTGTTTTTAGAGATAAAAAGGAACAAGAAATCTATTCATCCATTTATAAGTACGAGCACACAGGTTTGATACCGGGATACCAAACTATTGCCAAATATCATAAGGATATAGATGCTGTCGTTATACAATTTACAAACACAGTAAACTTTGATGGCTATAATTGGAATATGTCAGAAATAATGTATAATCGAATTACTAATATATTGAGAAGGAAAAACTAACTACAATTGTATAAGTGTAGTGTTGTCTAATATACTGAAAATAAACGGATTGAATATTTACAAACATAAGATCAAACCGAGAGTAAAGTGCTCCTAATCCCGCACCACCCTTATATCAAAACATTAGGTTTCATTAGAAAAACAAAATGGAATTAAAGATATCAGATTTGATTGCAAATGAAATGTCTCTTTCTCCTGAAGAAATACAACCCCTTTGAGGATCATGATAAACCACCCGACATTAACCCAAAGGGGTCATTGTTTCCAAATTATGCGTAATACCCTTAAAAAAATTCTCAAACCAAGTTTTACAAGTAGTGCGAAAATTACCTAGGACAGCATTGATCTAAATTCATTGCAATTTGCTAGCTTTCGTTCACGGTGAAAAATCCTCGCGGATTTCCCGCAACCAGCCATACACAAAAACCATTGTTCTCAATTTAGAAAATTTAGTTTTATCGTGAATTTAATAAATCATAACACTTTACTTTTGGTCGTTATATTCAAAAAAGAAGGATAGGTATCTAGCAAAGGTATATGCTATTAATGATATGATTTTATACTGCTCATATACGTGTATTTTAATACTAAAATGCTAAATAATAATTGAATGATATCAATTAAATCCTTAACTATCATATTGATTCTCACTAGTCATTTTTGCTTTTCTCAAGCTAGCCTACCCATACCAACCAATTTTAAAGCTGCATATGAAAGGGACACAAGGGATAAGGCCGGCAT
Source organism: Peijinzhouia sedimentorum (assembly GCF_049340005.1). Classification (NCBI taxonomy): domain Bacteria; kingdom Pseudomonadati; phylum Bacteroidota; class Cytophagia; order Cytophagales; family Peijinzhouiaceae; genus Peijinzhouia; species Peijinzhouia sedimentorum. The sequence goes on from NZ_JBMPIY010000003.1 coordinate 74,208, forward strand.
TCCGGGTAAAAATTACTGGCAAAATGCAGCTGATTACCATCTTAAGATCAAATTCAATCCTGCCACCCGCTTACTTCAAGGCAGGGTTAGCATAGACTACGCCAACCATAGCCCGGATACCCTACATCAGGTTGTTTTTAAGTTATTTCCGAATTTATATCAGGCAGGCGCCGTCCGTAAAATGCATGTTTCACCAGAAGATGTAAGCCAAGGTGTGAAAATCCAATCAATACAAATCAATAACCAGTCACTGGCTCCGGAAAATTTCAGAATTAGAGGTACCAATATGACGGTTAGGGATGCCTTTATACTGCCGGGACAAAAAGCTCAATTTGAAATCACCTATGCTTATGAGTTAAACAAAAATTCTTTTATACGTACAGGGCAAGTGGATTCCGGAGCTTTTGTGATTGCTTACTTTTTCCCTCGCATTGCTGTGTATGACGACATAGATGGCTGGGATGACTATCCGTATACTGGCAGAGAAGAATTTTATAATGACTATGGGGATTTCAGAGCGGAAATTACTGTTCCTGACGATTACCAAATTTGGGCTACAGGTGATCTGAAAAATCCTGATTCGGTGTACGAACCTGAATTTGTACAACGCATTCATAAAGCATCTGTAAGTGATGAGATAACTGATATCATTACAACCTCGGATCTACAGAAAGGAAATATAACGCAAAAACATGGATGGAATACCTGGATATTTGAGGCCGAAAATGTAAGTGATTTTGCATTTACTGCCAGCAACCATTATATATGGAAAGCCTCCAGTGTTGCAGTTGACCTTGCTTCAAAGAGGCGTACTCGGGTGGATGCCGTTTTTAATCCCGATCATGAAGCTTACTTGCCTGTGGTAAATTATGCGCGTACATCTGTTTCGCTAATTTCTCATCAATTCCCAGGGGTACCTTTTCCATATGCTCACATAACTATTTTTGAAGGGTTGGATGCAATGGAATATCCTATGATGGTGAATAACCTCCCGTTCGAAGAAAGTGATGCAGTCATGTTTACCATCCATGAAATTTTTCATTCTATTTTCCCTTTTTATGTCGGCAGTAATGAAACGAAATATTCTTTTATGGATGAAGGTTGGGCCACTTTAACAGAGTTTCTGCTTTATCCTTTTTTTGATGTCGCTTATCCTCTTGAATACGATATGAGCGATGTGAATAATACGGCAGGCATGGATCAGGATATACCCATCATCACTCTTACCCCTCAATTATATGGCAAGGCTAGGTATGCTAATAAAGATCTTAAGCCTGCACTAGGATTTCTTTATGTGAAAGAAATGCTTGGTGACAGCCTGTTTAATACCGCTTTGAAATTTTATATAGATCAATGGAAAGGAAAACACCCTACACCTTATGATTTTTTTAATTGTTTTAATAAAGGTGCTGGGCTAGACTTAAATTGGTTTTGGAAGAATTGGTTTTTTGAGAAGAATGTCCCTGACCTGGCTATCGGTGAAGTAAAACATAACCAGTTAAGTTATACAGTAGTCATTAACAAAATTGGAGATGCAATTGTACCTGTTCATCTAACTATCATCTATAAAGATGAAACGCAGGAAGTAATTCAAAAAGATATAAGCTGTTGGGCTAAAGGGAACACATCCATACATCTAGAATTCAATGCAAAAAAATTAGTGAAAAAATTGGTTTTGGGATTAGATTATGATGTAGATGTTAACCTGGAAAACAATATGCTTAGTTTCTAGTCGCCGTGAAAAGAATAAGCATATCAAGTAGGTCGACCTGAGTCAAATAGCTCAGATTTAGGCTCTCACACCACCGTAAATACATGAGCTAAGCTCGGTAATTTCAAACATTTTTTTCATTACCATGTACGGCGGTTCGTAAAGCATAGGAATGACGCTCTTTACAACAATATGCCCTTTCCGCTAATATAAGACGGGGCTACTCTGAGGTTCCTTAACGAATTTTCAACACAATACGTCGACCCTTTACCCAAGCGTAAGAACTCCTCCTTTTCTGTAAGCTCAAATGCTACTATGACCCCTGCTGATTTCTCAACCTTTGGACGTCACTATGCTGTGCTACCTCATTAAAAAAAATCTGTGAAATCATTTAATCCCTGAAGCAATCAGGTTCTTAATCAGTGGTTCAGACAATTGCAGTGAACATTTGGGAGTGATTGAATGGAAATATTCCTTACGTCAGCTCTGAAGGATCACTATTGCTTGATTAGAAAAGAAATTAGCGAAGTGATATCACAAATACTATTGAAAATAAAAATAATGAGTAAAACTCGGATTGGTCAAGCGAATTAAAATGCAAATCGATAAATTAGGTCTGACTAATGAAGACTTAGCCCTCGGAATTAGCCAGATTTAAGAGCTTCTATTTCGTTAGAAAGAATTGAAAAAAGACACAGCACGTACTTAAGCGACTAAAATTAGAAACCAATAAAAAAATAAAAATGAGTAAAATAATCTTTGACACTGGGGTATCACTTGACGGTTTTTTCGCAGGAAACAATAGAGGGCCAAAAAATCCTATGGGTGGAGTTTCAGGACAAATACATTCGTGGATGTTTAATCAAAAAGCATTTTGGGAATACTTAGGAATTGAAGGAGGCAAAGAAGATGGGTCTGATGGGAAATTTATTAGAGAAACCATTGAAAGAACAGGTGCATTCATTATGGGAAAACGAATGTTTGAGGAAGGTGAAGTAAGTTGGCCAAATGACCTTTACAAAGCAGATGTTTATGTTTTAACACGCGAAAGGCGAAAACCTTGGGTTCAAGAAGGAACGACAACTTTTTACTTTATAAATGACGGAATAGAAAGTGCCCTTGAGAAAGCCATACAATCCGCAAAAGGAAAGGATGTAAGAATACAAGGTGGAGCAAATACCATTCAACAATTTCTCAACGCAGGACTTGTCGATGAATTTTTTATTCACATCGCACCTGTTTTCTTGGGTAGTGGTATCCGATTGTTTGATGGCATTGACAAAAACAAATATGACATTCAAATTGCAGAAGTAATACCATCTGACCTGACTACACACTTGAGATATAAATTGACAAAGAAATGAAAACAGAACCCAAATATTGATAAATAAATTGGCGACTGAGAAAATAAAAAGACTTGTGAATTTGGACACACGTTCTACAAAAGCTCTGACTGTCCGACTTGTGAGAAACTGAAAGAGCCTACCACGGGATTTTTAGCCTTATTGAGTAGCCCTGCAAGAAATGCTTTACTCCATCAGGGAATAGATACAATTCAGAAATTATCCGAACATACGGGGAAAGAAACTTTAAACCTACACGGTATTGGAAAAGCTTCATTACCTGTTTTTGAAAAATCGCTTGATGAGCAAGGGTTAACATTTAGACAGGATGAGAATAGAAAACCTGAAGAATAATTGCAGCATTAAATATAACACTTGACGGAATTTGTGAGCATACGGCAGGAATTCCAAATGAAGAAATACATCGGCATTATCCAGAATTATTGGGACAGGGAGACGCAATTTTTACGACAGAACAACAAGACAACTTAACAATCCCCATTCTCAACATCTTTTAATGACGTGACTAAAAATTTTCGGACTTGCTTCAATTCACGAATTTTTGCATCAACTTCACTAATTTTGTTTTGTACTATTTCAATCTTCTTGCTTGCCGACAGTTTATTACTAAACCAATCATTCAATGATTTTTTTATTTCTGACAAAGTGAACCCAGCTTTTTTTGCTTGAACAATCCATTCGACTTTTTCGACAAGAATCTCATCATACTGTTTGTAATTATTGGACTTGACGGAATCATCCGACCTGCCTGTTATCAATCCATAATTTTCATAATACCTCAATGTGGGTATTGACACACCTGTTCGCTTTGATAATTCACTTATTAACATACTTTCTGATTATTGTTGAAAAAATATATCAAGTATGAAGTATACTTTATACTTGTCAGTTGCAAACGTACAAAGTATCTTTGTCACTCAAAATTAATTTTAAAAAAAGGTGAAGTCAGGTAATAAAATAGAATCTCAACGAAATGAGATTGTTGTAGTAACCGGCACTTCTACAGGAATAGGTAATGCAACTGCAAAAGAGCTTGCGAGAAGTGGTTTCTATGTTCTTGCAGGTGTAAGGCGTGATACTGATGCCGATGCTATTCGTGGTAAGAATATAGAACCAGTAATGTTAGATATTACCAATGAAGCACACATAACCAATCTTGTAAAACGCATTAATGACGACCCAAAAGAACGCCCACTTCGTGCATTAGTAAACAATGCGGCTATTGAAATAAATGCTCCCTTAGAAGTATTGCCTCTTTCTGAATGGCGTAGGCAGTTTGAAGTAAATGTATTTGGACAAGTTGCAATGATACAAGCACTGTTACCTGCACTATTTGAAAGTCGTGGAACTATCGTCAATATAAGCTCTATCGGTGGTAAAGCAGCTATGGCTGGTTATGGACCATATGCAAGTACTAAATTTGCATTAGAAGGATTAAGCGATGCTTTGCGTAGAGAACTTAACCCATTTGGCGTAAACGTTATCGTGATTGAACCGGGTGGTGTAGTTTCTCCAATGAGTGCGCAGGTACGTATAAAAGCGGAAAAAATTACCAATGAAATGACACCCGAGCATCGTATCAGATACGGTGGGCTTATGCACGCAATGGTTTCTTTAGCCGAATCATATATCAAAAATGCAGTACCTGCCGAAAAAGCAGGACAAATCATTGCAGACACCATAACAAGTAAGCGCCCACGTACCCGATATATAATTGGAAGAGATGCCGCTATGGTTAGATTTATGAATTGGATTTTGCCCGATAGAATGCTTGATAAACTTATAGCACGAAGTAATAAAGCCCATTACCCAAAATCAATAGTATTAAAAAATTTATAAAAATAAGTATGATCGTATTAATAAGTATAGTTTTAATATTGACTATAGCAACTACTGCCTACATAAAACATCCAAAATTTGGAAAACCTCCAGATGCAAAGCGACTTGAACGGATAAAAAAATCACCCAATTTCAAAGATGGAAAATTTCAAAATATTCACTTTACACCATATGTATCTGAGGGATACTCTATGTCAAGTGTTGCCTATGACTTCGTTTTTACAAAATTTACACGAACAAACCCGATAGATACCATCCCTTCGATAAAAACCGATTTAAAAACTTTAGCGATAACCGAAAATGTATTGGTGTGGTTTGGGCATTCATCATATTTTATCCAGCTTAATGGCAAACGTTTTTTGATTGACCCTGTTTTTAGCGGGAATGCTTCGCCTGTTCCTATTTCAAATAAATCATTTATAGGAACCGATATTTATTCGGTTGATGATATGCCCGATATTGATTATTTACTCATTAGCCACGATCATTACGACCATTTGGATTATGAGACCGTAATAAAATTGAAGTCCAAAATCAAGCATATTGTTTGTGGTATGGGTGTCGGTTCTCATTTTGAACATTGGAAATTTGACACATCAAAAATCATTGAAAAAGACTGGGATGAAAAAGTAGTAATTGATGATAATATTACATTGTATACAGCTACTGCCCGACATTTTTCAGGTCGTGGTTTTACAAGGAACAATACACTTTGGCTTTCTTATGTTTTAGAAACACCCAATTTCAAATTGTATCTTGGTGGTGATAGTGGTTACGATACACACTTTGCAGAAATAGGAGAAAAATTTGGTGGCTTTGACTTGGCAATACTTGAAAATGGACAATACAACAAAGCTTGGCACGAAATACACATGTTACCCGAAGAAGTGTTAAAAGCAACACAAGACCTAAAAGCAAAACGACTATTTCCTGTTCATTCCTCTAAATTCAAATTGGCTTTTCACCCTTGGGACGAACCTCTAATTCACTTAACAGAGTACAATAAAAACAAATATCATTTGCCTTTAGTAACACCTAGAATTGGAGAAATAGTTTATCTAAATGATACCTCACAAGAGTTTGAACAATGGTGGAAAGAACTGAACTAAAACAGCCAGCCCCCAATCGAGTAGGTAAAGGGAAATCCCACCCCTAAACCTCTCACATAACCGTATGTGAAGCTCTCGCTTCATACGACTCCTTCTATGCAGTTAGATCAATAGTCTTCTGAATTAGATTAGAAATTAGTCAAATTTGAGAGCCTATGATTTCAACGATGGGCTATGATTATTTTGCTCCCATAGAGTTAAGAACAATCCATAAATAGGATCGACTGAAAATTCTAAAATTCAGTGAATTCCCTCAACATAGATCCGCCAGGCTGATTTAGACAATCTCGGAGGCTGTGGGTGTTTTATTTGCTTTGTATTGACTGTCAAATCCTATATATCTACTGTTCGACATTACAAATACCGAGCAGTTAGTGATAGGTAAAACATCTTATATGACAGAACCTCATCATATAAGAAACATAAAACTAAACTATAGCGAGTCTAGCTTTCATCAGTTTGTAACTAAAATTTTCTACAAAGAAAACTTATTCTTATTAAGAACCCTCTTAAATGCATTATTGGATTTACAACGCTCAAGAATGGGAATAACCTCAAAGATTTTCAATAGAAGCTTGTTTATTGATTTAAACGAATCCAAAAAAAAGACTGTAATCGTATTATTCACAAAAAATAACCCTAATGAAGAAAATAATTTTGCTTTTGCTATTAGCCCCAATCTCCATTTTTGCTCAAAATAGTGTTAGTTATAAAATCAATTACGGCCGTGACTTAGAAAATGATGGATTGAAGATTCAGTTGCTTTATGAAAAAGTGGAAGCTTCTGACTCCACAATATTCTTCTACAATAACAATTCATGGGGAGAAACAGATTTATTTAATAGCATACAAGTACGCAATGAAGATAACCAAAACTACTCTTTTAAACTTAATAAGGATGAACATCAGATCATTATATATCATCCAAAAACTAAGCATGTCTCATTTACATATCGTATAAAACAAGATTTCCCGGAACCAGACTACAAAACTACATTTAGGCCAATAATTCATAATCAATACTTTCATATACTAGGCTATTCCTTATTTGTTGTACCGGAATACTTTGTAAATGATGACTTTAATGAGAAAATGGATGTTACAATTGAATGGGTAGGTTTTCCGGAAGATTTTAAGATTCATAATACTTATGACTCTGAAACTAAGATTCAAAAATTGAATGTAAGATTATGGGAAGAGTTATTTCATTCAGTCTTTGTGGGTGGTGACTATAGAATTTATCGTTTCGATCACCATAATAAACCAATATATTTTGCAGTAAGGGATACTTGGATGAATGGCTTTACGGATGATTTTTTAGTGTCTAATTTTAAGAAAGCAATTATCTCACAAAGAGATTTTTGGAAAGACTATAGCCAAGACTATTTCACGGCAATTCTCACCCCGACAGTTACCCAAGAGGATAGCCTCTTCAAAGGAAATAATTTAGCAGGAAGTGCTGTGAAAAATGGATTTACGCTACAAGCAACAAACAATCCATTCAATAATAAACAGATCTATATTTACACTTTACATCATGAACTAATGCATCATTGGATAGGTGGGAAAATTCAGAACAAATATAAAGAACTCAATTATTGGTTTAGCGAAGGCTTTACCGATTACTATACGCATAAAAATAGGCTTAGAATAAAGGATATTACTATTCAAGAATGGGTTGATTTTTTTAATAATGAAATAATGGCTGTCCATTGGAACAATTCAAAGAGAAACATCCCAAACTATGAAATAGCAGAGGGATTTTGGAAAAGCAGAGATATTTCGAATGTACCTTATAAGCGAGGAGCTATATTTGCCTTTTGGCTTGATAATCAAATCCTAATAAAGAGTAATGGAACCAAATCATTAGATGACTTAATGAATGACCTTTTAGAGAAGTGTATCAAAGAAAACGTGAAATTTTCTGATGAATTATTGATCGACTTAGCAACAAACTATTTAGACATTAATATCTTTCCCTTCTTCCAAAAGCACATCATTAATGGAGAAGATGTAGATCTATTAAATGAAAAATGGATAGAGGGATTTGAATTTTCATTAATTGACTCAATTCCACAACTAAAATTAACAAGCACAGAATCAATAAATTACATAGTCGAAACTGCTAAGTAAGATTCAATTTCAACTTTTCCTGATCGGTGCCTAGTCAAAAATGAGTACAACAAATGACTATCTCCTAACTTCACAAGTTTAGTTCACCATAAATTGACTCGGTTTGAAATAGCTATTACAAATAAAAATTACCCATAAAAAACCTCCCGCCTTTTTCATAAAAAAGAAACCCGCAAGGTTTTTGAAACCTTGCGGGTTTTACTAAATCATATTTCTTAAAAAAGCGAAAACTTGGACTATACTTTATAATCAGTATGATAAACTATTGCCCTATAGGCACCTTCTTCAAAATACTATTAATAATATCTTTGGTAGTAACGCCATCTGCCTCGGCTTCATAGTTTAAGATTATCCTATGGTTCATTACATCATGCGCCACATCTTTGATATCCTCCGGCAATACATAATCTCTGTCGTCGAAGAAGGCTAGAGCCTTTGCAGCCAAATTCAAATTAATCGTAGCACGCGGCGAAGCACCAAATAATATATAATCCTTTTCCTTTGTCAAGCCAAACTCAGCTGGATTACGAGAAGCAAACACCAGTTCTACAATATACTTTTCCAACGACTCAGAAATACGCACATTATTGATCTCATCGCGAATATTGAAAATATCCTGCTTGCTCAACACTGTATTCAAGTCACTTTTGAATTGAATATTGGACATCCTACGCATAATTTCCAACTCGTCTTCTCTCGTTGGATAGTCCACATGTACCTTCAGCATAAATCTATCAACCTGTGCTTCGGGTAGAGGATAAGTACCTTCTTGATCTACCGGGTTTTGCGTGGCCAATACGAGGAATGGACGATCCAAGGCAAAGGTGGTCTCCCCGATAGTCACTTGCTTTTCTTGCATCGCCTCAAGTAGGGCAGACTGGACTTTGGCTGGAGAGCGGTTTACCTCATCAGCTAATATTATATTGGCGAAGATCGGTCCTTTTTTAACTTCAAACTGCGAAGTATTCTGATTGTAGATCATCGTACCGATCAAATCCGCAGGCAATAGATCAGGCGTAAATTGAATTCTATGGAAATCTAAGTGAAGAACCTTAGCAAGGGTATTGACAGTAAGCGTTTTGGCGAGACCTGGTACCCCTTCGAGGAGAATGTGGCCGTTGGTAAACAAACCAATCATCAAACGATTGACCATATACTCTTGTCCTACTACTACTTTGGATACTTCGTGAAATACCTCTTTTACTTTTTGCTGGTATTCTCTTTTTATTTCAACTGACATTCTGGGTGCGTTTTTTGATTCTAGAGCAAATATTTGCCCTTAAACTGTAAAATTAAAATTATATTCAAAATTGATTGCATATTTCGTACTGGCGGAAACATACATTGCCTTTCGGCTAATTTTCAACTATTACGAAATTTGATTCTTCACGTTCAATTTAGTTTTTTACCTTTCAAGCTGTTAATACAACGCAATTTGCAGCTATTTAATAAGTTTGTATTTAAAACATTCAGGAAAATGAATATTATCATCCCATTTTTAAGCAGAAGAGCCATTGCAAGTTTGCTGGTACTCTTTATTTTTTCATTACAGCCAATTGCTTTTCAGGGCTACTCACAAAGTGCAGGACCAAAACCAGCCAAAAACTGGTTTCACCTCGACCCTGAAGTTAACGGTCCTAAAGGCATAAGTACCCAAAAAGCCTATGAATTTGTAAGCGATAGAGGAAGTAGAAAAATTATTGTCGCAGTAATAGACTCCGGTATTGATACCAACCATCCAGACTTAAATAGTAAAATCTGGACAAACGATGGCGAAGAAGCTGGAACCAAGCAAGACAATGATGGCAATGGTTATGTTGACGATATTCATGGGTGGAGTTTTCTCGGCAATCCTAGCGGCGAAAATATCGATAAGGAAACCATGGAAGTAACACGCGAGTACAGAAGATTAGATTTGAAATTTGGAAGTAGGGACGAGTTCAGCATCACTGCCGGTGAACGAGACGAATGGGCTTACTTCCAAGAAGTGAGAAACCAATATTTCGAAGAAAAAGAAGAATACGAGGCACAGTTTGCTCAAATAAGCCAAATATATAATTCTTACATGACTGCCGAGGACACCATCAAAAGCACCTTTGGTTTAAAGGAAATAAATTTATCTGCATTGGATGCATTGGATATGAAAGACAATCCTGCACTACTGCAAGCAAGAGCTTACTTGAAACTGATAGACGATAATGGTATAGCCAAAAGTGATTTGGTAGATGCTTATGAGCAAATTGATGGAATTTTGAATTATGGTTTTAACACTGAATTTAATCCTAGAAATATTGTGGAGAGCAATTACTACAACTTCGAAAATACAACTTACGGAAATTCAGATGTTCAAGGACCTGACGCAAGACATGGTACGCATGTGGCCGGCATAATTGGCGCAGTGCGCGATAATAATACAGACCTCCAAGGCGTAGCAGACAATGTGGAAATAATGGTAATAAGAGCCGTACCCGATGGCGATGAATATGATAAGGACGTAGCAAATGCTATTCGCTATGCGGTAGATAATGGCGCACACATTATCAATATGAGTTTTGGTAAAAGTCTGAGCCCACAAAAATTCTTGGTAGATGAAGCCGTAAAATACGCAGAGAAAAATGGAGTACTTCTAATCCATGCTGCTGGAAATGATGGAGTAAATATAGACACCACAGAAAACTACCCTACAAGCCAATATTCACATACGAGTAAAGTCGCCAAAAACTGGATCGAAGTAGGTGCATCTTCCTATGGAGGAGCAGATAATTTTGTAGGCAACTTCTCAAATTACGGTAAAAAGCGAGTGGATATATTTGCACCAGGAGTGGATATCTACTCAAGCACTCCAGATGGGCAATACGAATACCTAAACGGTACAAGTATGGCAGCTCCAGTCGTAACAGGCGTGGCTGCAATGCTGATGGCCTATTTCCCAAAAATGAAGGCTAAGCATGTGAAAAAAGTGATTATGGAATCTTCTATGAAATATCCTGATCAACGGATAAAAAGACCTGGCTCAGAGGAAACGGATCCAATGATTGAATTCTCAGAATTGAGTGTTTCCGGTGGTATCATCAATGCCTTTGAAGCTGTGAAAATGGCAAATAAGAAATGGGGCAAAAGAGGTAGAATTCCATTGGATGAAAAAACCCTGAACTAAGCCGCACAGCAAAACGAAATTTAATTCATTTCAGTAATATCATAAAAGGGCTTTAAACGAGCCCTTTTTATTTGTCTCATTTTATTTTTAGGTTTGTCTAAAATATTTATTTGTTATATTTTATTATAAAATTAAATGCCTTAAATTTACAGCTATATGGCATTAATTAAATACTTAGCATTGAGCATACTATCAGTAGTTTTTGCATTGAATGTGGTCGCTCAATCTCCACAACAGAAAGTAGAGTTACAAGGAATTATAAAGTCCGAAGGGAAAGTACTCGGAGATGTTTGGGTGCAAGCACAAAATGCTAAAGGAGTGTTTTCAGATAATAAAGGAGCCTTTTCAATCTCGGTAGATAAGCTCCCAATTCAGTTGAATTTTAATAAAATAGGCTACCTCCCGCTTTCTTTAATCATTGAAAAAAATCAAATGATTGAAATTGAGCTACTGGCTTCTGATCTATCGCTGAGCGAGGTGGTAATTTCCGGAAGTCGGCGCGAGCAGGATAGAATGGAAAGCCCAATTGGTGTGCAATTAATCAATAGAGATGCATTACGTTTTTCCAACTCCAACGATCTCGCCGAAGGACTTCGATTCAAACCCGGTCTTCGTATCGAAAATAATTGTTCTAATTGTGGATTCACCCAATTGCGCCTCAACGGGCTAGATGGACCTTACACGCAGATCTTGATCAATAGCCGACCTGTATTTAGTGCATTGGCTGGTGTATATGGTTTGGAGCAGATCAACCCGGAGATGATCGAAAATGTCGAAATCGTGAGAGGTGGCGGCTCCGCTCTATTTGGCGCCAATGCCATCGCTGGAACGGTAAATATCATCACCCGCAAACCAAACCGAAATATGCTGGAAATTGCGTCACAATTATCCGTTATGCCGGGTGGTGCTACGGAGCAGAATTACAACTTTACAAGCAGTCTTATTTCGAACAAAAACAACAAAAGTGGAGCATTCCTTTTTGCTAGCTATCGAAACCGCGAAGCATGGGATAAGGATCGAGACGGCTATTCGGAACTGCCCCAAATCGAAACACTAAACCTAGGCACTCAGGGTTTTTGGAAAGCCCAAAAAGGCTGGGATATTGATTGGAGTACACTTCTGATTAATGAATCTCGCAGAGGTGGTAGCCACCTAAACCTCCCGCCACAAAAAGCCGATTTGGCTGAGCAGCTCGACCATAAAATAATCGGTGGCAGTATTTCAGTAAGCAAATTTTTTGCAGATCAGCATTTCAAATTAAGCACATTCACCGCTTGGCAATATGTAGATCGAGCGAGCTATTATGGCTCAGGCGGCAATGAAAACGTGCTGAGAAAGGAGGGATTATCAGAAATAGAAATAGCGGAATCTATCGCCGATGCAGATAATTTCTTTGGAAACACCTACGATCTATCAGGCCAAATTGGCGTGCAGGGACTATATGATAAAGGTAAAAACTCCCTCATTACCGGTTTAGAATGGCAACTCAATAAAGTAAATGATCGAATGCCCGGCTATGAAAGAAGGATAAATCAGCAAATAAATGGCGCAGCTGCCTTTAGCCAATGGGAGTACCGAATTACACCAAAACTCACCTCGGTAATTGGCGGGAGGTTAGATTATCTCCAAATCGATGGTGGGTACGATCTTGGAGCATCAAGCTTGGAAACCGAACAAAACATTTGGACTTTCAATCCAAGAGCCAATATGGCCTACAAACCAGATGAAGATCAAATATGGCGTGTAGGTTATGGTCGAGGTTTTCGTCCTCCACAAGCTTTTGATGAAGATCTGCATATAGAATTGGTTGGCGGTGAAGCTTTGTTCATTAGACTTTCTGAGGATCTGACGCCAGAGTATTCTCAATCGCTAAACTTCAGCTACGACCGTGCAAAAGAACGCCATAGCTGGAATGCAGAGCTATTTTACACCGAACTTCAACATCCATTTATCAATGTATTAGTAGAAGAAAATGGCCGAAATATACTGCAAAAAGAAAATGCCGATGTCAATGGAAAAGTATTCGGCCTCAATACAGAATTGAATGTATTGCTTAACAGCCAATTTACGCTGCAAGGTGGTTTCACTTTGCAAGGAGCTAATTACAGCAAAGCCATATTGGTAGCGGATGAGGTAGGTTTATTTACCGATAAATTTCTACGAACACCCAATACCTACGGCTTCTTCACCACTATTTGGAGACCTAGCACTCTTCACAACATCCGTACAAGCCTCAATTACACTGGGCCAATGGATGTACTGTATCAAGGTATACAGCGGGAAATTAGTATAGACAGAACCAAGTCATTTCTGGAATGGGATATTTTTATGACACGTAGCATTCCGATACATAATCAGCTGTATATGGAATTGAGTGCAGGTGTTCGCAATATCCTCAATGCCTATCAGAGCGATTTCGAAAGCGGGAGGGAAAGAGACGCCAGCTATATTTATGGACCTATTCGTCCGCGCACCATTAGTTTTGGATTAAAAGTCGGATTCTAACAATTCACTGAACCCCACCAAAAGAAAAAAGCCCTTGAAAATTGATCAATTTTCAAGGGCTTTTGCATAAGTACCAGGAGTGGGACTTGAACCCACACGACCATAATGGTCACAAGATTTTAAGTCTTGCGTGTCTACCAATTCCACCATCCCGGCTGGAAGAATTTTCTAAAAAACTCCTCAAACAAAAAATGAGCGAGAAGACCCACTCATTCTTTAGAGCGAAAGACGAGATTCGAACTCGCGACCCCAACCTTGGCAAGGTTGTGCTCTACCAGCTGAGCTACTTTCGCATTATTTGATTCCATCTGCTTCTCAAATGGATTGCAAATTTAAGTGAGTGTTTTACATATCCAAAACGCTTTCGCAAAAATTTTCATTCATCACCTAAAATATTTCGTAATTCATTGAGCTTCAATAAGGCTTCGACAGGAGAAATTGTGTTGATATCTAACTTTCCGAGCTTTTCCTGTATCATTTTGAAGCGCGGATCGCTTTGGAAGAGCGCCATTTGATAACTTGCCTTAGGAACCTTGCTCATTTTGTCTTTGGTTTTGGCGCTTACTTTCTCCCTTTCCATGTGCTGCATGATCTCATGCGAGCGGATCACCACGGGATTAGGCATGCCTGCCATTTGCGCCACATGGATACCAAAACTATGCTCACTTCCGCCTTCTTTAAGTTTCCGAAGAAATATCACCTTATTGCCTACTTCCTTTACCGACACATTGTAATTCTTGATCCTCGACAAATCCTGCGCAAGTTCGTTCAGCTCATGATAGTGGGTTGCAAATAGCGTTTTGGCTTTGAACTTTGGATGGTTGTGCAAAAACTCCACAATCGCCCAAGCAATGGAAATTCCATCGTAAGTACTCGTGCCTCTGCCAATCTCATCCATTATCACCAAACTTCGGTCACTCAGGTTATTGAGAATACTCGCCGTTTCGATCATCTCCACCATAAAAGTAGATTCGCCTCTGCTTAAGTTATCGCTAGCACCTACTCTAGTGAAAATCTTATCTACAATGCCCACTCTGGCATATTCTGCCGGCACAAACGATCCAATTTGAGCCATTAGCACAATCAGAGCAGTTTGTCTTAATAGGGCAGATTTACCCGCCATATTCGGCCCGGTGATGATGATAATTTGCTGGGTACTTTGGTCGAGAAATACATCATTCGGCACATAAGGTTCATCTGGTGGTAATTGCTTTTCGATAACCGGATGGCGACCTTCCTTGATGTCCAACACATGTTTATTGTCGAGTATGGGTCTCACATAACGATTATGCAGGGCAATTTTAGCAAAAGAGATAAGACAATCCAAAGAGGCAAGTGCTCGTGCATTCATTTGAATTGGATTCACATAATCAGATGCACTAATGATCAACTCTTGATAAATCCTCGATTCGATATCCACCATTCGATCTTCAGCATTGAGGATTTTCTCCTCATATACTTTCAACTCTTCGGTAATATAGCGTTCTGCATTTACAAGGGTTTGCTTGCGAATCCACTCTGTGGGTACTTTATCCTTATGCGCGTTTGTTACTTCTAGATAATAGCCAAATACTTTGTTAAAAGCGATTTTGAGAGAGGTAATGCCTGTATTTTGAACCTCGCGCTGTTGTATTTGCAAAAGGATATCCTTGCCATGATAGGCGATTTTCCTCAGCTCATCCAACTCCTCATTCACGCCATCATTTACCAAATTTCCCTGATTACTATGTATCGGCGGATCTTCCTTTATTTCCTTTTCAATTCTTTCAAACAAATCCTCACAAGGATTTATTTGATCAGCCAACTTCCTCAATTGAGGCACTTCACTTTGCTTAAGTTTTTGCTTGATTGGTAAACAATATTTCAAAGCCCTTTTCAATTGCTGTATTTCTCTCGGATTGATTCTGCCGACGGCTACTTTGGAGATAAGCCTTTCCAAATCGCCAATTTGCTTGAGTGAAAGTAAAACCTCACCCATCATGTCTTCATTCTGCACGAAACTATCCACCACTTGCAATCTCTCTTCGATTTGCGCCTTTTCCTTTAGCGGGAGGACAATCCAACGCTTGAGCAATCTGGAGCCCATGGGCGTCACCGTTTCGTCCAGCACATTGATCAGCGGCACGCCATTTTCCTGCTGCGCATTTACTAGTTCCAAATTGCGCACAGTGAATCGATCCAGCCACATATATTTATCCTCCTCCAATCGGGCAATGGACGATATATGACTGATTTCCTTATGCTCTGTTTCTTTCAGGTAAAATAAAATCGCACCTGCGGCAACAATGGCTTCAGGCAAATCTTCAATGCCAAAACCCTTGAGAGAAGTAGTGTTGAAGTGCTTTATCAAGCTCTCATAGGCATATTCATAGGCATACACCCAATCTTCCAAACAGAAAGTATTGAAGCGATCTTGAAAATGCTTTTCGAAAATGCCTCGTTTGCCTTTGCTGTAAATTACCTCCGATGGCTTAAAACTTTGCAGCAATTTATCAATATAGGCGATGCCACCTTTGGCTGTCCAAAACTCTCCAGTTGACAAATCGAGGAAAGCAATTCCGATTAAATCATCGCTGAATTGGATGGAAGCCAAGTAATTATTGCTGCGTTGATCCAGCACATTGTCGTTCATAGACAAGCCCGGTGTCACAAGTTCCGTTACACCGCGCTTCACAATTCCCTTCACCGATTTGGGATCTTCCAGCTGATCACATATGGCGACTCTATTACCTGCTCTTACCAATTTCGGCAAGTAATTATCCAAAGAATGATGAGGAAAACCTGCCAATTCAATGTGCGAAGCAGAACCATTTGCTCGCTTGGTAAGGACTATATTCAATATTTTGGAAGCCTTTATGGCATCCTCACCAAAAGTTTCATAGAAATCGCCCACTCTGAATAAAAGCAATGCGCCAGGATGCTTTGCTTTTATTGCATTGTACTGCTTCATCAATGGGGTTTCTTCTCCTGATTTACTTTTGGCCATTTTTCTCAAATTCTACTTAGCCTCAAATGTAAAAATTATCAGCCAAAGAACTGAAATAAAGCAACTGCTAAAAAGGTGAAAAATATTTTACTATTCTTATTTGGATTAAATCTAAATAGAGATAAACTTTGCGGCCTTATTCAACACAAACCATCAGTAATGACTCATAAATATTTATTTCTGTTCTTGTTTTTAGCCATCACTAGGCTAAGTTTTGCCTCAAATCCAGATGCGGGAGGGAATATCAAAGGTACCATAAAAACGGGCGATGGCTTAGCCGTTGTTTATGCCAATATCCTATTAGAAGGACCAAACAAAAGTACTTTCACCAATGATTTGGGTGAGTTTTCCTTTAATAATATTCCAGCTGGAGATTATGTAATCAAGATTTCTTCTGTAGGTTTTGTCAGTATTCGTCAGAGTATAGAAGTAGTAGCTGGTGAAGTGATCAACCTAGATTTGACATTCGAAGAGGATATAACTGCCATGCCTCAAATCACCATATTATCGAGCAAGGATCGTCTATTTACAAAAACGCCGGGCTCAGTTGGCTATATCAACAACAGTGAGCTAAAACTGCTTAACCCAATCAGTGGCAATGAAGCACTCAGGAGAGTAAGCGGCCTGCATGTAGTAGACGAAGAAGGTGCCGGTATGCGGGTGAATGTGGGAATTAGAGGCTTGAATCCTGACAGAAGCAGAAGCGTATTAATGCTCGAAGATGGCGTACCAGTAGCGCTCAATCCATATGGTGAGCCTGAAATGTATTATTCACCTGCTATTGACCGTATGGCAGGTGTAGAAGTACTCAAAGGAAGTGGCCAAATACTATACGGCCCGCAAACTATCGGAGGCGTGATCAATTACATCACTGCTGATCCTCCCGCTGAAGAAGAATTTGGCGCAAGGATAATCGGTGGCCAAAGCGGCTATTTCTCAGGCTTATTGAGCTATGGAAATACGGTAGGTAAAAGCGGCGTTCAAGTTAATTTCCTTCGTAAGCAAGCCGACAACCTGGGGCCAACAGAATTTAGAATCAATGATTTTAGCTCTAAATTCAAGTTCAACTTTAATGACAGATCTACCTTAGGGGTGAAGATAGGTGCCTATCAAGAACGTAGTAATTCTACCTATGTAGGCTTAACTCAACCAATGTACGAAGCAGGAGATCAAGATTATGTCCGCATTGCACCAAACGATGAATTGGCTGTAAATCGCTACTCTATCAGTTTCCACCATGATTATAAATTAAGCGAAAATACAACACTTAAATCACTGGCATTTGCCTACACAACGACACGTAACTGGCGCAGACAAGATTTTAGCAATGATGCTTCTGCAAGTCGCCAAACAGGTGTAATCTGGGGCGATAGGGAAATACCTGGTGGTGCCATTTTTATGCGCGAAGGTACTGGCAATCGTAACAGACAGTTCGAAGTTGCCGGTTTCGAGCAAAAAATTATCAGTCGCTACAGCATTGGCAATCTACCAAATGAATTGACGGCAGGCTACCGCTATATGCACGAAAAAGCCTTTGAACAAAGAGTGAATGGTACAAAAGCAGATGCTAAATCAGGTGCATTGGTTTCTGATGAAATACGTACAGGAAATGCTATTAGCTTATTTGCTCAAAACAAATTTATCATCAGTGACAAGTTCTCTGTAAATGCAGGTCTTCGTGGCGAAATATTCAATTATGAAAGAGATATTCTCCGCAATGCTTTCTCGGGTGTAGTAAAAGACACCAGCATAGTGGCAGATAACAATGTCTCTCAATTGATTCCAGGACTAGGTTTTACTTACCAAGCAAGTGAGCAATTGGCCGTATTTGGTGGTGCTCACAGAGGCTTCGCTCCTCCACGTGTGAAAGATGCAATTACAGCTACTGGATCAGTAATTGAACTCGATGCAGAACTTAGCTGGAATTATGAGTTAGGCTTCCGATCTACCCTTATTCCCGGGACTTTCCTTGAGTTGACAGGTTTCTACATGGACTTCTCTAACCAGATTATCCCAGTGGCTGAATCAGCGGGAGGCACAGGTGCAGGTTTGGTAAATGCAGGCAGAACTTTGCACGCAGGTGTTGAAACTGCCCTAAGTGTAGATATCAGTAATTTGCTAAATACATCTCATACATTCACCTACGACATCAATGCTACCTTTGTAGCTACTGAGTATACTGAAGACAGATTTAAATCAGTAAGCGGTGAGCAAATAAATATCAAAGGTAATAGATTGCCGTATGCACCTTCATTTATCTTCTCTTCTGGCTTCACTTGGCAAGCTCCTGCTGGCTATGGTTTGCGCTTTACAGGCACATATGTAGGCCAGCAATTTACAGACGAAATCAATTCTGTAATTCCTTCTGCTGATGGCAGAACAGGCGAGTTGCCTAGCTATTTTGTATTAGACGCTACAGCTCAATATAAAATACCTAATAGCCAAGCAACCATCCAAGTTTCAGCAAAAAACCTGCTTGACCAAAGATATATAAGCACAAGAAGACCGCAGGGAATAAGAGTAGGCTTACCTCGATTTATTACTGCAGGAGTAGATATCAAATTCTAAAGAATAGGGGGTTTCTATTTTAGGTTAAAGAAGGCGGCTTTAGGGTCGTCTTTTTTTGTTTTTTAACACAATCAAAATTGTTTATTGAAGAGCATCATTCTAAATTCTTAAAACAGGAAAGGTTTATCATTACTATCACAGCCCATTAAACTACCTTATTTGCTACTGGAGGTTATATAACCAAAAACTAATGGAGGCTAATTACCTTGGTTTGTAAGTAGGAACATGAATTTGTACCCTTTTTGCCAAAGCTGGATATAGAGTATAATATCCACTTTAAAGTAGATTCTTCAATGTTAACTGAAATGCTACTATGCAGAACAATCTGTTTTATGGTCGTATATATCCTTCTTCTTCCCTACTCCATTCGTTATCCATAAATCTTAAATTAAAATTTGTAAGCTCTTCTTGATCAACGAAGTCATTCAAATCCAAATTGAAAGTCCGAATGGTATTTCTTTTTAATCTTATTTGAGTATTAAAAAGAAATACTGTTTGATTTTCATTGTCGGTATAGCGCACAAAAAGACTATGAAGAGGTTCATTAATTGATTGATCATATTGAAAATGATCAGTAATAACGAAACTCGAAGTATTATTTGCGAAAAGTCTTGTGACAGTACTACTCTCTGGCAAGAGAGAAAATTTTATAAAATCAGCTGTACCTGCTGGATAATTTGCAGATGGCCATTCTGATAAGAATTCTTGTCCTATAGCAAACTCTAAATGACCAAAATTAAAGTTTTCTGCTTTGATTTCAACTCCATAAGTTCCACGAAATAAATCAACTTCAAAGTTTGAACTCGTTTTAGGAGTGAAGTTTAATGCCCCAATAAAATAATCTATTTGTGGATTAAGATGATGTAAGGCATTTCCTCTACCTGCTGGAGGACTATATCGTAAATAAGGGGAAGGCCAAAATTTCACTTTTAATTCTGATTCGCCAACAGGGTATTGTAAAAAATGCTCTATATCAGCAAAAGAATCAATTTCTCTGTAACCACTGCCAGTTGTCTCATAAAAAGGATCAAGCAATTGGTGCTGATTTTCAAAGTCCTTACCCAATAATTTCTGTGCAACTATCTCAATTCTATATTCAAAATTCTTATTTACTTTAATCTTAAGTGTATCCATCACGGAGGTTACGCCTTCCGCATGTACCAATTCATTTGATGCAGTCGTATTAATTACTTTAAAAATGTAAAGCCATTCGCCATTCTCTTCTAACCTATTCATTGGTCTTTCTTGAGCAGCTAACCACTCTGATCCTATTAAATTGAAAGAGATATCTAACAATTCATCTTCAGACGATTCTGGAATAAGATCTGTTTCAGTTATACAACTATTAAATAATAAAATAGTTGAAAAAAGACTAACTAAAATATATTTTTTCATGTCAACAGATTTGGTTCTATTTTTCTAAACTAAACAACAGGCACTATAATTAATGTTTTAAAAGAATAGCACTTCAATTATAAAAATATTAAAAATGCAACTCTGTACAATAATTTAATTCTTTTATTACAAATAAAAAGAAAATACCTGTTTAAACAAAGTAGAAATAACCTTAGTATGATCATATCTGTATTCTTTGGCTTTTTTGTATTAGAGGAACTGCTTATAGACTAAATTCAACATTCGTCCATATAAGATTTATTTTTTACGAGCCAATATGCCTAAATTCCCAACATGGGAAAGGTTTCTGTTATCATTCCAGTATTTAATCAAGCGCTGTATTTGCAAGAAGCAGTAAATTCGGCTAAGCAAACTGAGGTAGGTGAAATATTAATCATCGATGATGGCAGCACAGACAATTCTCTTTCAATTGCCAAAAAGCTTGAAGCCAAAATCTCTATTGTAAAAGTCTTTTCCCACCCCAACAACCAAAATAGAGGAGTAAGCGCGAGCAGAAATTTAGGCATCACCAATGCGCGCTTTCCATATATTGCCTTTCTCGATGCAGATGATATGTACCTCCCACATCGTTTTGAGGAACAGCTAAGCATTTTGGAAAATGACCTAAGTTGCCAAGCAGTATATGGTTGGGCAGAAGAATGGAATCAGGATTTTACACAGGCCATTCGTAAACTGGGAGTGGAGTCAGAAGTACTTTCTACCGATATATTCGAGGAATTGCTTTTAGGTCGTAAAGGCCATTTTCATACGCCTACAGTTCTTATTCGTACTTGTGCTTTCGATACCGCTGGTGGTTTTGACGAAAACCTCAAACTCCACCAAGATACCGAACTTTGGCTACGTATGACTTTTCATGGCTCATGGGTATCTTCGGGTACTCAAACTCTCGCCTACATTAGGAAGCATGGTCAAAATAATAGTAGAAACCGATCCACCCAGAGCACTCAGCAATTATGGAAAAGGGTATTGTTTTACTTTGAAAACAAGGCGGTTTCACCTCGGCAATATAATTTGATGATGTTGCGATTGGCTACGGCAATCTACCAACCTCCCGCCAAAAAAGAATGGCTGGCTCTTTTTCCATTTTTAATCCAATATCCACGCTATTTTTGGGTTTTGATTAAAAAATCAATCTTTGGAAACAATTCCAAACACTCACATACCGAAAGCTGATTTTCATGCCATCTGCGTCTCAAACATATTTTTCTATAATTGTGCCTGCCTACAATCGAGCCGATACGATTATGAAAACCATCGACTCGCTATTGGGGCAAACATACCCGTATTTCGAGGTTATCATTGCAGACGATGGCTCAAGCGATCATACAGCTGAGCTTTTTCAGGTGGTGGAAGATGATCGAATTCGCTATTTCTACCAAGAAAATGCGGGCGTATCAGCCGCTCGGAATTTCGGTGCATCGAAATCCCAGTATGATTGGCTTACATTTTTGGATAGTGATGATACCGTGAGTCCTCATTGGCTAGCTGATTTTGCGAAGGAAATTGAAACCAGCAAAGTAGATATCATTTTCTGTGGAATGCGCCAAATCAACAAAAAATTCGAGGTGAATAAAGTAGTAGATCCGCTAGATCCTTATAAAGATGGACAAACCAAAGGCTTGTATAATGCAGGCACCTTTGCCCTGAAAAAAAGTGTTTTCGATACAGTAGAAGGATATGATAGTCAAATACGTTTTGGCGAAAATACCGAACTATCAATTCGACTAAAGCAGCTTAACCTTTCCGCCGCATACATTTCCAGCCCCAACCTTACCTACGAGGTGGCTGAAGCGGGAGGAGCCCGCAACCTCGCCAATGTAATCGAATCCAACCTTTATACTTTGCAAAAGCATAAGAGTTATTTCGACAATATTCCAAGGGTAAAGCAACTTTACTTGCAAACAACAGCCATTGCTCAAATAAGAATGGGGCGAATAAAGGACGGAAGAACAAACCTATGGAAAGCCTATTTTGCAAAGCCGAGCAATGGAAAAAGCTTTTTGAGGGCAATCCTGGCAAGTATTCCTACATTAGCAAAGCAAATATGGAAGCCAAATTTTTAATTTCAATTTCATCTACCTGTATTCAATAATTTGAAATACGCAGCTTTCATAATGACCTACAAGCGGGAGGAAATCCTGCAGAAAACTATTGAGAAATTGCTTGCTCAAAGTTTCCCTCCAAGCAAAATTCTCATTGTAGATAATGATCCGGATTGCTCGGCCAAGCTTGTTTGGCAGCAATTGGCCAATCTACAAATTGCCTATCATTCGGTGGGTTATAATTCCGGCCCGGCAGGTGCTGCATTTCATGGGTTGAACATTCTATTCAAAGAAGGCTGGGAATGGGTACTTTGGATGGACGATGACGATCCGCCTGTATTTAAGGACAGCATGGAGGAGTTATTCAACATTCCACAGCAATACTCCGAACCAACAAAAATCGGAATGCTGGGAGCTGTGGGCGTGTTATTCGATGCGGCACAAGCAAAAACTATCCGTTTATCCGATGATCAGCTTCAGGGAATTATTGAAGTAGATAATATAGCAGGATCGCAATTACCATTGATTCATCGCCGAGTGTGGGAAGCAGGCATTTTGCCTAGTCCAGAGTTATTTTTTGGCTTCGAGGAGTTAGACTTTAGCTTGGCTATTAAACGAGCCGGATTCAATATTTTAGTTTCGGGAGAAAATCTCCATCGCCACCGCGAATATGCCAATCGCTTGAATTTCAGCAGAGGGTTATATGCCAAAAAAGACATCCAAAAACTGTGGCGCGAATATTACACATTGAGAAATCTCATCCACATTCTGATCAAAAAAGAAAAAAATTGGCTGGGTGTTTTCCGTCTTTGGTTTAAAGGAATTTTTAAATCAATCTATGGATTTCGATATGGCTTTGCCTACGGTTGGCGTAATCTTCAGTACCTTCATCTTGGCTTTTGGCATGGCTTCACTGGAAAGCTTGGCAACACTATAATGCCTCCAAACTCAAATAGCAAGAAATGAAAGTCCTATTCACCATGGATGCGCTAATCAATGCCGGTACCGAGCGAAGTGTGCTGGATCTGGCAAAGCATTTCTCTTCTGATGTAGAAGTGCATTTGGCTTATTTCTACCCTCGCCATGATTTAAAAGTCGATTATGAAGAAGTTGGTATTCAGCTACATTTTATGGATTTGCCAGGCAAATATTCCTTTATCCAAGGCATCAGCAAGCTCAATCGACTAATCAAAAAAGAGAAACCACAGTTGATTGTTTCTTCCCTAATGCGAGCAAATTTGATCAGCAGAATTGCAGCAAAAATAAATGGCGTTCCAATAATCGGCACCTTTGTAAACGATAGCTATGGCGAATTGCGGATCGCTGAACACAAACAAAAATCATATTGGAAGTTTAAGGTCTTCTGGTGGCTCGATAAGTGGACTTCGGGAATTCCGGTAAGCTATGTCGCCAATGCCCAAAGTATTGCCAAAAGTAATTCTCAAGCCTTAGGCATTCACCCGAGTAAAGTGAAAGTAATTTATCGCGGGAGGGAAATAAGTAATTTTCCACAATGGACGCCTCCTGATTCGGAAGATAATTTCAACTTTACGGCCATTGGAAGATTATTGGAGCGAAAAGGCTATCGAGAATTGATTGATGCTTTCGCAAGAATAAATGCTGAGTACCCTCATACTCGATTGCATATATATGGCGAAGGCGCTTTTCGGAATAAACTAGAGAAGCAAATAAAAGCGGGAGAATTATCGAATGTGGTGCAATTGCATGGAGCAGTACCGAACGCTTGGAAAGAATTATACAATTCGAATTGCTTTGTATTTCCTAGCTGGTACGAGGGCTTTAGCGGTGCATTGGTAGAAGCGATGATGGTAGGCTTACCCATTATTGCCTCAGATATTCCTATGAATTTAGAAGCCATTGAACACGACAAAACTGCGCTAGTTCACCAAGTAAAAAACGTAGATGACCTCTATGCAAAAATGAAATTGGCCATTGGTGATTATCCTGCAGTTTGCCAACTCGGCCAAACCTCCCGCTTTTTTGCTTTCCAGCAGTTTGATATCAAAAACATCGCAAAAGAATATGAAGCTGAATTGAAAAAATTTGCGCTTTATAAATAGAATTTTCTACAAACCAACTAACTGCACTCTGATTACGTAAGAATTTTTGCTTAGTATTTAGAATACATCAAGTGCAGATTATCTTTCGATTATCAATTTGTAATAAAACTTAAGATTAGATGAATAATCCAAATTTTATTGCGAGTAATCTAGCTTAGGTTTTTTAATTAAGATGCATAACTCTATTTTAGCACAATTTTTCAAAGCAGGCATTCAATCAGCCTTATTAATAAGGCCAAAACAGATCAAATTATGAGTCAGGAAGAAAAAACAAGGTATACCGCAGAGGAATTAAAAGAGTTTGACCAAATAATTTCATCCAAACTCGAAGCTGCAAAGTCGGAGCTCAAATCACTGAAGGAATCTCTGAGTCGAAAAAACGATCCAGGAACGGACAATACTGCCGGCCAAGTGAAACCGCTTGAAGATGGTGCAGATACCATGGAGAAAGAAAGCATTACACAGCTTGCCGCTCGTCAACAAAAGTTCATTAACCAATTGGAAAACGCAGCTATTCGCATCAAAAATGGCACTTACGGTGTATGTATCGATACCGGCAAATTGATTCCAAAGGAGCGCTTGAGAGCCGTACCACATACGATGCATTCCATTGAGGCCAAACTAAAGAAGACTCAGTAATTGGATTTTCTTTCCCGGCACATAGAAGCATTGATATTTTGCTCTGCCAAGCCAATCGGTTTGGCAGAATTAAAAGCTTGTATGGAAGAAATGTTTGCTGCAGAATTACAAAATTCGGCAATTGAAGGCGCTTTGAATGAGCTACTTCAAAAATACGAAGCTGATGAATACGCATTTGCTTTGTACAAAACGGGAGGTGGCTATCAGTTTTTGACCAAACCAGCCTACCAAAGTTCCATTGGCATATTGCTCAAGCAACAGAGCAAAAAAAGACTTTCGGCATCGGCGCTCGAAACCCTCTCTATAGTGGCTTATAAGCAGCCAGTTACCAAAACAGAGATGGAACAAATACGTGGTGTCAATTGCGATTACACTATCCAAAAACTCCTCGAAAAAGAATTAGTAGAAATAAAGGGAAAAGCTGAAACTATTGGCCGACCTTTGTTGTATGGTACTACTGAGAAATTTATGGAGTACTTCGGTATTAACTCCTTAAAAGACCTTCCTACATTGAAAGACATCTCTGAAGAAGAAAATAGCATAGGAGAAGGACAAGAATAACAATAAGCCCAAAACGGGCCACAATTATGAATAAAAGGGAAAACCCAAGGAAATCGAACGCCGGGAGGGCGTCAGATTCCAACCAAAGATCCAATTCACCATCATCTTACGGAAAAAGCTACGGAAACAAGCCAGAGAGAAAATCATCTTATGGCAACGAACGTGGTGGAAATGAAGGCTCCAGTTCTGGAGGTTTCAGAAAAGATAATGAAAGAGGTGGCCGTTCAAGCGGCGCTGGTGGAGGAAAAAGAATCAACTTTCAAGAGAGAGACAAGAGATCGGATAGCCGTCGTGATGACAATAGGGCGGGAGGATTTGGCAATTCAAGGCCAGACAACCGTGGCGAAGGCAGGTCATCTTCAGGTAGTTCATTTGGCAATAGAGACAATAGAAGTTTCGATGGCGACAAAAGACCTGCAAGGAATTTTGGAGACAGACCAAACCCAAGAAGAGACGACAATCGCTCAGGCGACTTCCGAAAATCTGACGACAATAGAAGCGGAGAACGCTCTTATGGAAAAAGCTATGGTAATAGCGACTCTAGAGGAGGAGGCGATCGCAAATACGATAATAAAAGAAGCGGCAGTGGATTCGGTAGACGCGATGGTGACAGCCGTTCAGGCGGTGATGACAGAAGAGAAGGAGGCAGACCTTCCGGTGGAGGATTCAGCAGACGTGATGGCGACAGCCGTTCTGGTGGCGATGAAAGAAGAAGTGGAAGCAGACCGTACAGTGGTGGTGGATTCGCAAGACGTGATGGTGATAACCGCTCAGGTGGCGACGAAAGAAGAAATGATAGCAGACCTGCTGGCGGTGGATTCGGCAGACGCGACAATGACGACCGATCAAATAGTAGAGAAAGATCAACGGGTGATGGCTCAAGAAGTCGATTCGAAAAACGTGATGGCGAAGGTCGTTCAAGTGGAGAAAGATCGAACTACTCTAGCGAAAGAAGATCTTCAGACAGCAGATCTGGTGAAAGAGGAAGTTCATTTAATCGCAGAGATAATGAAGATAGACGCGACTCACGTCGTGACAGCAAACCATCATTCGGCACCAAGCGCTCTTATGGCAAACCCGACAATAAGCCTGGTAAACGCTCAAGTTTTGGTGGCTATGCCGGCAAAGGCCGAGCCGTTCCGCCGGATTATGAATTAAGAGATTTAAAGAAACATTCAGATACGGATGTAATTCGCCTAAACAAGTATATTTCCAATGCTGGTATTTGCTCTAGAAGAGAAGCTGATAAACACATTGAGCATGGAATGATAAGCGTAAATGGCAAAGTGGTAACAGAACTTGGCTATAAAGTACAGCGAGGTGATACGGTGAAAATGGGTAGCAAGCTATTGAAACCTGAGCCAAATGTATATGTACTTTTAAACAAGCCAAAAGACTTTATCACCACTACTGAGGATCCTCAAGAACGCAAAACAGTAATGACCCTTGTGGCCAATGCTTGCCAAGAGAGAATCTATCCTGTAGGCCGTTTAGATCGTAATACAACTGGCTTATTGCTATTTACTAATGATGGAGAACTTGCAGAAAAGCTTGCTCACCCTTCTAATAGCATGAAAAAAATCTACCAGGTATCATTGGATAGACCATTGAGCAAAGATGATTTTGAGAAAATCGCCAAAGGGCTAAGATTAGAGGATGGCGTAGCCAAAGTTGACGATCTTGCTTTTGTATCAGATGATAAAACAGTAGTAGGCATAGAAATACATAGTGGTAGAAATAGAATCGTAAGACGAATTTTTGAACATGTAGGCTACAAAGTAATGTACCTAGATAGAGTTATGTATGCCGGCCTCACCAAAAAAGATCTACCAAGAGGAACTTGGCGATATTTGGATGAAAAAGAAGTAGTGCAATTAAAGCACATGAAAAACTAAGCAAAAGCCCTTCAGCAATGGAGGGCTTTTTTTTGTGCAATTATCGGGATTAGCCTGCCTGCCTCTGGTAGGGATTTTTAGGATGGGTTTTTCAGGACGGGACATTTTATTCATAAAAAGTATCCTCTGTTAGAATAATCAGGGTCTTTTAATTTCCACTTCTTTCACATGCCAAACTGAAGCCGCTATTATTTGTATTTATTGTTAACAAGTACCGACAATCATTTTCATTGCTCATTCGTATGAAATGTATACTTACTCTCAAACAATTATGGTATTGTTGGGTTAATAACTGACGTTCAACCTTGATCTTAAGGATACGATCAACGTGAATTACCCATAAATAAATGAGAAAATTCCCCCTTTTATTGATTCTGACATTCTTTTCCTTTAATCCTCCTGCAATTAGTCAAACATTAATTGATAATTCCAATCCTCCCAATAAACTCCGGGTATTTATCGATGGCTGTGAACAGAGAGATGGAGGCTGTGATATGGATTTTATTAGAACGGAAATTACGGCTGTTGACTTCTACAGGAATAATGAAGCGGCAGATGTCTTTCTCCTCATCAACAATAATAGATCTGGCGGGGGTGGACGACAATATCAACTAATTTTCATAGGTCAACAAAACCTTCATGCTGGAAGAACAGACACCCTCTATGTAAATAACAAACAGACGGATACCGACTTTGAAGTGCGTGAAAAACTTACTCGGTTTATCAAACTAGGTTTAGCTCCCTTTGTTGCGAAGACCAAAGCAGGTGAAGGGATTAACATCAACATGAAGACAGACCTTAGCGATCAGGAAGATATTGGACAAGAAAGCCTTGATCCATGGGACTACTGGGTTTTCAATGTTGGTAGTAATGCAAATTTTGAAATAGAGGAATTGAGCAGGCAAATCAATTTTGGTGGAGACATCAATATTAACCGTATCACGGATAAATGGAAAATTTCCATATCCGGGAGAATAAATGAAAGGCTGAGAACAACGATTCAAAAGGAACCAAGAGTTGATGAGAATGGAGATCCCGTTCTTGATGAAAACGGCAACCAGATCATCGATGAAATTGAGAATAATTTTGATGTATCAGAATTTGGATTTGGTCACCAGTTGGTAAAGTCCATTTCCCCACACTGGTCTTATGGATATGATATTGAAGGTCGTCAGAACACTCGCTTTAATTACAAGTTTCAATTCAGCTTCAGGCCAGCTTTAGAGTACAATTTTTTTCCGGAATCAGAGCAGAACTCTAGGTTTCTGCGAGTGAACTATGGGATTGAAGTCAGGAACAATAGTTATGTCGAGGAAACGATTTACGGTGAAGTTCAAGAAACCAGGGCTCTCCAAAGTCTGAGAGCCAGTCTAGGACTAAATCAACGATGGGGTAACCTGCAAGTTGGATATCGTATGAGAAATTATCTAGATGATTTTAGTTTTTGGACCACTGGTTTGAGTGTAAGTGCAGAGGTTCGCGTGACAGGGAACTTTTCTTTTTTTGTAAGAGCAGAAGGCAACTACGTAAAGGACCAAATTTACCTGGCATCAGGAGATTTCACCGAACAGGATATTTTGAGCGGGAGAGTAACCCTACCCTCAGCATATACCATCGATACCAGGTTTGGGTTTAATTACCGGTTTGGTTCCAATCTCAATAACTTCGTGAATCAACGATTTTTTGGAAGGGCCAATTTTGTTGGAAATGATTAACGTATCATTCTTGGGGATCATAGGGTTAAACAAATTGAAATGCTAAACGAATTATAACTGGAAAATATTCATTTAGATTCCGTTTGCAAAGAGTGCTTTTACCAACTCAAACAGAAAAATCACGGTTCAGACAAAAAAAATGGGTCAATATAGATTTGAGTCCGCTTTTGCAATAGCTTGATGGTTGTCTGAACTGTGGTTATAAATTTTGCTTAAATAAGAATTCCTATTGGTAAATTGCTTAAGAAAAATTCAACTATTCTAAATTGGTAGTTTATTGGACATCATTATTTTTAAGCAATAAATTCTAAAATGTGAAATATTCTATTCTTCTATGCCTGCTTTGTTTCATAGCTTGTAGTAGCGATAACCAACAATTAGAAAACTCCCCCAAATATGAATTTGTCCTAGTGGACTCCATTCAAATAAATATTCCCATCGAACCACACTTTGTGGAACAAAAACCTTCCAATGATAAAGTTCTTCTCTTCTCAAGGTTCAATTCCACATTTTATGTCATAGATAAACAAGGAAATGCTCTCCTTGAACTTAAGAGAGTTGGAGAGGGTCCTGGTTATTTTAATAGTTCCGTTTATCAAGCTGGCTTACATAATGAGCATTTGGTTATACAAGATCTAAAGAAAATTTATACCTATGATCTAGAAGGACAATTTGTCAAAGATCAATCCTATCGACCTACCCACTACTATACAAGTGGAGGAAACATTGGCAATGGACTTAAGTTTCTGCAGGATAGTTTGATTATATATCGTCTAGGTTTTAGAGGAGTTGTTACCTTCAGCCCTAACAAGGTGGCTACTATCGATACTATCAAGACAGTTGAAATCATCAATGCGAATAATGGGCAAATCTATGATTCCCTTTTGGCTATTCGTTTTGAAAAGGAATCCATCTATAAACAAGGCTTAATCTATCCCACTTTTCGGCCCTCAATTGAGCTTTCTACAAAAAATACTTTGCTGATTGCCTATCCAAATGAAGAACTATTGTATGAGTATGTAATAACAAATAATCGACTTGAACTAAAGAAAAAAATTGAATTTAAACTTGATCAATTTAAGTCGCCAAGAGGCCTAAAAGAAGAAGACATGATAGGACCAATTGATCCAAATCTTAATAACAATGCTAGGCTTAACAGCATTATTAGAACCATATTTACCACAGAGAATGATGAAGTATTAATACTTTATACAACCGGGATACCAGATAAATATGCTTCAGAAGAGGCTTTAGGTGAATATACCAAAGAATCAAAACTCCTTGGAGGCATTATTAAGGATGGGAAGCTAATTTCATCCGGTATTGAAATCCCAAATAATGGTTTTGAATATATGAACGTCCAACAGATAATCTACTGGGGCGATAATCAATGGGCTTTTCTTCAGGACAATGAAATAGAGCTCGATTACTACCGACTTTATATCTATGAGCTATTGCCAGTGAACTAATCGAAATCTTTAATGATAAGAATAATAATTTTGGCAAATGGTCAATAAATAGCAGAGATCATTTTAAAAATGATTTATACCTATCCAAATCTTTTCAATACTATAGAGCATTCGAAACCAAACAAAGACCCTTCAGCAACGAAGGGCTTATTTTCTTCTACCAAAAAACACTAAACTCTCCGTTTAATTTTATTACTCTGCATGCATACTATTTTGTATATTTGCTTTGAATGAAAACAGATGCAAGGCAATTAGAATACATATTAGGGCAAAAAAAAGAAGCCCAACCGAAAGGTCAGGCTTCTGTGGTGATGAGTGGATTCGAACCACCGACTCACGGATTTTCAGTCCGATGCTCTACCAACTGAGCTACATCACCGAAATGAGAGTGCAAATGTATACAAAAAACCAAATGGCGCAAAAGATTTTGAAGAAAAAGCAATTATTTAGTACTTCGTCAAAAATAGCTGACGCATTTTGCCCTTCCCTTCGATGGAATTCCATTATTTTGTTTGAAAATGTCTTCTCAAATTGGCTTGGCTCTGAAAACATTTACCCTACACAAGAAAATTAACCTATTATGCCATATATAGCTCAAATAGCATTCTTATTGATCGTAGCCATTGCAGCAGGCTTCCTAACCAAACGCATAAGCCAGATAAGGAAAAATATCATGCTCGGTAGGCCTGAGATTCGAAACGACCAAAAAGATATGCGCTGGCGTACGATGCTTTTGGTAGCCTTTGGTCAGCAGAAGATGTTCAAAAGGCTATTTCCAGCATTTATGCACTTATTTATTTATATGGGCTTTTTGGTGATCAACCTTGAAGTGCTCGAGTTTGTATTGGATGGCATTTTAGGAACACACCGTTTATTTGCCCCGGCATTAGGCAGTGCCTACACTGTTGCCATCAATATGTTTGAGTTTTTGGCCTTCTTGGTATTATTCTCCTGCGTTGCTTTTTTATTACGCCGCAATGTGGCCAAAGTAAAAAGATTCTCAGGCTCAGAAATGAAATCATGGCCAACGCTAGATGCCAATCTCATTCTTGTAATCGAAATCATTTTGATGTTTGCCATCCTTACGATGAATGCAACTGATCAATTATTAGCTGCAAGAGGTGAAGAGAAATATATACAATTAGGAAGCTTATTTTTCAGCAGTATGCTAATGCCGCTGTTCGAAGGAATGAGCACATCTGCGCTAATCTTTGTAGAGCGTTTTGCTTGGTGGTTTCACATCATAGGTATTTTAAGCTTTGCAGTGTATGTAACCTATTCAAAGCACCTACATATTTTCTTGGCCTTCCCGAATACTTGGTATTCCAACTTGAAGCCGAGAGGCGAAATAAAAAATATGCCTGAGGTTACCACAGAAGTAAAAATGATGCTTGGAATGCCTACAGAAGGCACTAATGAACCTCCCGCAGAAATTGCCCGCTTTGGAGCAAAGGATGTAAATGACCTATCATGGATTAATATTCTAAATGCGTATTCCTGCACTGAATGTGGACGATGTACATCCGAATGTCCTGCAAACATAACGGGCAAAAAACTTTCCCCCCGCAAAATAATGATGGATGTACGCGATAGAGCTGAAGAGGTGGGGAATAGCATCGCCAAAGGAGGCAAAGGACTGGAAGATGGCAAAACCTTATTAGGCGATTACATTACCAAGGAAGAAATAAATGCTTGTACTACTTGCAATGCCTGCGTAGAAGCTTGCCCTGTAAATATTGATCCACTTTCCATTATCTTACAAATGCGCAGATATGTGGCAATGGAAGAGTCTGCATCTCCAGCATCATGGAATGCCATGTTCCAAAATATGGAAACCTCATTTGCCCCTTGGAAATTTCCTCCAACAGACCGTTTCAAATGGGCAGATGATCTTAAAACTGAAAAACCTTAATCTCAATGAGCAACGAACATAATCCTGTACCAACTATGGCCGAAATGGCCGCAAAGGGTGAAGCACCCGAAATTCTTTTCTGGGTGGGCTGTGCGGGCTCATTCGACGAACGCTACCGCAACGTCACCAAAGCATTTGTGAAAATTCTAAACAAAGTAGGTATCAGTTTCGCCGTGTTGGGCGAGGAAGAAACCTGTACTGGAGATCCTGCTCGTAGGGCAGGAAATGAATTTCTATTTCAAATGCAAGCGGTAGCAAATATTCAGGTATTAGATGCCTACCAAGTCAAGAAAATAGTGACCGCCTGCCCACATTGCTTCAATACGATCAAAAATGAATACCCTGAATTGGGTGGCAATTATGAAGTAGTGCATCATGCTACATTCCTACAGCAGCTTATCAATGAAGGTAAAATAGCGTTGAAAGGTGGTGGAGAATTTAAAGGTAAAAAAATCACCTACCATGATTCATGCTATTTGGGCAGAATCAATAATGTATATGAAGCCCCGAGAGAAGTGCTCCAAGCATTGGATGCCGAACTGATAGAAATGAAACGCTGCCGCACCAAGGGACTTTGCTGTGGAGCGGGAGGAGCTCAGATGTTCAAAGATGCTGAGCCTGGTAATAAAGAAGTGAACATCGAACGTACCGAGGAAGCTTTGGAAACGGGTGCAGAAATAATCGCGGCTGCTTGCCCATTTTGTATGACAATGATGAGCGATGGGGTGAAAAACAAAGAGAAAGAGGATAAAGTGAAAGTGCTAGATTTGGCAGAACTTATTGCCCGAAACGAAGGTTTATAACATCGATTCACTTTAAGAGAAAATACTATGTACGTACCTTTCAATGAACTTGCTCCCAGCTCCAAAGTTTGGATTTATCAATCGGACAGGCCCTTTGGTGAACTCGAAAAAAAACAAATAGAGGAAAAGCTAATTGCCTTTGCAAACCGTTGGGCAGCACATCAAAAAGACTTGAAAGCATCTGTAAATATTGCCCATAATCAATTCGTAATATTGGCAGTAGATGAATCTCAACACGCTGCCTCAGGTTGCTCAATCGATAGCTCTGTTCATTTCATGAAAGATTTGGAAATTGAATTTGGACTTAATTTCTTTGACAGAAGCAAGGTGCCTTTTTTGGTGAACGACGGACTAGAGCTGATGCCAATGAAAGAATTGAAAGAAAAAATTGCGCAAGGCCAAATCAAAAAAGACACTCCTACGTTTAATAATTTTGTTCAGTCCAAAGGCGAACTAGATGAAAAGTGGCTCGTGAATGCTGAAAATAGCTGGATGAGTAGATACTTCGCCTAAATTGAGCTTAATTTACCGAGAGATTAAATTGATGAAAATACGCCCAATACTCTTTCTTCTTATAATCGCCATTGTAGGTTTATCCTCCTGCAATGTGCTGATGGGGCCGGTTGCCCAAGCTGATAAGCATTTCCAATTGGGTGAATACAATTCCGCCATACAAGATTATCAGAGAGCCTTAGATAAAGGCAAAAATACCGGAAAAGTAAATTTCCGAATGGCCGAAAGCTATCGTCTCTCCAACAGAATTCATAATTCACTGCCTTTTTATCAAGAAGCAGTTACCCTCGAATTTGAAGATGAGACTTTGCCATTTTACCTCGGCCAATCTTATAAAGCCAATGAGCAATACGATCCTGCATTAAGTCAATTTAGACAATATCTGGCCAATGGAGAGGATAGAGCATTACTTGCCCTAGCTCGTACCGAAAGTAGAAATTTAAGTCTGATTCCCGAAATACCACAAAAAGACGAGGCAATACAACTCAGCAATTTGGCTGAAATCAATAGCCCAAACCCTGACTATGGCATCCTCTTTTTCGATGACGAAGTTTATCTTAGCTCTACCAGAGATGGCGGAACCGAATACAAAACTACAGGACTACCATTCAGCAATATTTATAAAGCCAAATTCAATGGTTTCCCATTAGACAGCGCAAATTTCGAAGTATTGGCAGGCATTGCAGACACACCTGAAATCAATGAAGGCGCCCTTGCTATCCATCCAAATGGCGATATGATGGTTTTTGCTAGAGGCAATACAGGCAAAAGAAAAGGAGCTAAGGATGTAAACCTATATGTCACCTATTTGAGAGAAGGTGTTTGGACTGCTCCTGAAATATTTAGCATTAGCGATCCGGAAGCATGGGATTCTACTCCAGTATTCTCTGCAGACGGCAATACTATTTATTTCGCTTCCAATAGAGCAGGAGGAATCGGCGGCATTGATTTATATTCTGCGCAATTAGACTCACGTGGCAATTGGACGGCAGTTCGCAATATGGGCAGCACGATCAATACCCCTGGCAACGAAATGTTCCCTTACGTGGGACCGGATGAAAAACTTTACTTTTCATCAGATGGACATCCGGGATATGGCGGATTAGATATTTTCGTAGCAGAGAGAACTGAAGATGAAATAATAATCGAAAGTATGGGTAGTCCATACAATAGCAATTATGATGATTTCGGTCTGCAATTCATAAACTTCCCCTACGAAGGCGTTTTCGTTTCGAACAGGCCTGGCGGTATGGGAGATGATGATGTTTATTTCTTTAGCGACAAAACGGATGAAGTCAAAGTCATCAATTACATTATCGCAGGTAAAACCTTCCAATTGGACGATGAGGAAAACCAAATTCCATTAGCCTCCGCACAAGTGAAGCTGTTGGATTCTCTTGGAAATGTAATTCAAGAAACTGTTTCCGGAAACGATGGCACATATAGCTTTGTGGTTGAACCGGAGAAAGATTATACACTATTAGCCGAGAAACCAAGCTATTTTGCCAAAAGAGAGCCTTTTACACTTATTGGCAAATCGGTTGATCCTAGCACCATTGAGGAACTGCAAAGCAATGTAGCCTTTGATGTGAATTTGGTATTAACCCCAATCGTAATCGACAAAGCTATTGTACTTGAAAACATCTATTACGATTTCGATAAAGCTGAAATTAGAGATGATGCTGCCGTAGAATTGAATAAGCTAGTAGAAATTCTGAAAGAAAATCCACAGATAAAAATCGAGCTTAGCGCGCACACTGATAATCGTGGTACAAATGCATATAACGAAAGGCTATCGCAAGAGAGGGCACAAGCAGCGGTTGATTACATCATTTCGCAAGGGATAGATCGAGATAGACTTACTGCTAAAGGCTATGGAGCATCACAGCCAATCGCTCCAAATACTAACCCGGATGGCACAGATAATCCGGAAGGTCGTCAGCTAAACAGACGCACGGAGTTTAAGGTAATTTCGGTAGAAGATTGATGCTTAGAAAATAAAAGATATAAAATGAGAAGGTAATCAAATGGTTGCCTTCTTTTGTTTTAGCCAAATAGCCAGTATTCCTACGAACAAAATCGGCATAAACATCGCCTTCTCCCTATCAATAAGCCCAAGATTAGAAAGTGCTTGGCTAAAAATGAAAGTGCCTACCATAAAATAAAGCGTGGCCATGATGGACCATGCTTTGCGAGGAAATGATCTCCGTTGAAACCAGCGATATAGACTAACAATGATCACTATAAAAATAAAGATGTTTTGAGCCATTAATCCATAGCCGAGCATATTTTGTGAGTCGCCAAGCATGGGTCGAAACATGAAAGTAAAATAGCGGGAAGGAATGCTCATTTCCCGCAAATCAAGTCCATGATTAGTATCAGCGAATCGATGTTGCATTTCGCTCAAACTTTGGGCTATTGCACTAAATGAAACCTCAAAGACATCTACTTTTGGCAATAACCAAGGCAAGGAAATAATGCTAAGTGCAATTGCTCCAAGCAAAATAGCCCATTCTCGCAACTTGATATTACCTTGGATAAAACGCTCCAGAAAATATCCTCCCGCCATTGCTCCCAGGCACAATGCCGCCATGTGCGCCCGAATATGCAGTAGCAATACCAAGGCGATAATTAACCCAAACCATCTTTTTTTAGGCATTAATGCTGAATAGAAAAACAGCATTACCGCAAATACTGCTGGACCATCTTTACCAACCGCAGCTGTCCAAAAGTGCATGGATGGCCAAAAAAGGAATATCAAGAATAGTAGAAAGCTAATGCTTTTCTCAACCTTGAGTTGAAACAAGTCTTCACAAATGCCTATGAAATAATAAATTCCCCAAAGACCTATTAGCGAGAAAAGATAAAAAACCACTACATAACTAAGTCCCAAAAATTGCGATAGTGGATAAACCAAAAAGAATATAAAGCTAATACCGCTGCCATAAAGCCCGAGCCAAGTATCTGCATTGCCACGGAATGTTGGATCATGATAATATTCCCAAGCATCGGATGAATTATGGAAAGTGTACCAAAAATAAAATGCGGTGAATAGCAAGTGCCAAATCCACAAGACAAATGGCAACGTAATGGGAAAATGGCTATATTCCTTCCAATACTTTTGCAGAAGGATTAAAAAAACTGCACTTATTGCCAATAGTAGTCCAATATCAATAGCACTAATCATTGTATTGTGGCTTGTAAACCCAGCTTTTCAAGTTTGCCATATTTAGACTTTGCATGCCGTAAGATTCTCTCTGTAGGGCAAAGCAATTTAGGATCCGCTTGAGGTTATCCAGATTTTGCTCGGTGTGGAATCCAAAATTGTGCGGATGCCACCAAAGATGATAGCAGGCATTCTGCCTCGCTGCAAACTCAATATCTTTGCAAATCCTATCTATTTTCTGCGATTCGAGACCTTTGAGTTTGGCTTGGTATGGTCTTAAAAATCTACTTGCTTGTGCATTGAGTATAGCTCCATTTTGGAGATCCTCTGGTGCATATCCATTATGGCCATACAAATTGAAATAGCTGTCGGCAAGTCTTACAATTCTTTTGCGCTTTCCTTCGCTCGATCGACTATCAGGTTTCCATATCCAAGCATTCTCATTGCCACGTACCACTTCTATTCCGGCTTGCTCACATATTTGGAGGTAACTCTCATTGTATTGATTGCGCGGAAAAACGAGTGATTTAAACTCAAATCCTAATCTCCCTCCCGCTTTTTTGGCTGCCATCAAATCTTCATAAAAATCAGCTGGTTGCTGCCCTGCTTCCAAACAATAATAATGTGAAAAGGTATGTGTGGCTATTTCCTGCCCTTGTACTTTGGCGATCTCCTTAATCAAAGATGGCGCAAAATGAAATGGATCCTCTTCCTCGGATTTTCCAAGAGTATGCTTTTCCAGATAATGATAGGCACTCAGGTTTGTAGCTTTGTAATTAGGTTTACGAGCAGGCAAGGATGCTTCTAATTCATCTTTGCCATCGCAAAAAAGCATGCCTACAGTTGCCCAAGTTACTTCTATACCATAGGTTTTGAATAAGGAAAGCATTGCTGGAATTGCGTTTTCCCTAGTATTGATAAAGTAGGCTTTTCTGGAATTGAGCTCGTATTTATCCAATACTCCCCAATAGAGTTCGAAATCGAGCGAGATCACGAATGCACCTTTATGGGAAGTAGTATTTGGGTTTGCCTCCATAAGCTAGGCAACTACTGGTTCTTTTTTCTTTTTATTGAGCTTCAATTGGCGGCTATATCGTTTCCATCTGCTCATTCTTATTCGCCACTGCTTCTGATCCATAAAGCGTAAAACCACAAATAGGAAAAGCAGCATGACCATACTTTTCATTCTAATAGCGATGCCGAAGTTACCTGAAATTTGTGCTAAGGCTACAGCTGATCCGAAAAAGGCAATGAATGCTGTTTTGGTAACAAAATCAGTGTTGAAAAAGAATTTGATAAAGCCCGATCTGATAAGCTGGAAAGAGATCAGGAGATAAAATAGATTTTCGAATGATACAAAGAAGCCAAGAATGCCATTTGCATTAAAGAAAATCGGAAAATACAGAAACACAAAAATTTTCTGAAATAAGTTGAAATTGCTTATATCCACTCCGGAATCAGCTCTGGTGCTCAATTTATTAGCCAAATGGGACGTCATTTCATAGCCTTCATCTATCAGTCC
Organism: Peijinzhouia sedimentorum; assembly: GCF_049340005.1. Taxonomy (NCBI): domain Bacteria; kingdom Pseudomonadati; phylum Bacteroidota; class Cytophagia; order Cytophagales; family Peijinzhouiaceae; genus Peijinzhouia; species Peijinzhouia sedimentorum. The sequence continues at coordinate 113,314 of NZ_JBMPIY010000003.1, forward strand.
TCCTTCGCCTTCGATGCCCACATACTGAAATACCGATTGGTACAAAAATCCTAGCGTGATGGTAGAAACTAAAAACAACGCCACCTTTTGCTTTGCCTTAAGATCTTTGTTACCAAGCAATAAGGCAATACCAATGGAGGCCAAAAAGATAAAGGCAATATGCGGACGAACGTAATAAATTATAGGTAAGGAAAGGATAGCCAAAGGCCATCTATTGGAAGGCTTGGAAAGGAAAAAGAAAAACATTCCGATTCCCATTAAAATCAAAGAACCCTTGCCCAAGGAACCGGACCAGAAATGTAAGTTCGGAAGAAAAAACACTAAAGGCATAAGTGCTGCGCCCAACCAATAATGCTTAAACCGTATATGCTCTTTGAAGAAAACATAAAAGAATGCTAGACCTACATAACCAAAAAAAGCAAAAAGCAGCATAAGGCTCTCATACTGCAAATTGAAAACTTGAATAAAAGGCCAAGCCACAAATTCGATAAAGGGTGTGCCGGTGGCAAAATAATCAACCCATGATTCACCTCTTACTTGCATCAATACTTTATTGAAATAAGCGTGGCTATCCGAATTATTGCTCAATGCATATAAATAATAGCCAAATGAGACTAGAAGGTGAAAAAGAAACAACAAATCCAGAACAATAACTTGAACTATAGGGAATTGCCATTTCAGTATGCGGTTGAGTACAAAACCAGCAGCAATTATTATGATGAAAAAGAAAATGTCAATTAGACCCTCCATTGAGACCTCAAGTTAGATAATTCTAAATAATCTTAGAGCGTAACGATAAATTCTTGTAGAATTATTTATGAAAGTAAAAACTCTCATTGTGTTAGGTAATAATTCTGAGAAATAAATTGCCATTTATAAATCAAATCTAAAGAAAAGCGGGAGGAATTTTATTTCATCCAAAACTCAAGCTTACCTCCCGCCATTATTTCCGAATGCTCAAGGTAAGTTCTATTGAGCTCTTCGCCATTCAATATCACCTTATCTACTTCATATTTACTTTCATCCCAATTATGACTTACAATTTGGAAGCTATTATTATTTGCAAGTGGAATAGTAATTTTCTCGAATGCCGGTGTCCCCAAAATATAATTACCTGAAGCTGGATTTACCGGATACATTCCCATTGCACTCCAAATATACCAAGCTGACATTTGTCCACAATCCTCATTTCCACTTAGGCCAGCAGGAGCATTTTGGTATTGTGTGTTCATGATTTCGTGAATTCGAGCTTGGGTTTTTATTGGCTCACCAGCCATCGCATATAAATATGCAATATGATGACTCGGTTCATTCCCATGAGCATACTGACCTATCAATCCCGATATATCTGGAGAAGCCTCAGCACCCTCCACTTGAGGCTGTAGCCAAAGTGAATCCAGCTTTTGCAAAAAGGCATTGCGATTGGGGAATAGATCTATAAGTCCATCAACATCATGCGGCACAAACCAAGTGTATTGCCAAGCTGTGCCTTCAGTGTATTCATCATTTCTGTGACTCGAGAATAGTGGATTGAAGTCTTCTACCCATTGACCATCCGCATTTTTGCCTCGCATAAATTGTGTGCTTGTATCGAAATGATACTGATAAGCCAAAGCACGTTTCTCAAAATGTGAGGCAATAGAATCCTTACCAAGCATTTTGGCCATCTCCGCAATACACCAATCATCAAAAGCATATTCTAAGGTTTTGCTCACAGATTCATTTTCCATATCTGCAGGCACAAAGCCATATTCCTGCAAATAGCCAATCCCAAATTTATCTTGGGTAGCGCTGGCAATCATTGCGTCCAATGCTCTTTCACCATCGAATCCTCTTATACCTTTCTTCCAAGCCTCCACAATTACGGGTACAGCATGGTAGCCAATCATGGTGTTGGTTTCTTGACCTTCCAGCGCCCAAACAGGCAATACGCCATATTGATCTGCATGCAAAAGCATAGATTGAATCATGTCTGGTAGTCGCTCTCTTTGAGTAATGGTATATAAAGGGTGCAAAGCACGAAAAGTATCCCAAAGCGAGAAAAGTGTGTAGAATTTGAAATTTTCTGAGGAATTTACTTCACGGTCAGGACCCATAAATTCGCCATTTTGATCCTGAAAAATGGTGGGAGTAATTACTGTATGATAAAGCGCTGTGTAGAAAATACTTAATTTATCTTTATTAGTGCTTTTCACCTCGATCTTAGCAAGCTCAGTTCGCCACTTGGCTTCTGCTTCATTTTTTACTCTTTCAAAATCCCAATGAGGAACTTCTATTTGCATGTTCTCCTCTGCATTGACCACACTTACTGGAGAGATAGCAACTTTTACTAATAAGGGTTCTTCGGATTGCGCAAAAGTAAAAGCAGCCTTCACTCCCGTCCCGTTTCCATTATTGATTTCAAGTTCTTCTCTTTCTACTTTTTCAAAGTCTTGATTGAACTCCAAAACAAAGTATACACGCTGATCGCTTGCCCAACCCTTAGAATATCGGTAGCCAATAGCCTTTCGTTTATCAATAAATTCCAAATGAGTTTCTGTTGGCGAATCCCAATTCATACCATGTACAAGATCCAAAATCACATTGCGTTGAGTTGTAGTGTCTGGAAAGTGATATTTGTGAAAGCCTACTCTCTCGCTTGAAGTTAGTTCTACATTGATATTATAATCAGTGAGCAATACCTGATAATAACCTGGCGAGGCAAATTCATTCTCATGAGAAAAGGAGGAAATATAGCCAGAAGAAGTATTACTGGCATCACCACGGTGGAATTGTGCTTGGCCAATAGTCGGCATTAGCAATATATCGTATAAGTCGCCAATTCCCGTCCCGCTTAAATGCTTATGCGAAAAGCCAAAGATTGTACTATCAGAATAGTGGTAGCCCGAACATCTTTCCCACCCGCCTATTCCAGTATCTGGACTAAGCTGCACCATACCAAATGGAACTGTGGCACCAGGGAAGGTATGACCTTGATCGCCCGTACCAATAAAAGGATTCACATACTCCAATAAATCTGGCTGGGAGGCTAGCTTTTCTTTATCAGCGCAAGAAACCATTAATACTAAACATAGCCATAAAAGCTGCTTCATAACAATATTCTGATTATCCTTATCTATTCAACAATTTACCAAAGTAGAAAAAGATTATCGATTTTTTAAGGTATAATATTTCGTTTTTAGACTAATTATTTGACTTCAAAAACCACAAGTAAGGCGAAGCGCGCTTTTTCTCTTTTAATTACAAATTGAAATTACTAGCTTTCTCCACTGAAAACCACAAATTTTTACATTTAACCAATTAAGAAATGAAGAAAATTAATCTATTTGCATTGCTGCTATTAGGGCTATTTATTTTCCCTGCGGCATTGCAAGAAATCACTGAACCGGTGGATTATGAAATGGTCCACCGAATTAAGAAGGAGGGCTTAGAAAACTCTCAGATAATGGACATCGCTTGGAACTTAACCGATAGAATTGGGCCTCGCTTATCTGGCTCTACCGGACTAAAAAATGCCTATGATTGGACTAGTAGTACATTTAGAGAATGGGGATTGTCTAATGTAAAAGTTGATCCTTGGGGTGAATTTGGCCGTGGATGGGAAGTAGAAAAATCCTATATAGCGATGAAGGAGCCTTATTATCAAGCATTAATCGGCATTCCGAAAGCATGGACAAACGGCACAAATGGCCTTGTAGAAGCTGAAGCAATTTATGTGAATATTACTAACGACCGTGATTTTGAAACCTATAAAGGCAAAATCAAAGGCAAGTTTGTACTTACTCCAGTAACTATTGAAGCTCGCACTACTTTTCAAGCTGATGCACAACGCCATACAGACGAAGGCTTAGAAGCTATGAAAGAAATGCCAATCGGCGTAGGTGGAGGTCAACAATTCAGCGCAGAAAGAATTGCAGAATTCCGTCAAGCACAAGAGTTAAGACGTAAGGCTCAGCAGTTTTTTATAGATGAAGGTGCATTAGCGATTATCCATACTCATAGAGGTGGTGGTCATGGTACATTTTTCACTACCAATGGTGCTTCATATGCAGTAGATGCGCCAGAAGTGTTGCCAGAAATGGAAATCGCAGTGGAGCATTACAACAGAATGGTGCGCTTGCTAGAAAAGGGCGTTCCTGTGAAAGTAGAAATGGATACAAAAACGAAATTTCTAGATGATGATTTGAATGGATATAATGTATTGGCTGAAATCCCAGGTACGGATCCACAATTGAAAGACGAAATCGTAATGCTTGGCGCTCACCTTGATAGCTGGTTTGCCGGCACAGGTGCTACTGATAATGCTGCAGGCTCATCAGTAATGATGGAAGCAATGCGCATTTTGAAAACCCTAGGCGTACAACCAAGAAGAACAATCCGTGTAGCACTTTGGGGTTCTGAAGAACAAGGCTTGTATGGATCGAGAAATTATGTGCGCAAGAACTTTACTCAAGATGGGCTGAATGTTCCGAATGCAATGCACGAAAAATTCTCAGCGTATTATAACATAGATAATGGCACAGGAAAGATTCGTGGTATTTATACCCAAGGAAATGATGCTGTAAAACCTATCTTTGAAGAGTGGTTTAAGCCTTTCCATGACATGGGAGCAGAAACTATTACTATCAGAAATACAGGTGGTACTGACCACCAAGCTTTTGATGGCGTAGGCTTACCAGGATTCCAGTTTATACAAGACCCAATCGATTACAGCACAAGAACACACCATACTAATATGGATGTGTATGAAAGACTACAAGAAGGTGACTTGAAGCAAATGGCTGTAATTGTAGCTTCTATGGTGTACCATACAGCTATGAGAGACGAAAAAATGCCAAGAAAACCAAGAGTATCCGCTAACTAATAATTAGCCTCAACAAGAAAAAAATCGCCAGGCAGAACAATTCTACCTGGCGATTTTTTTTAAAGTCGGTTCAAGCAAAACTATGAAGGCATCCACATAGAGCTTGCCGTTATTTTTTCGAGGCGACTTGGGATACTCAATTGACTATTAGATTTGGCATAAAACACCAAGCCCTTGTAGCTTGTAAGATACTTATAGCTAGTAGAGAAAAATTTCACCGTAGTCTCTACTACAATGCCATCATCCATTTTACTTATCATCCTCGAAAACTCTTCGGGGTGGATGCGTATCAAACTTCCACTTGCCTTTATTGCCTGACTAATTGCCGCCGCTGCCGCGGCTCCTCCAGCTGCTGCACTCATGAAATTTATATTTAAGGTTCAGTTATTTGCTATTCATCAAGTCTTCTATCTCTTCTGCTTCTATGGGAATATTCTTCATCAAATCAAGATATCCATTTTCCTGAATTACAATATCATTCTCCAGTCTGATCCCAATATTCTCCTCTCTAATATAGATCCCTGGCTCCACCGTAAAGACCATTCCTGGCTCAATTTTGCGATATATATTTCCGACATCATGAACATCCAATCCAATATGATGCGATGTGCCATGCATGAAATACTTCTTGTAAAGTGGCTGATCAGGATGCTGATTTTTTACATCAGTTTTATCTAATAGACCAAGTTCTATGAGTTTGCCTTCCATAAAATCACCAACTTCCTTATGATACTGAGGTATGGTAGTTCCCGGTCTCAAAATACTTTTTGCATAATTTTTTACGCTTAGCACTGCATCGTAAACCTCCCGCTGTCTTTTGGTGTATCGGCCATTTACTGGGATAGTTCTTGTCATATCTCCATTGTAATTGGCATACTCTGCTCCCACATCCATTAGCAACAAATCTCCATCATTACAAGGCAAGCTATTATCGATATAATGTAGCACACACGCATTTGCTCCTGATGCAATTATGGGCTGATACGCAAAACCCTTTGACCTGTTTCTCAAAAACTCATGCGCATATTCTGCTTCTATTTCATACTCTTGAACTCCCGGCTTCACAAAATTGAGCACACGCCTAAAGCCTAGTTCCGTTATGCGACATGCTTCTTGTAAGGCATCAATTTCATATTGTGACTTTACTGCTCGCAAGTTTTGCATTATTGGTGCTGACCTCTCAAATGTATGTAGAGGATATTTTGCCATACACCATTTTACAAATCTCGCATCACGTGTTTCCACTTCTACGACCGCACGCAAATGCTCATTGGTATTCAAAAATACCTTTTTAGCAAAAGGCATAAGTGTATTGAATACGCTCTCGAACTGATGCCTCCAATAAATATTTTGAATTCCGGACGCTGCCTCAGCTTCTTCTTTGGTGTACTTATGACCTTCCCAAATAGCAATATGTTCATTGGTTTCTCTTAGAAACAAGATTTCACGTTGCTTTTCGTCTGGATGATCTGGAAAAATCACTAAGATACTCTCTTCTTGATCTATACCTGTGAGGTATAGCAAATCATTATTTTGTCTAAATGACATTGTACCATCTGCATTTGTGGGCATTATATCGTTGCTATTGAAAACAGCGATAGCGCTTGATGGTAATTGCTTTGTGAAGTTTTTTCTATTCGTTTGATAAAGGGATTTATCTAGTGCTGTATATCTCATGATTTATATGAATTGTAAAGAATTTAAAGTTGCATCTATAATGGCATAATAGCAAAAAATTAGACACTAGCGAGGGCAAATGTGGCGGGAGGTAAATGGGTTATTCTTTAGGTTTTTTGCTCTTTTACATGCTCTCCAATTAGAAGATAGCATCCTCGAAATGCCGAATTTGCTCACCCAATATGGCCACAATATCGAAGCGAATGGGTCCATTGTGTTCTTGCTCTTCTTGAAATGCTTTGGCAGTTTCCATCAACAAGTTCCATTGGTTTTCTCTCACCATTTGCTCAGGAAAGCCAAAGTGCGACCCACTTCGAAGTTTCACTTCTACAAATACGAGCAAATCCTCCCGCTTTACTATTAGGTCAATTTCACCACGACGATGCCGATAGTTTTGCGCAACTAATTCATAGCCTTTCTTTTGCAAGAATGCTAATGCCAATTGCTCTCCAACTCTACCTATTTCTTTCCTATCCTTATCCATCTAGTCTTTTTCTCTTCTTCAGCTCCCATCAGGTATGCATAAGGTTCTGTGGCAGGAGAAAGCTCAAATAGTTTTTTTAGAATCGCAATGGTTGGTATAATCAAAATCATCCCGATAACACCCCAAATTGCTGCACCAACTAATAAAGCAAAGAAGGTAATAAATGGGTTGAGGCTTACATTGGAACCTACAATTTTGGGAGTGAGGAAATTACCTTCAAGTGCCTGAATAACTGTAAAAGCTATAACCACGCCGAATGGATACCATAAACTATCTTTTGTAATTAGTGCAAAGGTAAATGGTAAAATGGCGGCCAATAAAGGTCCAACGTATGGAATCAGATTCATCAATCCAGCGAATACTCCAAAAAATACCGCATGTTTTATCCCCAATCCCAGTAATGCAGCTGTACACAATACAGCCAATATCAACATTACCTTACCTATACCAGCCAAATATTGCTGAATGATAACACGCACCGACGCAAGCGTTTCATTTACCTTTTTAGGGTCATGATTGTGAAAAATCTTGATAAGAAATTGTCTGAAGTGATTTCTGTAATACAAAAAGAGAAATATAAATACAGGTATCAATAAAACTCCACCAAAGCTACCAACAGTAGTCATTACAGCAGTAGTAATGTTTTTACTATTGTTTTTGATCAACTCTACTATCTCTTCCTTTTGTAAGATCACCGAAATGTCTGATTGCACACCTGTGATACTTTGGATATTGGAATTAAGGCTTTTAATCAATCCATCAATTCGCTCTTGGATGTTAGACAAATCATCTACAAAAGATGTAAGCTGGATAAAGAAAAATGTAAAAACGCCAAGGATTACAATAATGGCCACACTCAAGGAGGTTAAAGTAGCTAAGCTTCGAGGGAACTTCCACTTTTCCAGCTTATTGTTAAATGGCACTAAAAGCATGGAAGTATAAGCTGCAAAGAGCATTGGCACAAGTATACTACGGCCAAAAATCATAATGACAACCAACATTATCATCAAAAAGCCTATAAATACAGCCTTTACATAAGGTGGAAAATTCATATTATTCATGGTGTTCGTATTGCTCATATTCTTATGGTAAGTTAAGTGGTACTAATATCCTTAAAAAATAATTAACCCAATGTTATCCTTCTCATAATATCTTCATCAACTCTGTATCCAAATTTACATTGTGTATTAAATAAAAAATTCAACTTAAGGAATCTTCCAAATATTCAGCTAAAAAAGCCTTCTTTTTAGTAATTTGCTGTCCAATATGCTTCCAAAAAAGAATTTGACCAGAACTGCCACTTGGAAAAAAATCAAAAGGCATCACAAGGAAATAAAAGACCTCCAAATGAGGACTTTATTTGCAAATGACCCTCAGAGATTCCAAAAGTTCTCCATTCAGTTTGAAGATATTCTTCTTGATTATTCGAAAAACCGAATTACAGAAGATACTATGCAGTTCCTTTTTCAACTAGCAAAGCAAGCTGGTATAGAAAAAGGGATAAAAGCTATGTTTTCTGGGAAGACTATTAACGAAACAGAAAATCGTGCGGTGCTACATGTGGCTCTACGCAATTTGGATGGCGACCCGATAATGGTAAATAGGCAAAATGTAATGCCCGATATAATCGCCGTACTCGACCAAATGAAGGAATTTTCTGAACAGATAATCAATGGTCATTGGAAAGGATTTAATGGCAAACCCATCCAAAACATTGTAAATATTGGCATTGGCGGCTCGGATTTAGGCCCGGTTATGGTGACCGAAGCTTTGAAACCTTACAAGATAAAGCATATTGAAAGCCACTTTGTGTCGAATGTGGATGGAAGTCAAATTACGGAAACCCTCAAAAAAGTAGATGCAGAAAACACGCTTTTTATGATTTCCTCAAAAACCTTCACCACCCAAGAAACTATGGCCAATGCACACACAGCTAGAAAATGGTTTCTCGAGAACGGCGGGAGGGAAGAAGATATCACTAAACATTTTGTAGCCATTTCTACCAACGAAGAAGCCGCCATAGCATTCGGTATTGATCCTGATTATATTTTTACATTTTGGGATTGGGTTGGTGGTCGCTATTCTTTATGGTCTGCAATCGGCTTGTCCATCGCGTGTTCATTGGGCTTCGACGTTTTCTACGAATTGCTCGAAGGCGCACGAGCTATGGATTTGCATTTCAGAGATGAAAAACCAGAATCTAATATCCCAGTGATACTTGCTGTATTGGGTATATGGTACAACAATTTCTTCGATGCAGAGTCACAAGCCATACTGCCCTACAATCAATACTTGCATAGATTTCCAGCTTATCTGCAACAAGCCGATATGGAAAGCAATGGCAAATCAGTAGATAGAAAAGGCAATAAACTTGATTATCAAAGTGGCTCAATTATTTGGGGCGAGCCGGGCACCAATGGTCAACATGCCTTTTATCAATTGATTCATCAAGGCACCAAACTCATTCCTTGCGACTTTATAGCTACCGCCAATATTCATCACAAATTGGGCGATCAGCATAATATATTGATGGCAAACTTCTTTGCACAAACCGAAGCACTAATGAATGGAAAATCTCGGGAAGAGGTAGAAGCAGAACTAAAAGCTCAAGGTGCTGATGAGAATGAAATTGCCCAAATAGCTCCTTTCAAATGCTTTGTTGGCAACAAGCCTAGCAATAGTATTCTTTGCAAAAAACTAACTCCATATACATTAGGTAGTCTTATCGCTATGTACGAGCACAAAATATTCGTTCAAGGCTTAATTTGGAACGTTTTCAGTTACGACCAATTTGGAGTAGAATTAGGCAAGCAACTCGCTGGTAAAATATTACCTGAACTTAAAAATGATATCGAGATAAAAAGCCATGATAGCTCTACCAATGGTTTAATCAATGCATTCAAGAATTTTCGATAAATGACACCAAACTATCCGCTTAAATTTGATCCCATTTATAAAGAAAAATTGTGGGGAGGAGATAAACTCCGCAGCTATTTAGGCAAGGATTTCTCGCCGTTACCAAGCTGTGGCGAAAGCTGGGAGCTATCTGGCGTGGAAGGGAATATCTCGAAAGTAGCCAATGGCCCATTACAAGGAAAGTTGCTATCCGATTTACTTCAATCAAATGGAGAAGATATTCTTGGGCAAAAAGCCTTCAAGAAATTTGGTGCAAATTTTCCCCTGCTGGTTAAATTCCTAGATGCAAATAAGGACTTAAGCATACAAGTGCATCCTAATGACGAACTAGCTAAAACTCGCCACAATGGATTTGGAAAAACTGAAATGTGGTACGTATTGCAGGCCGACCCTAATACCACTTTGATTAGCGGTTTCAACCGCGAAATGAATAAAGAAAGCTATTTACAACACTTCAAAAACCAAACATTAGAAACTACACTCAACCGCGAAAAAGTATATGCTGGCGACGTGTTTTTCATTCCGGCAGGTCGAGTGCATACTATTGGCGCAGGTTTGCTAATCGCCGAAATTCAGCAAACATCAGATATCACTTATAGAATTTACGATTTCAATAGAGTAGATGCTGATGGCAACAAACGTGAACTTCATGTAGAGCAAGCAGTTGATGCCATCGATTATAAATATTACGATCAGTATAAGTCGCCAATAAATAAGACCGCTATTGGCAAACAAGAAATTGTACGCTGCGAATACTTCATTACGAATTATCATCATTACACCGACAATCAGGAAACTGTTATCCATCCAAATGGAGATTTTAGAATCATAACGGTGGTAGCTGGTGATGGTAATCTGGACTATGCGGGAGGAAAAATGGCCACCAAGGCTGGTGAAGTTTGGCTTATCCCGGCAAACTTAGATTATTGCCGAATCGCAACCAAAAACGAAATCAGCTTCCTTGAAACCTATATTGAGTTGAGTTAAATGGGGTTTAAAATCCTCCAAAATGAGAAAGAAAAGCCAATTCTCTAAAATCATCGGCTTTATTGCCTAATCTACATTATCTTTAAACCATGAGTAAGTCAGATAAAAAACTCTTTCTGCTGGATGCCATGGCTTTAATCTATAGAGCCCATTTTGCCTTCAGCAAAAACCCAAGAATCAATTCGAAAGGCATGAGTACAGGAGCCGTATTAGGATTTACTAATACGCTCGTAGAAATATTGAGCAAGGAAAAACCTAGCCACATAGCTGTAGCTTTTGACACCTCTGCACCTACTTTCCGTCACAAGGAATTTGTGACCTATAAAGCCAATCGCCAAGAGCAACCAGAGGATATCCAAGTAGCCATCCCATGGGTAAAAAAACTCGTGAAAGCTTTTGATATCCCTTGCCTGGAATTAGACGGCTGGGAAGCTGATGACATTATTGGCACCATTGCCAAAAAAGCTGCAAGAGAAAGCTTCACCGTTTATATGATGACCCCTGATAAGGATTTTGGTCAACTAGTCGAAGAAAAGGTATTCCTTTACAAACCCGCCTTTATGGGCAATGGCGTTGACGTAATGGGAGTACCCGAAGTACTCAAAAAATGGGATATCGAACGTATCGATCAGGTGGTAGATATGCTCGGGCTTATGGGCGATGCGGTAGACAATATACCGGGTATTCCGGGTGTGGGCGAAAAAACAGCCGTGAAATTCCTCAAAGAATATGGCTCCATCGAAAACCTTATTGAGCATACGCATGAGCTCAAAGGCAAAATGAAGGAAAAGGTGATCGAAAATGCTGAATTAGCACTGCTTTCAAAAAAACTTGCCACTATTGATATTGATACGCCCGTAGAGTTTAACGAAGAAGCTTTGGTTTTCAACGGGCCAAATGTAGACGAAGTAAAAGCCATATTCGATGAATTGGAATTCCGAACCTTGTCCAAACGGATGTTTGGAACCGAAACTGCAAGCCCTACTGTAGAGCTTTCGGGTGAGCAGTTGGATATGTTTGCCACAGCTGCAAAAGAAGAAGAGCCAGAAGCAATTATCCCATCTGGAAAAGGCAGTATTGCCAATATTCCGCACGATTATATTCTGATAAATACGCCTGAGCTAATCAAAAGCTTAATTCATTATTTATCCATCCAAAAAGCATTTTGCTTTGATACTGAAACCACCGATTTGGATGCCATAGAAGCACAATTGGTAGGACTATCCTTTTCATACATTACCCATGAGGCATATTATGTCCCTGTGCCAGAAAAGCGGGAGGATGCCCAAAAGCTGCTTAGTCAATTCAAAGAAGTCCTCGAAAATCCGAGTATTCTGAAAATCGGACAAAACCTGAAATACGATATGTTGGTGCTCCGCAAGTACGATATCGATGTAAGCGGTCCGATTTACGACACCATGCTGGCGCATTACCTTATCGATCCGGAAACGAGACATGGTATGGATTATTTGGCAGAAACCTACTTGAATTATACACCAGTTTCCATCACCAAACTAATTGGTAAGAAAGGCAAAAACCAAGGCAATATGCGTGATGTCGCGCTGAAGGAAATCACAGAATACGCTGCCGAAGATGCCGATATCACACTGCAGTTGCATAAAGTGCTTGCGCCATTAGTTAAAAAAGACAATCAAGAAAAATTACTCAATGATGTGGAATTTCCTTTGGTGGAAGTGCTGGCTGCAATGGAATTTGAAGGCATTCGAGTGGATAAGGAAAACTTAGCCGAATTCTCTAAAGAACTGGAAGCTGAAATCGAAGCACTAGAAAAGGAGATTTACGAACTTGCTGGAGAGGAGTTTAATATTTCAAGTCCAAAGCAATTGGGTGAAATATTATTTGATAAACTCAAAATAGAAGAGAAGCCAAAAAAAACCAAAACAGGTCAATATGCTACAGGGGAGGAGATTTTAAGCAGGTTGGCCATTATCCACCCGCTTCCTTCCAAGATTCTCGATATCCGTGAACTACAAAAATTGAAATCTACCTATGTTGATGCTTTGCCCAAATTGATTAGTCCAAGTGATGGTAGAGTGCATACTTCTTTCAATCAAGCCGTAGCTGCAACGGGTCGCTTAAGCTCTACCAATCCCAATTTGCAAAACATCCCAATTCGTACCGATCGTGGCCGTCTTATTCGCAAGGCTTTCGTTGCTAGAGATGAAAATTACGTGCTCCTAGCTGCTGATTATTCACAAATAGAATTGCGTTTGATGGCCGCATTTTCAAAGGACGAAACTATGGTGCAGGCTTTCAAAGAAGGGAAAGATATTCATGCCGCTACCGCAGCCAAAATCTTCAAAGTGCCATTGGAAGAAGTGGATGGCTCAATGAGAAGGAAGGCTAAAACAGCCAACTTTGGAATCATTTATGGTATTTCTGCATTCGGACTTTCACAGCGATTAGCTATTCCTAGAAAAGAAGCTGCTGAAATTATAGAAGCTTATTTTAGAGAATTTCCGGGCGTGAAACGCTATATGGACGATTGTATAGAAAAAGCGCGGGAGGTAGAGTATGTAGAAACAATTCTAGGCCGTCGCAGATATTTGCGAGACATAAACTCCCGCAATATGACCATGCGAGGATTTGCCGAGCGAAATGCCATCAACGCGCCATTGCAAGGTAGCGCCGCCGATTTGATAAAAATTGCGATGATAAACATCCACAAATGGATGAAGCAGGAAAAGCTAAAAAGCAAAATGATATTGCAAGTGCATGATGAATTGATCTTCGATGCGCATAAAGATGAAGTAGAGATATTGAAAAAGCATATTCCAAAACTGATGTCGGAGGCAATCAAACTAGAAATCCCTATATTGGTAGAGGCTGGTATTGGAAATAATTGGTTGGAAGCTCATTAAACTCAACCATGCAAAAAGCGGAAAAAAATTGAATTAAGATGGATTTAGACCTAAAAGGAAAACGAGCATTAGTTGGTGGATCTAGCCAGGGCATTGGCAAGGCAATAGCCATTGCATTGGCAAAATTGGGTGCTGATATTACCCTAATTGCCCGAAATGAAGACTCTCTAAAAACTGTTTTGAAAGAGCTTGATAGCCGAAATGGACAAAGGCATGATTATCTAGTTGCAGATTTCTTTCAACCAGAACAGGTGAAAAATGTTGTAAATGATTATCTAAATTCGGGAAAAGAAATCCATATCCTAATCAATAATACGGGTGGACCAAAAGCAGGCCAAGCAATTGATGCCTCTTTAGAGGAATTTAAGCAGGCATTTGACGCACACGTTATTTGCAATCAGATACTGACGCAAGCCGTGGTGCCAGGAATGAAAAAGGCTGGCTTTGGTCGAATAATTAATGTGATTTCTACTTCGGTGAAAATACCGATACAAGGCTTAGGTGTATCCAATACCATCAGAGGTGCGGTCGCAAGCTGGTCCAAAACAATGGCCAATGAATTAGGCGCTTTCGGAATCACGGTAAACAATGTGCTACCGGGCTTCACCAAAACCTCCCGCTTGGATTCATTAATTGAGGGCAAGTCTAAAAAGCTATCTGCAAGTATTGAAGCTGTAGAAGAAAATATGAAAAGCAGCATTCCGGCCGGCCGCTTTGGCAGTGCAGAAGAGGTCGCAAATGTGGCTGCATTTTTAGCTTCACCTGCCGCCAGTTATGTTAATGGAGTAAATATTCCAGTAGATGGAGGGCGCACAGGCTCAATGTAATATGGAAAAAAGCCCATTTCCTATATTCGACCTTCATTGTGATTTGCTCAGCTATCTTGCTCATCGTCCCGATCCTGATGCTTTTACTCCAGATCTTGGTTGTAGCATTCCCAATTTACGTCGTGGTAAAGTCCGATTTCAGGTGATGGCTATTTACAATAATGTATATGCAGAATCCGCAAAAATGGGCTTGAGACAAGCAGAAATTTTTAGGGATTTAGCCACTTTACATCCTGATTTTTTCTATCTGCCAAAAAACACTGACCAAATTCAAAAAGAACTTGATCTGCATCAAACAGCCATCGTTGCTGCCATAGAAAATGCTGCGGGAATTGCCACAGAGGAAATACCCATTGAGCAGGCTTTTCAAAACTTGGAAAAAATCCTCCTTGCCACTCGTCGAATACTTTATATCAGCATGACTCACCATGGCGAAAATAGATTTGGTGGAGGCAATTATACCAAAGCTGGACTTAAAGAAGATGGCAAAAAACTGCTAGACTATATCAATGGCAAGCATATTTGCATCGATTTGTCACATACAAGTGATGCACTGGCCGATGATATACTCAATTATATCCATCAAAAAAGACTCAACATTATCCCTATTGCGAGTCATTCCAATTTCAGGGAAGTATGGGATCATCCCAGAAACCTCCGCGATGAAACTGCCAAGGAGATTTATGCCATGGGCGGACTCATTGGGATTAATTTTGTGCGTGCATTTGTGGACAATGACAAGGCTGATACCCTCCTCGATCATATTGAATATGGGCTCAAATTGGGTGGAGAAAGTAAATTGACTTTTGGAGCAGATTTCTTCTATACAGCCGACCATCCAGATCCAAAACGGGTACCTTTTTATCATCAGGAGCACGAGGATGCTTCGAAGTATCAAGGCATTTTAGCACAACTTACCGAGCGAGGAATTTCGAAAGAGCAATTAGAAAAATTGGCTTATAAAAACGTTTTTTCTTTTATTGATAAATTATGGGTGTAAAACCCATCATTCGTTATTGAGAACCAAGGCAAGCAATGCAAAAAATCGAAAACTATATAAACGGAGAGCTCAAAGCTCCAAAAAATGGCCAATATCTAAATAATATTCAGCCTGCCACAGGCGAAGTTTATAGCCTAATTCCCGATAGCGATGAGCAAGATGTTGCTGAAGCGGTGGATGCGGCCAAGAATGTATTTTCATTATGGTCAACCATGCCCGTGCAAAAGCGGGTGGATATTTTAATGCGAATTGCTTCACTTATTGAGCAGAACTTAGATGAACTTGCAATGGCCGAAAGTATCGATAATGGCAAAGCACTATGGCTAGCCAAGTCGGTAGATATTCCTAGAGCTGTAAGCAATTTTGAATATTATGCTACTGGCATTTTGCATTTCAATAGCGAGGCGCACTTTACAGACCAATCAGCCATCAATTACACGCAAAGAGTGCCATTGGGTGTAGTCGCTTGCATTAGCCCTTGGAACCTCCCGCTATATTTGTTCACTTGGAAAATAGCTCCTGCCTTGGCTTCTGGCAATACAGTGGTAGCAAAACCCTCTGAACTTACTCCGATGACGGCCTATTTGCTTAGCAAAATTTGCATAGAGGCCGGTTTGCCAGCAGGCGTTTTGAATATCATACATGGCTTAGGACCAAAAGCTGGTGAGCCTATGATTTCTCATCCCGATGTCAAAGCCATTTCATTTACTGGTGGCACACAAACGGGCAAACGCATAGCCGCTATTGCTGCTCCAGAATTTAAGAAACTATCTCTCGAACTGGGCGGCAAAAATCCGAATATCATCTTTGCAGATGCAGATTTTGATGAAGCCGTAATGGGCACTTTGAAGGCTGGGTTTAGCAACCAAGGACAGATTTGCTTGTGTGGCTCACGAGTGTATATACATTCTAGTATATATGAGAAATTTAAAAATGCTTTAGTAGAAAAAGTGGCTAGAATGAAAGTGGGAGATCCGATGGATGATAAAACCAGAGTGGGCGCTTTGGTATCGGAATCGCATATGCAAAAAGTACTTTCATACATCCAATTGGCGCATGAAGAAGGCGGGAGGATATTGTGTGGTGGCGACAGAGTGATTTTGGATGGCAAACTTTCAGGTGGTTATTTTGTAGCTCCTACGATTGTAGAAGGCCTTGATATCGACTGCCGCACTAACCAAGAAGAAATATTCGGGCCAGTAGTAACCATTCAATCTTTTGAAACAGATGAGGAGGTATTGAGTTATGCAAATAAGAGTTCGTATGGATTATCCGCCACCATTTGGACTCAGAACCTAAAAAGAGCACACAACATTGCTCACAAACTCGATAGCGGCATAGTGTGGGTAAATACCTGGCTATTACGAGATCTACGAACGCCATTCGGCGGGATGAAACAATCAGGAGTAGGGCGTGAAGGCGGAATGGAAGCCTTCAAATTTTTTACTGAAGAGAAAAATATTTGTATCAAATTATAAATTAAAATTATCGACTATGGATTTAGGATCATTCGACCCTCAAAAAATTAATGAATTAATATTAGAGTTTATTATAGACTTTGGCCCGAAGTTGTTAGGTGCCATTCTTATCCTATTAATTGGTACATGGCTAATAGGAAAAATTGGCAACCTTATTAGAAAAGGTTTAGATAAAGGCTCATTCGAGCCCTCACTAAAATCATTTTTGACTAGCCTAACTAGGTTTGCCTTGTATGTAATGTTGTTTATTACTGTATTGGGCACAGTTGGAATTCCTATGACTTCCTTCTTGACTATTCTAGGCGCCGCAGGTTTGGCTATTGGTTTAGCCTTGCAGGGCAGTTTAAGTAATTTTGCGGGTGGAGTGTTGATTTTGGCTTTTAAGCCATTTAGAATTGGCGATGTAATTGAAGCCCAAGGTGAGATTGGTACAGTTGAAAAAATAGATATACTACATACTAGACTCAATACCGCCGACAATAGAGAAATTATAATGCCCAATGGCTCATTGGCCAATTCCAATATCATTAACATTACAGCTCATCCAACGCGTAGAGTGGCATTCCCGGTTGGGATCTCCTATGATTCTGATATTAAGCAAGCACGAAAAATAATTGTAGACACTCTTTCCAAAGACCCAAGGGTATTGCCAGAACAAGGTGTACAAGTTGTGTTGACTGAGCTAGCAGATAGCTCCTTAAACTTAAGTGTAAGAGTTTGGGTAAATGCAGAAGATTTCTGGTCGATGACATTCGAAGGGTTAGAAGATATAAAAGAAGCATTAGATGCTGCCAATATCGAAATCCCATTCCCACAAAGAGATGTTCATATGAAACAACAATAGATTTTAAAAGAGTCTATTTTTGGATTAAAAGTTTGGCTTGTCGCTATTTGCAGTGACAAGCCTTTTCTTTTCCTCCCCCTTGACCAATTACAATAAATCTATAAATTGAAATTTCATTCCCTGAAATCAGATTTTCGAGAAATTTACTTCAATTAGAATTTAATAATTACTTTGCTCGTTTAGAGAAAATGGAAAATTTGGTATAGATACTGATAACAACAATTTATATGGAACCAAAGAAATCATTCAACGAGTTAATTGCGAATCCTAATTTGCCTGTATTGGTAGATTTTCACGCAACTTGGTGTGGGCCTTGCCAAGCATTGGCGCCGGTAATAAGTGATGTCGCTAAGGAATTTGGCGAAAAGCTGAAAGTGATCAAAATAGATGTGGACAAAAACCCTGCGGTGAGCCAGCAATTTCGGGTACGTGGTGTGCCAACTCTTATATTATTTAAAGGTGGTGAAATCAAATGGCAACAATCAGGCATGATGACAAAAAGAGACCTTTCTGCTATATTGACCAAATTTTTGTAGATCATGAAAAAAAGACTGCTGTTACTAATTGCAGTAATATTCGGAATTATCATTCTATTGATTGTAAAAGTATTGTATGATTTTGGAGCGTTCAGAAATCCTGCAAATAGCTACACAAGCAGCCTGACAATAGAAGGCGTAAAGGGCCCCGAGGATATCACCATAGATTACGATCGTAGTTTATTATTTATTTCATCGGACGATCGAAGAGCTCGGATGCTGGGCAAGGAAGTTAAAGGTGGCATTTATTCAATTGATCTGAAAAGTGAATCGCTCATACCAAAGAAAATCAGTCCCTCTTTAGATTTTGAATTCAACCCACATGGCATCTCCCTGTACAAAGGAGCACTTGGAATCACCAGACTATTTGTAATCAATCATCGAAGTTCTGGACATTTTATTGAAATATTTGATTATAAAAATGGCCAATTACGTCATTTGGAAAGTTTAACGGGTCCAGAACTAAAAAGTCCAAACGATTTAGTAGCAGTTGGAATTAGAGCATTTTACTTCACCAATGATCACGGTATAGAGCAGGGTGTTAAAAGATTGATGGCAGACTTGCTAAAACAAGGAACAGCTTCTGTTGGCTATTTCGACGGCAAATCTTACCGTATAGTTGCAGACCAACTTGATTATGCCAACGGCATCAACACTAGTCAAGATGGAGATATTGTATTTGTATCAGAAACTACTGGAAAAAAAATCTCTGCATTCCAGCGTAGCTATACAAACGGCACATTGGAATTGCTTCATAGTATGAACTTGAACACAGGAGCAGATAATATCGAAATAAACAAAGACGGAACTTTACTTGTAGCAGCACATCCAAATATGCTAGCGTTTATGCGACATGCTAAGAATCAAAAAAAGCATTCCCCTTCACAAATTCTACACTTCTCTTATAGCTCAATTGACGGCTTTTTAAACGTGAATGAAATCCTCACCGACGATGGAAAGAACCTATCGGGAAGCAGCACTGCTGCATATCATGGCGGGAGGCTGTTTATCAGCAATGTGTTCGATCCAAAAATATTAGTGGTAACGATGAACTTGGAGTGATCTGTCTATTCTTTTCCTGTTTTGTGCGCGACGTCATCGCTTCAAATTATATATATTGATTATCAGTCACTTATGTTGCATAAATTTTGATTTTGGGTCACGCGGGTTTATTTTTGGGTTATGTTCGTTCGCAAAAACACCAATAAGAGTGGTTCAGTAAGCATTCAAATTGCCCATAAGATTAACCGGAAGAATAAGGTGATTAAGACGGTAGGTATAGCCTATACTAAGCGAGAGGAGGATTTACTTATTTTACTGGCAAACAACGAGATAGATTGAAAGGGCTTTCTTCTCTCTTTATTGAGCATGATGATTTAGTTGTAGAAAGCTTTTTAGAAGGTGTCTCTAATGAGCATATCCAGTATGTGGGAGCAACGCTTATTTTAGTCGAAATTTACCGAAAAATAGGCTTCCCAGAAGGTGGGTCACGCGATTACTTTAAAAATCTGGTATTGTGCAGGTTAGTCTATCCAGGAAGCAAACTAAAGACGATTGAGTACTTCAAGAAGCATTTAGATTTAGATGTGAGCGTATATTCCCTTTATCGCTTTCTTGATGAGGTAGATCAAAGCCTAAAGCCCACGATAGAACAAATCACCTTTGACTACACGCGAAAGCTTTTAGGTAGTCACATTGGTGTGGTATTTTATGATATGACCACGTTATATTTTGAAGCGTCAGAGCCTGATGATTATCGCATTCCAGGCTTCAACAAGGATGGCAAGCACCAACACCCACAAATTATGATTGGGCTTCTTGTGAGCAATCATGGCTATCCAATTGGGTACCAAATTTTTGAAGGTAACACTTCTGAAACAAAGACATTAATACCCGTCTTGGAGAGTTTTCAACAAAAATTTTCTATCGATAAACCCATCATCGTGGCAGATGCGGCGCTATTATCACAAACTAATATCAATGCATTAGTGCAATATGACTACGAATATATCCTTGGTGGAAGGGTGAAAAATGAAAGCCAAGAGATAAAACAACAGATTATCACACTCAACATACAAGAAGGAGAGCCCAGAGAGGTCAAATCTAAAAAGGGGAGGTTGATTGTTAGCTATTCATCAAGTAGGGCAAAAAAGGATCGAATAAACCGAGAAAAGGGCTTAAAACGACTAGAAAACAAAGTAAGAAACGGCAAGCTCAACAAGGATCATATCAATAATCGAGGGTATAATAAATATCTCAAACTAGAAGGCGAAGCCAAAGTGAGTATTGACTATAAACAATATCAAGCTGATAAGGTGTGGGATGGCTTGAAAGGGTATATAACTAATACCAAGCTAAGAAAAGAAGAAGTTATAGGGCAATACTCTCAGTTATGGCAGATAGAGAAGGCTTTTAGAATATCAAAAACAGACTTAAGAATAAGACCCGTTTATCACCGTCTAAAAAAGCGGATTGAAGCGCACATTTGTCTTTGCTTTGCCGCATATACAGTCTACAAGGAACTAGAAAGGTTATTGGTGCTAAACCAAATTAAGCTATCACCAGAAAAGGCTATCCAAGAAATAAAGGATATAAAACAACTCAAGTATACCCTGCCAAAATCAAAAGAAACAAAAACCAAAATCCTAAAGCCCTCACTGGTGCAGCAATCGCTATTGAATATGAAAATTTAATTTTGGGTCACGCGTTGCACAAAACAGGAGCACTGCTGCATATCATGGCGGGAGGCTGTTTATCAGCAATGTGTTCGATCCAAAAATATTAGTGGTAACGATGAACTTGGAGTGATCTGTCTATTCTTTTAATAAATGCTACCAACCAATATTTATTATACCACTTAAATTAACCTAATAAATAGATTATTACCTAGTTTACATAAATTCTAGTGAGATTGCATATATACATTAATATAATTTCATTGAAATAAGCTAACTTTTCTACTTTAATGAATTGATACATTTATCAGTTTATTATTTGGTATTCATAGTTCCTTCATCTTTTCTAAGACAATAATTTTGAAATACCCATTAAACAAGCCTAGAATTCAGACTGTCTTTGTTTTCATTTTGGCTATATTATTTTATTCGTTTAGTCTTCAGGCTCAGGAAGTAAATGATGTTTTTGGTAAAGTGATAAATAGCTTTACTGGCACGGGAATCGAAGGCGTAAATATCACCATCAAGGAATCTATTGGAACCTCCCGTACATTAGGATTCACAACTAATAAACAAGGTGAATTTTCATTTTTCTCAAATTATCCAAGGCCTTTTACCTTAGTAGTAACTTCCGTTGGGTATAAATCTAAAGAGCTTACTGTAACTGAACAAACTACGAAAAATTTATTTATCCAACTTGAGCCAACCGAAATTCAATTAGACGAGATCGTTACTATTGGGCAAAAAGTAGAACAATCAAAGCTTATCGCACCGATGGTTGTAGAGAGGCTTGGGGCTTTGGAAATAATGCAAACAGCTTCAATTTCTGTATTTGACGCCATTGGAAATTTGAGAGGAGTGGATGTCACGACCCAAAGCATGGTATTAAGTACAGTAAATACTCGTGGGTTTAACTCTACTGCAAATACACGATTTATTCAATTATCAGATGGAATTGACAATCAGGCACCAGGGCTAAACTTCTCTTTGGGTAATGTTGCAGGTATTCCTGATATTGATATTGAATCAGTAGAGCTCATTCCAGGTCCAAATTCAGCAATGTATGGTTCTGGCAATTTTAATGGGGTTTTAAATACAAACAGCAAAAACCCATTTGATTATCAAGGATTTAGCCTCTCGCTAAAAAATGGAATAAGTGGAATGGAATCTGGTGGTGATCATATGTTTGATTTTGGAGGATACCCTTTGAGGGAAGGCGCTTTTAGATATGCAAAAGCACTAAATGATAAATTAGCCTTCAAACTTACAGGTAGCATTCTCAGTTCTACTGACTTTAGCGCACAAGACTATTCCAATATTGGTGTTGGCTTGCATTATGAAACACTCCGTGAAAATCCAGGATACAATGGATTAAATACCTATGGTGATGAAATCTCCAGTTTACTGCCCATTGGCCCAAATGATTCTCTCGTTGTAGTGAACCGAACGGGCTATAAAGAGGAAGATCTGGTAGACTACGATATTGATAATGTTAGAGTTTTGGGTTCAATACATTATAAATTCACTACCAAAACCACCTTGATACTACAGGGTAATTATGGCTCTATCAATACGATGCTCACCGGTGATAACCGTATTTCATTACGAGATTTTTCCATAGCGCAAGGGAAGGCTGAGCTAAAGGGAGAAAAATTTAACCTAAAAGGATATTTCACCAGTCAAAATGCTGGCAACTCCTTTGATGCAGGTTTACTTGCTGCAAATATTTTACGCGCTTCCAAGCCAGATGACGCCTGGTTCGAGCATTTCACCTATGGAATGAGGAATACATTCATTGGAGGGTCCTACATCCAAGCAAGACAAGTTGCTAATTCAGCTTATGGCCCATATGCTAACTATGAACAACAATTTGACGCTGGCACAGCAGGTTTCGATTCAGTCAAAAGTGTAATAGCAAATTCTGCGGAACCTGGGTTTGGTGCTAAGATCATTGACCGATCAAAACTATATAATGTGGATGGCACTTACCTTTTTGATAAACTGACAGATATTGCTGAAATAACTGTAGGAAGTAATTTTAGGTATTATCAACCAACTTCAGAAGGAACAATTTTTACTGATACTACTGGCAATGATTTGAGTATTTATGAATATGGTGGATTTATCCAAGCATTTAAAAACATCCCTTCTAACAACTTATACTTAACTGCCTCCTTGAGATATGATAAAAATGAAAACTTTAAGGGGCAATTTAACCCAAGACTATCAATCGTTCATTCCTACAAAAGCATCCATAATCTTCGATTAAGTTTCGCCTCAGGAGTTCGATTCCCTTCTGTAAGAGAGCAGTTCTACAACCAAGATCTTCGCGACAAACGATTAGTTGGAGGGCTTGAAAATGTTATCACCCCGTTCGGGTTGCCTAATAATGCCTTTTCTGAGCAAGGAGTCACAGCATTTAATGAAGCAGTACTAAATGACATTACGCTCCATCCAAATTTCAATCCCGAGCCAATAAGTCAGCGACAGGCATATCTTAAGAACTTGCCGCTACTAGAAGGCTCCATCGTAAGACAAGATGCCTTGAATGGATTGAAGCCAGAAAAAATTAACACAATAGAATTAGGCTACAAAAGTTTATTTGAAAATAGACGATATATTGACATTACTATTTATAGAAACTATTATTCCAGCTTTATCGGTGTAATGAGATTGGTGAAAACGAGGACAAGCCCTGAAGTAGATCTTTACGCATCTGCATTTCAGGTTAATAGTGGAACAGCCAATGATAGATATTTTGTGTTTGCTAATAGTAACTCTAACATAACTAGCCAAGGAATTGAAGCAACCTATGATGTTACGTCAAAAGAAGGATTTAATTTTGGTATCAACGCAACATACACAGAACTGATCAAGTCAAATGAAGACGACCCAATTGTGCCTTCATTCAATACGCCTAAATTCAAAACAAATGTGACTTTAGGGCATAGAAGAGTCACTGATGAATTAGGGTTCAGTTTTGTTTTTAGAATAAGATCAGAATTCTTGTGGGAAAGTGCATTTGCAGATGGAATCGTTCCTGATTTTAAGACGCTAGATTTACAAGTAACTTACAAGCTTCCAAAGATTCGATCTGCTTTAAAAGCGGGAGGAATGAATGTATTTAACGAACGATTTGTAAATGCTTATGGTGGGCCTCAGGTCGCTTCTATCTGGCATATAACTTACACTTTTGATCCATATTTTTATAGATAAGCAATGAAAGACATGTGGATTATAAGCAAAAAAACACAGAACTCTATAATGGTAGTTTTAGCAAGTCTTTCAACATTGGCTTGTTCTTATCAGTTTCCTGAAAAGCCAGAAATTGAACCAGTAAGTTCCGTTCAGGCCGATTTCAGCAATACCATATTTATTGGCTCTTCCATACTTTCGGGCTATATGGATGGGGCGTTATATACAGAAAGCGAGTCATTTGGTATAAGCAATTTAATCGCAAATCAGATTAACTTAGGGTCAAATCGCGAATTCAATTTTCCTAAAATTGAGAGCGAATATGGATTAAATACCTTTCTTACATCTGGAACTTCTAATGTTGGCAGATTTGAACTAGGTTACCTAGATTCTCAGTCGCAGAGAGTAACAAAGCTTCTAAGATATAATCAAGGCGGAGGTTTACCGCAAAGCAACGAATCATTAGCGTCATCTCCAGCATTAAATATACCTCGGTTTAGATCTGTCCATTTTAATGACCCCGGCATATTCAATAACCATTATGCAAATCGTTTTGGCCAAAGCTTAAGCAATAGTAGTCTAGTTGATTTTGCCATCAGCCAAAACCCTACTTTCATAGTTTTTGATCCTGGATATGAGGATGCTTTGGGCTATGCAATGGCGGGTGGTGAAGGATCACTTAATCCCTCCGGAGCCATCGAAGCTTACACTAATGCTGATGCGACCCCAGCCAATGTATTTGAAGCTAAGTTACAAAGCTCTTTGCAAAAATTATTTAGCACTGTAAACACCAAAGGGATAATACTTACCATTCCTGATTTTATCGATTTTCCGTATTTTCAATACTATGGGTACGACATCACACCGTTTGTAAGTAATTCTCAGCTCTCTCGCAATAGATCCTATGCTGCCGCATTTAATGACGTAATTCTTGCCTATAATCAATTGCCAAGTACACCAGTAAATGCCCGAAGACCTACACTAGATTTCGCTGAAGATCGCAGAGGAAATTGGGGTGTAGTAATTACGGATAATTCCCTCCCACTTATTCGAAATGTATCCATGACAATTAATGGAAAAGATACGGTAGTAAGTGTACCTTCAATTCGCCATATGACATTCGAGGATTACCTTATTTGGGATATTGACGTCCAATTAGGTTCAGGCGATTCGGGCCTTCCTTTGAATCCTATTCCAGCTAATAAAATTCTTACCAAAACAGAAACCTTATTGGTGAATGAACGCATTACAGCCTATAATGAAATTATTTTCCGTTTAGCCAATTCCTATCAAAACGTAAGAGTAGTAGATTTCTACCAAGCTTCAAAAAACTTTCATGCTGGAAGAAACAGATTTTTGGAAATTGAACCTACTGGCGAAACCATTAATGGGGTCATCATTAATTCAACAGTGGTAGAAAATGGAGCTTTTTCTGCTGATGGGATACACTTTAACCCAAGAGGAAATGCATGGATTAGTAATTTTATTATTTCAAATATCAACTCAATGTATGGCTCAAATATCCAGCCCTTGGATGTAAATATCTATCGAAGCAATTATTTTTCTTTGGAATTTTAAGTAACCCTATTCGCTGAACAAATAGCTATTTTGTCGCTCCCTTAAAAATCATTTAAGCAATTATAAACCAGTGAAATAAAGTTGATTTTCTTGTTAAAATAATGTGGGTTTTTGTATTTTAGAGTAGTAACCCCTGCAACTTATTTTAATGAAAGCAAAGCGTATATAATCAAAGCAGTTTATTCTTCAGTTTTGAAGAGACCCTCAACCAGAAACATCCTCTCTATATTCTTTCAACACCATTGATTGGCAGGCATTTGAAAAGGCTACCCCCTTAGTAGGAATAAAGGTCGTCCTGCATAGCCTCGTTTAATGGTGGGTTATTGATTATTAAACATATTCGCAATATTTCTGACGAAAGTGTTGTGGAACAATGGAGCGAAAATATCTATTACCAATACGTTTGTGGCGAGACCTCTTTTGTGGCAGGCGCACCTTGTGAAGCCAGCGAACTGGTTCATTTTCGTCATCGCATAGGAGGAGAAGGCATTGAATTAATTCTAAAAAGAGAGTATTCGTCTCATTGGAGACGATAGCCATGATGCCAACATTAATATTGATTCGACTGTCCAGAAGAAAAACATTACCTTTTCTATCGATGCAAAATTATACAAAAGTATCATTAAAAAGTGTAATGAAATAGCTGTGGAAGAACAGCTACCTGTGCCAAACCTCTACCCGAATATTAAAGAGCTTGCTAGGGATCAATACTTTAGAAACCATCCTAAAAATAAGGCAAATGTATACAAGAAAATAAAAAACATCACAGGAAGATTGGTCAGAGAACTGGAAAGAAACCTTCCGTCCAATTCAGGGCATCAAGCCGATTTAGCTTTGTACAAACACGTATTGGCACAAGAGAAGTGTTCCAAAGTAAGATTGACTCCCTTCACGAACCCCAAACGGATTGCATCTCCAATGGCAAAAAAAATGAGTTTGGGAACAAGGCATCGTTTGTGAAAACCGATACAGGTGTAATCGTTGGCGCAAAGGGTTTTCACGATGAATATGATGCAAATACGCTAGAACAAGTAGAAGGATTAACAGGAAAAGCACCTAAAATAGCAAAGGCAGAGGGTTTCGAGGGAAAAAACAACGCGGAGAAACGGTAATTTTACTTCCTGCTCCACCCAAGAAAAACATGAGTTATTACCAATGAAAAAAGTTAAGCGAAACACATAAAAAACGAGCAGCCATAGAACCGATTATTGGGCATTTGAAAGCAGGTCACATACTCAATCGCAACTTTTACAAGGAAATCGTGGGCGATAACATCAATGTGATGCTAGCAGCAGGTTTTAACTTCAAAAGGATAATGAACAAATGGAAAGTTTAACGAGTCCAGAACTAAAAATTCCAAACGATTTAGTAGCAGTTGGAATTAGAGCATTTTACTTCACCAATGATCACGGTATAGAGCAGGGTGTTAAAAACTTGCTAAAACAAGGAACAGCTTCTGTTGGCTATTTCGACGGCAAATCTTACCGTATAGTTGCAGACCAACTTGATTATGCCAACGGCATCAACACTAGTCAAGATGGAGATATTGTATTTGTATCAGAAACTACTGGAAAAAAAATCTCTGCATTCCAGCGTAGCTATACAAACGGCACATTGGAATTGCTTCATAGTATGAACTTGAACACAGGAGCAGATAATATCGAAATAAACAAAGACGGAACTTTACTTGTAGCAGCACATCCAAATATGCTAGCGTTTATGCGACATGCTAAGAATCAAAAAAAGCATTCACCTTCACAAATTCTACACTTCTCTTATAGCACAATTGACGGCTTTTTAAACGTGAATGAAATCCTCACCGACGATGGAACGAACCTATCGGGAAGCAGCACTGCTGCATATCATAGCGGGAGACTGTTTATCAGCAATGTGTTCGATCCAAAAATATTGGTGGTGGATTTAGAGCTGGAGTGAGGATAAAAAAATAACTCTTAACTTAAGAAAGCTCATTTGATTAAATCCATTTGAAGGAATAGCTAAAGGTTCGCCATCAACCTAATAATTTAATAACATTCGATCAGAAAATTCACCTTCCAGCAGAATAAAAAGCCGTTAAAATAACATTATATATTTTGAGTAATAAAGCCGTAATATTATTTCTAAAATAAATTACCTTAACGAAGGGTTTTAGAAGAAATTATTTATGATTTAGAAGCAATGCGGGGCTCCTTACCTCTACTCTCTAGCAAATCTTCAACTAATATTACTAAATGCGATTTTCACAATTTAAGATTAAGGGAACACTTACTTTTTCAGTGTTTCTTGTTTTCCTTCTCAATAGCAATTTAGTTTTTGGACAGGAAACTTCTGGAGTATTCGGAAAAGTTACTGATTACTATACTTTAAAGAGCCTTGAGGGAGCAAATATTACCATCAAAGAATCACTCAACTCAGAGAAGGTGGTTGGGTTCACAACAAACAGACAAGGTGGGTTTTCATTTTTCACAAGATACCCATTACCATTCACCTTACAAGTGACTATGGTTGGTTATGAAGCTAAAGAAATACAGATTACGGAAACAACTACAGAAAATCTAGATATACGATTAACTCCTACTGACTTCGTACTAGATGAATTTATTGTAAGCGGAAGTAAAGTTGAACAAGAAAGGCTAACATCTCCGCTTCTAGTTGAAAAATTAGGTATTATTGAGTTAATGCAAACTGCCTCCATAAGCGTATTTGATGCAATAGGGAATATTAGAGGTGTTGATGTAGTAACGCAAAGTATGGTATTAAATACTGTTAATACTAGAGGATTCAATTCTACTGCAAACACCCGATTTGTACAATTTTCCGATGGAATGGATGCCCAAGCACCAGGATTAAATTTTTCTTTAGGAAATGTTGCTGGTATTCCTGATATAGATGTTGAATCAGTTGAATTGATTCCTGGACCTACTTCTGCCCTCTATGGGCCTGGTGCATTCAATGGAGTATTAACCATACAAAGTAAAAATCCCTTCGATTATCAAGGGTTAAGCTTGACAGCTAAAACAGGCATTAATGGTATGGAGTCAGGAGGAACTAGCTTAGTTGATTTTGGTGGCAGCCCCGTACGAGAAGCTTCAATCAGATATGCAAAAGCATTTAACAATAAATTTGCATTCAAATTAACAGGTAGTTTTCTAAAAGCGACAGACTTTCAAGCAGACAACTATTCTAATATTGGCGTTGGCCTTCCATTTGAAACATTTGCTGATAACCCAGGGATAGACGGACTAAATATTTATGGTGACGAAATTACTAACAGACTCCCAATTGGAGGGAATGATTCATTAGTCGTAGTTAATAGAACTGGGTATCGAGAAGAAGATTTAGTCGATTACAAGATTGAAAACACAAGAACTTTAGCCTCGCTACATTACAAATTCTCCCCCAAAACGGAACTTATCTTACAAGGCAATTACGGAACTATCACCACAATGCTCACTGGAGATAACAGAATTTTCCTTCGAGATTTTTCAATTTATCAGACAAAGGCCGAAATCAAAGGCGAAAAATTAAATTTGAAAGGGTATATGACTGGCCAAAATTCTGGAGATTCATATGATGCTGGTTTATTAGCTGCTAATATGATTAGGGTTGCTAAACCCGATGAATTTTGGTTTCAACACTTCTTAACTGGAATGAGGATGTCAAATGGAGGTAGTTACTCAAGAGCTAGAGATTTTGCTGATTCAGGGTTTGGTATGGGTCAAAATTTTGAGTCAAGATATGCTCCAGGAACTCCTGGTTTTGACTCACTAAAGTTGGCAATTCAAAATTCATCCGAACCAGGATATGGAGCTAAGATTATTGATCGATCCAAGCTTTATAATGTAGACGGGTCTTACATCCTTGATGAAATTTCTGATTTTGCCAAATTCACAGTTGGTGGTAATTATAGGTTCTATACACCAGTTTCGGATGGAACTATTTTCACCGATTCCGCAAATAACGAACTAAGTGTCTATGAATATGGAGCCTTTGTTCAAGCGACTAAGGATATTTTAGACAAAGATTTATACTTTACGGCATCTATTAGATATGATAAAAATGAAAATTTCAAAGGTCAATTCAACCCAAGAATTTCGGTAGTTCATACTGTCAAAAAAGTTCATAATCTGCGTATGAGCTTTACTACTGGCGTACGTTTTCCTTCAGTAAGAGAACAATTTTTTAATCAAAATCTTGGGGACACAAGACTAGTAGGTGGTTTGCCTCAAGTCGTAAGTCAATTTGACTTAGGTAATAATGCTTTTACAGAACAAGGACTTGAAAAATTTAATGAAGCTGTTATAAAAGACATTACACTTGATCCAATTAATAATCCAGATCCATTAGGGCAAAATCAAGCATATTTAAGACATCTTAATATTCTTGAACAATCTGTCATAAAACCAAATCAATTAAATGGAATTAGACCTGAAAGAGTAACTACCATAGAATTCGGTTACAAAAACGTATTTGAAAAAAGGAGATATGTAGATGTTACTGTTTATCGAAATTATTACAATGATTTTATTGGGGTAATAAGACTAATAAAACCAAAAACTAGCCCAGGTACAGATTTATTCGCCGCCGCACTTCAAGCTAATAATAGTCCAGAAAGTGATAATGTTTTTATATTTGGAAATAGCAATGCTCAAATAATTACCCAAGGCATTGAGGGAACTTATGATGTAACATCCCCCGAAGGCATCAACTTCGCTATAAATGCCACTTATGCCCAATTATTAAAGACAGATGAAAATGATCCTATAATTCCTTCCTTCAACACTCCATTAATGAAAACTAATTTAAGTATTGGACATAGAAGAGCAACGGAAAATTTTGGATTCAACCTCGTATGGAGATTTAGATCAGAATTTTTATGGGAAAGTGCTTTTGCAGATGGAATTGTTGATGACTACAATACATTTGATGTACAGTTAACTTATCGTTTACCAAAGATAAATTCTAGTATTAGAGCGGGAGGAATGAATATCTTCAATGAAAAATTTGTAAATGCTTACGGAGGACCAGGAATATCTTCAATATGGCATCTAACATATACTTTTGATCCTTTCTTCTTCAACTAACTCCAAATGATCAAGAAAATAAAATTTTTATTAATGAAGCATAAGTTACTCTTTAGCCTGTTTTTTCTATCCATTATGATAGTAGTAGGTTGTAAATATGAATTTCCAGAACCTATTGTAATCCAAGAACCAACATCAGATCAAGCTGATTTTTCTAACCTAATTATTATAGGCTCTTCAAATCAAGCTGGCTACATGGATGGAGCGTTATATAACGATGGCGAATCAAACTCCGTAGGCAAACTACTTGGTCAACAGTTTTATATGGCTTCTGACAAACCGTTCAATGTCCCATTAATAAATTCTAGATATGGGTTTAATACCCAAATCACACCAAACGAAAACAATAGAGGAAGATATGAACTTTGGTTTAATCAAAACAACTCTTTAACGCCAGACAGGTTAAGCGTTCCTGGAGAACCAATAAGTGTGTTCAATGGATCGTTGTCAGAAATTCAAAACCTAAGCATTCCAGGTTTTAGATTAGCCCACTTCAATCAAACCAGTACATTTGACTTGCCTTTGGCTACTCGATTTGGACAGCAGCTAAATTCAAAATCTTTAATTGATTATGCCAATGATCAAGATGCAAGCTTCTATGTAATTGACCCTGGACTTGATGATATCCTCGGATATGCTTTAGCGGGAGGTTCTGGGACTTTAAACCCAACTGGAATGGTTACTGATTATCAGGTTAATGATGCCACTGCTACAAGTTTATTTGCAAATGAACTTACTTCAATAATCAGTAACTTGGGGCTAAGTGGTTCAAGTAGCACTAAAAATGCAGTTATTGCAAACATTCCTGATATTACAGACTTCCCATATTTCCACTCAGCTTACTATGATATAACACCATATATTGACAATTCTCAACTTTCAAGAAACAGGGCTTATGTAGCTTTATTTAATGAAATTTTACTTCAATATAACAACCAACCAAATCTAGAAGAAGCTAAGAAAAGGCCTTTTTTAGATTTTGCAGAAGATCGAAGAGGAAACTGGGGTATAGTGATAGTTGACCCTGAACTAGAACCGATAGTAAATTTTCAAGCTAGAATTGCAGGACGTGATACTTTAGTAATTCTTCCTTCTATCCGACACATGACGCCTAATGAGTTAGTTACATATGAAGTTACTGAATTACTTGGCATTGGTGACTATGGGTTGCCACTCAACCCTGTTCCGAATAACCAAAGCCTAACATTATCCCAAATTAATAACATCAAACAAAGAACTCAGGAGTTCAATCAAATCATTAGTGCATTAGTTACTTCTCAAGATAATTTGGCCTTGGCTGACATATATTTAGAATCTAAAATATTACATGAGGGAAGAAATAGATTCCTTAAATTTCC
The DNA here is from genome assembly GCF_049340005.1 of Peijinzhouia sedimentorum. NCBI lineage: Bacteria > Pseudomonadati > Bacteroidota > Cytophagia > Cytophagales > Peijinzhouiaceae > Peijinzhouia > Peijinzhouia sedimentorum. Next base: position 145,699 of record NZ_JBMPIY010000003.1, read on the forward strand.
ACCACCTGGAATTTTAATTAATGGACTAATATTAAGACCAAACACAGTTGAAAATGGCGCATTTTCAGCTGACGGAATTCATTTTAACCCAAGAGGAAATGCTTGGTTTGCCAATATTATCTTAAAATCAATTAATGATAAATTTGAAGGAAACCTACCTCTATTAAATACTAATACATTTAGAGGTAATTTCTTTGAAAATAATTTCTAACCTAATGAAAATGCGATTTCTTAGTGCTCTATCTTTATCAATCTTGCTTTTTTTTTCATGTGAGGAAGAACAAAACTGCCCAGCATTACCTGAAATATTTGCAGGGAATGATATGCTTGAATTGGTAGAACCATCGATAAGACTTGATGGCACTGAAAATATCGACGGAGTTGAGGCAATATGGGAAGTGGTACAAGGAGAAGGGGGCGAAATTAATCGTCCTCTAAAATCAAATACCATGTTTAAAGGTATTCCAGGTGAAGTTTATACATTAAGATATACTTTTTCTAACGAATGTTCCAAGGTTTCTGATGAAGTCATAATTTCATTCTGTCAAGTTCCTGAACAAGCCTATGCAGGATCCGATAAAATTGTGGGACAAGGGAATACAACAACTTTGAATGCTGAAACACCTGAACAAGGCAATGGATATTGGGAAATTATCTCTGGCGTGGGAGGGCAAATTGCAAGTATTACAAATCCAAAATCTCAATTTACGGGTCAATCAGGTAATTCTTATCAATTGAGATGGACTGTAGAGCTTGGCTGTGGAACAAAATCTGATCATGTTAATATCAGATTCTTTACTCAAGGTTCATTTACTGATAACCGTGATGGTAAAATATACGGAACAGTAAAAATTGGAAAATATACCTGGTTTTCAAGAAACCTTGATTATGATGCTCCTGGGTCATTTGCTGCTATTAACCCACTGTTTCAATTTGAAGGCAGATTTTATTCTTGGGCAGCGGCGATGAATCTTCCTCTCAGCTTTAATTCACAACCATATAGTGGAGATGAAGTTCAAGGTGTTGCCCCAGAGGGTTGGAGAATCCCTTCAGTAGAAGAAATTCAAGACCTTATTGATAATCTAGACAAAGGGCAAGATGGCTATACTCAAATATTAAATGGAGGCAACTCTGGTTTTAATTTACTTTTGGCTGGGTTTGGCGTAAATGGTTCAATTTCTCGATCACAGCAGGCAGGCTTTTATAGTAGAAACGCTGAAGTAAATACTGCTCAATATGGATTTTTGTTTCCAAATAATTCATTGCAAATTGTATCTTTTGATAAATCAAGAGCTTGGAATGTAAGACCTGTAAGAGATTAATTTCTTATACAAGCGACACATTTCAACTCAATTGCGATAGGAGTAGGTAGTGAGCTTATCTCCACGGTTGTTCGGCAAGGCTGATTATCCTTAAAATATTCAGCGTAGATTCTATTATAGATTTTGAAGTCAGCGTGCATATTAGTAAGAAATACCGTTACATCAACAAGATCATTCCAGGCGGCGCCAGAATCTTCCAGAATGATTTTTATATTTCTAAATACTGAATGGCATTGAGCTTCAATATCATAGCTCAAAATCTTACCATCCTCATCGAGCTCAACTCCAGGAATTTTTTTGGTGCCACGTTCTCTTGGCCCTACTCCTGACAAAAACAGCAAATTTCCCACTCGCCTCGCATGCGGGTAAAGCCCAACAGGTTCTGGAGCTTTCGATGACTCTATTTTATCGTTTTGTGCCAAAGTTGTATGATTTAATTATTCCTCGTATGCCCATGAAATCCCTGTTTTCATGTCCTTTACAGTAACACCCACATTTTTTAAACTAGCGCGAATTTGATCTACCAAGTCGTAGTTTTTATCTGCTTTAGCTTGCGCATAAATTTCCAGAAGCGATTGAATGACAGTTTCTACCTCAGTGACTTTTTCCTCCCGCAATCCTAATATATCAACCACAAAAGTACGGTACGTTTTGGCTAGCAAATCAAACGCCTCCTGACCAATGGCTGATGGATTCAGCTGAGCTGTTTGCATGCTATTGATCTTTTTCAAAATGTTGAACAGATGAGCTACCACTTTTGCAGTATTCAAATCATCATTTATAGCGCGGTAGCAATTGTCAGCCAATTGATTTATTTGCTCTACTTGTTTCTCATCTATAGCCACTTCTGGATCTGGTACAAATTCTAATTCATTCAATACTCTCAAGCCATTCATTAGCTTCTTATATCCTTTGGCCGCAGCAAGAAGAGCTTCATTAGAAAAATCAAGTGTGCTACGATAATGAGCTTGAAGTATGAAAAAACGAACCGTCATTGGGCTGTATGGGCGATCGAGCAACTTATGCGAACCTGTAAACAGCTCTTGCAAATTGATAAAATTACCCAATGACTTGCCCATTTTCTGGCCATTGATGGTAATCATATTATTATGCATCCAGTACTTAGCTGGGTCGTGTCCGTGACTAACTTTAGATTGAGCAATTTCACATTCGTGATGCGGGAATAGCAAGTCCATTCCTCCGCCATGAATATCGAAAGTTTCACCGAGATATTTCGCACTCATGGCCGAGCACTCCACATGCCAACCTGGAAAGCCATCGCTCCATGGAGATTGCCATCTCATAATATGCTCAGGTGATGCTTTTTTCCATAAGGCAAAATCCAAAGGGCTACGCTTATCTGTTTGGCCATCCAATTCTCTTGTACCTGCCATCAAGTCTTCTATCACTCTGCCCGAAAGTTTGCCATAATGCTCACTCTCAGCATATTTCATTACATCAAAATAAATTGACCCTTCTGCCTCATAAGCCAATCCTTTTTCCACAATCTGCTTCACCATTTCTATTTGGTCAGGAATATGGCCGGATGCCTGTGGTTCAATGCTAGGCGGGAGGGTATTGAGCAAAGCCATATCTCTATGGTAGGAATTAGTATGCTGCTGTGCCACTTCCATAGGCTCCAATTGCTCTAATCTAGCCTTTTTGGCAATTTTATCTTCACCTGAATCCGCATCTTGCTCCAAATGACCTACATCTGTAATGTTGCGCACATAACGCACTTTGTAGCCCAGGTGGTTGAGGTAGCGAAATAGTAAATCGAAAGTAATTGCAGGACGAGCATGACCCAAATGAGCATCTCCATACACAGTCGGCCCACAAACATACATCCCTACAAATGGTGGATTTATTGGTTGAAATTCTTCTTTTTGGCGAGAGAGTGTGTTGTATACACTTAGTTGGCTTTGCATCTTACAAAAATAGCGAATTATGGGTTTGACTAATCAATTTGATGTAATAGAATACAAATTTCATTAAATTAGCTAGTAGCCCAACGGAAATTCTGATTTTTATATAAAAGCCATGAAAATCCAATACTCGGAAAAATGCTTTGAACATGCCCTTGAGGAGCAAAAAAACCGTGCTCCACATATGCTCACAAAAATAGCAAATACCGAGGCTAGAAGAGCTGGGCAAATTAGAGGCTTAGTGATCGAACATCATGTATCGGCATGGTTTCGAAAGTTCTACCCTTTCCAATATTTAGAGGCCGACAATTTCCAACAATGGACAATACCTTGTGCGCATGATTTCAAACTGAAAATATCCTCCCGCATTTTACGAGTAGATGTAGCAGGCCCACGAAAAGATGGAAGCTTTGGTTCTTATCGTCAAAAACCAAGATCGGACGTGGATTTCCATATTTTATGCAAAGCAATAGGTTTTGAAAGCTGGGATCAAATTGATTTCCTCCAAGGGTTTGAAATTATTGGTGTAGTGAAATCTTGTGATTTTGTCATGAAAATTTCACCTAAAAATATTATTCCCTTTTCTGATTGGCTCAAAATGATACATCTTTGACCATGGATCAATTGCTAGTAGAATTGCTACCAGAAAACTTACGCGAGAAATATCTCAAGCGATTGGCTAGATATGCAAATAAGTATGGTTCAGAAAAGCTCCCGAAGTATATCAAAAAGTTGAACCTCGAAATACAGCGGGAGGAATTGAAGGCTAAACTATCCGAAAAGCTCATTGCTTCTATCAAGCCTCAATACTTGGAAAGTGCCCTATTTGAACTTGAAAATGGCAAATATTTAGATTGGTACTTGAAAGACCAAACCGAGCCATTTGAAAAAATGCTGGCTCATTTCTCTCAACTCAAATCTTACAGCCCGACTTTACTACATAGTGATTTTCGAGAAGCAAGTATTGAGGATAATTCTATCGATTTGATAGTGACGGATCCCCCATATCCAAAAGAGTTTCTGCATTTGTATAAAGATTTGGCTCAATTCGCTGCCAGAGTTTTGAAGCCTGGAGGTTCACTCGTGGCTATGGCGGGTCAATCCTATTTACCAGAAATTTTCGATCTGATGAAAGTAGATGGCTTGCAATATAATTGGACAATTAGCTATTTGACTCCTGGCGGACAAGCTCCCCAACTATGGCAACGTAAGGTCAATGCATTTTGGAAGCCCGTGCTTTGGTACACAAAAGGGAAAAACCAGCGCTGGGTAGGTGATGTGGTAAAAAGCGCTGTAAATGATAATGACAAACGATTTCATTTTTGGGGGCAATCAGAATCTGGAATGGGCAATCTTATAAGCAAAGTGAGTTCCGTTGGCGATACTATTTTAGATCCATTTATGGGTGGTGGCACTACAGGCTTGGTTAGCCTTCAATTGCATCGCAAGTTTATTGGAATCGAGATTGATGCCGATTCATTCCATAATGCCAATGAACGTATTGAGGAATTGATGAAAGGAATCCGTAGCTAATATTTTGGGAAATATCTGTTAAAACCTAGTTAAGGAGAGCTAGACCCTGACGAATACCTATAATACTTATTATCTGCATGCTAGATAATGCCTCTGCTTGCTCTTAATAATGTTTGATAATTGTTTTATCAAATTCAACTCATTATCTTTGTGGTGATTTTAAGATGCGGAAGGGGACTTGAGTCCCCTTTTTCATTTTTCCCAACTGATATGGAACTGGAACAAAAAATTGCAGATAAGGTAAATGAACTTCTTGAGGATGAATCTCACTTTTTAGTGGAGGTAAGCCTTAGTAACAACCGCATTGGCACCAAACTGCTAGTGCTACTTGATGGTGATGAAGGCATTAGCATCGAAAGTTGTGCAAGAGTGAGTAGAGGTTTAGGCCGCTGGATTGAAGAAGAAGAGCTAATTGAAAGTTCCTATCAGCTTGAAGTATCGTCTCCTGGTATTGATAGACCTTTACAAGGGTTGAGACAATATAGGAAAAACATTGGTCGGATGTTGAAATTGACTAGTCCTTCAGATATTACTCGCAAGGGTTTACTGATGGAAGTAGCTGAAGATGGCATTCGCATTGAAGAAGAAGTAAAACAAGAAGGCAAGAAAAAAACTGTGAAACAGGAAGTATTTGTCCCTTTTGTTGAAATAAAAAAATGTACCGTTTTAGTATCATTTAAATAAAGCTATGGATAGTGGCAATTTAATAGAATCCTTTGCAGAATTTGCCCGACAAAAAAATGTCGATCGGCCTACAATGATTCGCATCCTAGAAGATGTGTTTCGTACAATGATTCGCAAAAAATATGAAACTGATGATAACTTCGATATCATTATCAATGCTGATAAAGGCGATTTAGAAATTTGGAGATCGCGTGAGATTGTTGATGACAACTCAGAAGATATTTGGGATCATGATAAAATCTGTCTTACTGATGCACGCAAAATTGAACCTGACTTTGAAGTAGGTGAAGAAGTAGCTGAAGAAGTAAGTATTGAGCATTTTGGCCGTAGAGCAGTAATGACAGCTCGCCAAACATTGATTCAGAAAATCAAGGATCTTGAGAAAGATATTCTATTCCAAAAGTATAAAGATATCGTTGGCGAAATAATCGTAGCCGAAGTTTATCAGATACTAGGCCGTGAGGTATTATTGATGGATTCAGACGGAAATGAACTATCTATTCCGAAGGATCAGCAAATTGGAAAAGACAGATATAGAAAAGGTGAAAGCGTAAGAGCTATTGTTCACAGGGTAGAAATGGTAAATGGTAATCCAAAAATCATTCTTTCTAGAACTTCACCAGTATTCCTTGAGCGCTTGTTCGAAAACGAAGTCCCTGAAGTTTATGATGGCCTAATCACCATCAAAAAGGTAGTTCGCGAACCAGGTGAAAGAGCAAAAGTTGCTGTAGAATCTTATGATGATAGAATCGATCCTGTAGGTGCATGTGTGGGGATGAAGGGTTCGAGAATTCACGCCATCGTACGCGAGTTGCAAAATGAAAACATCGATGTAATTAACTACACTGATAATTTGGAGCTTTACATCCAAAGATCATTGAGCCCGGCTAAAGTTTCATCTATCAAAGTAAATAATGAAGATGGTAGAGTGGCTGTGTACTTAAAGCCTGATCAGGTATCATTAGCAATAGGTAAAGGTGGTTTGAACATTAAACTAGCTAGCAGATTAGTAGGCCTTGAGATAGATGTATTTAGAGAGATTTCTGACTTTGAAGAGGAGGATGTGGATCTTGACGAATTCTCTGATGAAATCGAAAGCTGGGTGATTGACGAATTGAAGAAAATTGGATTGGATTCGGCCAAAAGTGTGTTGGCTAGAACAAAAGAAGATTTGCTCAGGCTTACAGATTTAGAGGAAGATACAATCGAAAGCGTACTTCAGGTTCTTAGAGAGGAATTTGAATAAAGAACAATTAATTAATTTTGAATTTTTAGGGGGTAATTATTTATGTCAGAAGAAAAGATGATGCGATTAAACCAAGCTGCAAGGAAGCTCAATGTAGGATGGCAGACCTGTGTTGAATTTCTTGGCAAGAAAGGTTTTGTGATAGATCCCAATCCTAATGCGAAGGTTACGATGGAGCAGTTCAATCTGCTATCCAAAGAGTACGCCGATTCCGCTATGGAGAAGGAAGAAGCTTCGCATCTCACTATAGGTAAAAAACACAACGAAAATGTTGTAATTGATACCGCAGGAGAAGAAGTTGAGAAGAGGAAAGACGATGATGAGGAAATCTTCATAAAAAGTGTAGGTCAATCTACATCTGTTCCTGAAAACAAGCCAGCAAATACCCCTGCTGCTAGTTCTGAGGAAAAGAAAACAGAAGAAGCTCCAAAAGAAGAAGAAAAACCTTCTACTAAAATTGAATCTCCGAGACTGCCAGGCACCAAGGTTATTGGTAAAATAGATCTTGACAAGCCAAAAGCGAAAACAACTCCAGCTGAAGTGGAAAAGCCAGCTGAGAAACCTGCTGAGCCAAAAGTTGAGGCTAAGAAAGAGGAAACTCCAGAAGTAAAACCTGTTGAAAAACCTGCAGCTGAAGCTCCAGTGGAAAAGGTAGTTGAAAAACCAAAGGAGGAAGTTAAAGAAACTCCTAAGGTGCCTGCTGAAGCTAAAAAGGAGGAGCCTAAAGTTGAAAAACCTGCTGAAACAAAAGTGGACGCCAAAAAAGAAGAGCCTAAAGTAGATATAAAACCTAAAAAGGAAGAGCCTAAGCCAGAAGATAAAAAAGAAGCTCCTCAAAAAATAGAATTGAAACCTGAGGTAAAAGATGTCGAAAACGAATCAGGCCCAGTTATTAGAGCAGAAGCTGAAAAACTAAGAGGTCTGAATGTATTAGGAAAAATTGAGCTTCCTGATAAGAATAAGAAGAAAAAAGTAACCTCTAGTGATTCAGCTGGTGCAGACAGACGTGGTAAGAAGAGAAGAAAGCGTAAAGTAGTAAGCAAGGAAGTAGATGTTAAAAAGGACGGTACCGCTGCTCCAAGAGCTGGTAGTCCTGGAGGAACATCTTCAGATACTAGACCAAGAAGAGGTAAGGCAGCACCACAAACTGCCCGAAGACCACAAAAAGAGGAGCCTTCGGATAAGGAAATCCAAGAAAAAATTAAGGCTACTTTAGCTCGCCTAAGTGGCAATACTAAAGGTGGTTCTCCTTCCAGATCCAAATATAGAAGAGATAAACGATCTGCAGCAGCCGATGCTGAAGAAGAAAGAGCTAGATCGGAACAGGATAACTTACAGACTTTAAAAGTTACAGAGTTTATTTCTGCAAATGACCTAGCATCATTGATGGACGTAAATGTAAATGACATTATTGCCAAAGGATTAGGCCTTGGAATGTTCATTTCCATCAACCAAAGGCTTGATGCAGAGAGCATCACTTTCCTTGCTGATGAATTTGGGTATGCAGTTGAATTTATCTCTACTGAAGATGAAGAATTAATTGATGTAGATGATGATGAACCGGAAGATTTAGAACCAAGAGCTCCAATTGTCACTATCATGGGTCACGTTGATCATGGTAAAACTTCACTTTTGGATTATATCCGCTCGTCAAAAGTAACTGCCGGAGAAGCGGGAGGTATTACTCAGCACATTGGCGCGTATGATGTAACTACAGATGATGGTCGCCGAATAGCGTTCCTTGATACTCCAGGTCACGAAGCCTTTACCGCTATGCGTGCTCGTGGTGCCAAAATTACGGATGTGGCAATTATCGTAGTAGCAGCGGATGACGCGGTGATGCCTCAAACGAAAGAAGCAATCAACCACGCCCAAGTTGCAGGTGTACCAATTGTAATTGCTATCAACAAGATTGATAGACCAAACGCAAACCCTGAAAAAATTAAAGAACAACTTTCTGCTATCAATATATTGGTGGAAGATTGGGGTGGTAAATACCAGTGCCAACATATCTCGGCAAAAACTGGACAAGGCATTGATGACCTTTTGGAAAAAGTACTTCTAGAAGCAGAATTGCTTGAACTAAAAGCCAACCCAGATAAGCTTGGCTCAGGAACAGTAGTAGAAGCTTCGCTAGATAAAGGTAGAGGTTATGTATCTACTGTAATGGTGCAAAATGGCTCCATGTCAGTTGGTGATGTAATTATCGCCGGCTCTCATTATGGTAAAGTCAAAGCGATGTTCAACCATAAGGGAGATAAAGTGAAGAAAGCTGGCCCAGCTACTCCGGTATTAGTACTTGGCCTGGGTGGAGCTCCTCAAGCTGGTGATAAATTCAACATAATGGGCAGTGAAAGAGAAGCCCGTGAAATTGCCAACAAACGTGAGCAAATACAGCGTGAGCAAAGTATGCGTACCAAGAAGCATATTACATTGGATGAAATCGGACGTCGTTTGGCGATTGGTTCATTCAAGGAGCTTAATTTGATTGTGAAAGGTGACGTGGATGGTTCCATCGAGGCGCTTTCGGACTCATTGCTGAAACTTTCTAATGAAGAAGTTAAAGTAAATATCATCCATAAAGGTGTTGGTCAAATTTCTGAATCAGACGTGTTGCTTGCTTCTGCATCAGATGCAATCATTATGGCCTTTCAAGTTCGCCCATCAGCATCAGCTAGGAAATTGGCAGAGCAGGAGGAAATCGAGATCAGAATGTTCTCTATTATCTACGATGCAATCAACGTAATTAAAGATGCAATAGAAGGCATGCTTTCTCCAGATGTGGAAGAGGTAATTACTGGTACGGCGGAAATTAGAGAAGTATTCAAAATCTCTAAAGTAGGTACTGTTGCAGGTTGTATGGTTCAAGAAGGGTTCATCAATCGTAAGAATAAAATCCGCTTGATCAGAGATGGTATTGTAATTTATACTGGTGATTTGGGCGCATTGAAGCGATTCAAAGATGATGTGAATGAGGTGAAAAAAGGATACGAATGTGGTATGAGCATTCAGAACTTTAATAACCTCGAAGAAGGTGATTCTATTGAAGGCTTCACTATGAAGGAAACAAAAAGAACGCTTAAATAAGCTTATTTCAAATATTGAACATAAAAGTAGATTGGCTCTTTCGTCAATCTACTTTTGTTTTAGAGCTTTATGATTTCAGCATTGCTTCAATTCTTACTAATCTTCAATTACCTAAGCACCTTCCTTTTGGCAATGGGACTGGTTCGTCCTTGGTGGGTATTGTGGTTTATGGATACAATAAACCGGGCACGGGTAATTAAAATCTATGGAAGTATTGCCCTTATCGGATGGCTTGTATGGCTTAGCCTAAGTTTTCTTGCAAAGTAGAAATACGGGTTTTCTATCTAACAGTGTTGTAGCAAAAATGTAGATATCTCCTCCATCTTTTATCTTTGTTCTTCTTCGAACTGCGGCCACAGTTTCAGGAAAATTCCTTGTCGTAATATTAGCCTTTCCTTCAGGCAGCAATTCCATCAATTTTCTACTATATGGATGCTCTGTAGCCATAAGCTCAAAGCTCCTCCCAGGAAAGCCTTCAATGAAAGAGTATGAAGTGTACAAATGGCTATTAGGATGGAGTTTTTTTAAATCGTAACGAATGGCAATGGAGCGAAACCCTCCCGCTTTCAATATGGCTGCATTGGGCTCATAGAGATATTTATTGGGCATGGATAGTCCAATAGCTGATGCTGCCTCTTCCGATTTGGTGAATGTGAAATAGTTAGTTTCTGCTGGACTCTTAATATCTACCGCTTCAATAATAGGCTCTTCCAACCAGCCTTTTTCCATCAATATGAGCAATTCTTTGCATTCATTTTCAACAGCAACTACCCATATCTTTTTGACGCCATTTAGCTTCATTGTAGCAGCATTCACATCCAACATGGGAGCTGCTTTCAGCAAAATTTGCTTACACTTTTTGAATAAGGCATTTTGGATTAAAGTGATATCTGGTTGGCAATCCATCAATCTAAACACCTTATTCTTTTTATCATCTCTTCTAGCTGGATCCAAGTAAATTAGATCAATATCAGCTTGATTATCAGAAAGAAAATCTAGTCCATCGTTCGAGTGCACTTCAATATTATCTGCTCCTAAAACTTGGAAATTATGCTTGGCAAGATCACATAAATGCCCTTGTCGCTCAATAAATTGAACCTTCTCAAAATGCTTGCTGAAATAAAAACTATCGACTCCGGTACCTCCAGTCAAATCCACTAACGTTTTCCCCGAAAACAATTGAGCTTTGAACAATGCTGTAAGTTCTGATGAACATTGCTCCATTGATATGGAAGGAGGAAAAATTATTCCTTCAGTCGAGTACCATTCAGGTAGCTTTTGTTTAGCCTTTTGTCGAGCTGCAATTTGTGCTACAGCTTCTTTTAAAGGAAAATCCTGCCCTACAGATGCGTTGAGCATCAATTGAGCAGGATTTTCACTTTCATTATTTTTAATAAAATCCTTTACATCTGTTTTTTGAAGTAAGTCTATCAAAACGCTAATGAATGTTCTACGAGATACTTGGCTATTTGTACAGCATTAGTTGCTGCACCTTTTCTTAAATTATCAGCTACTATCCACATATTCAACGTGTTTGGCTGAGACTCATCTCTTCGTAAACGACCGACAAATACATCGTCCTTACCTTGAGCCATATTTGGCATAGGATACTCATTATTTGCTGGATTATCCACTATCGTGATTCCGCTAGTTTTGCTCAAAAGCTTTCTTACCTCATCCAAATCAAAGTCCTTATGAAACTCTACATTCACAGCCTCCGCATGGCCACCAATTACTGGAATCCGAACGGTAGTAGATGTTAAAGCTATGGAATCATCTCCCATAATCTTCTTAGTTTCATTTACCATTTTCATTTCCTCTTTGGTGTAGCCATTTTCCAGAAACACATCAATATGAGGTATCACATTCAAATCAATTGGATGTGGATACACTTTGTTTCCTTCACGGCCGGCTCTCTCGTCCATTAGCTGATCCACAGCCTCTTTGCCTGTACCAGTTACAGACTGATAAGTGCTAACAACTACCCTCTTCACACCATATTTTTTGTGAAGCGGGTTAAGTGCTAATACCATTTGAATGGTAGAGCAGTTTGGATTAGCAATAATCCGATCGTCGATCCTTAGGGTGGAAGCATTGATTTCAGGAACAATCAACTTGTGGCGTGGGCTCATTCTCCAAGCTGAAGAATTATCTACCACTATTGTTCCCGCTTCTTCGAACAGTGGTGCAAATTGTAATGAAACGCTACCTCCCGCCGAAAATATTGCAATGTTGGGTTTTCGTGAAATAGCTTCTTCCATAGAAATGATGTCGTGATCCACACCTTTGTAGTTTATTTTTTTACCTACAGAACGTACCGATGCTACAAGCATCAATTCATCATATTGGAAACTGTGCTCTGCCAAAACGGTCAGAATCTCTTGGCCAACTAATCCCGTGGCGCCAACAATAGCTAATTTCATTAAACTTTAATTTTGAATAAATAAGATGACCCAAATTGCAATGCACAAAATTGATAGAATTTAGCTGCAATTCAAACTGAAACAACAATCATATCGATCATAATTCAGATTTCAGAATAAACAAAGTCAATATATTATGAAAAAAAGTGGGAGTATACTAAAAATATTTAGCCGTAGAATTTAGATATCGCTCTGGAAATTCGCCATTTGTGGCTTTTTCATAATCTGCATGGCTGCATGGTATAATGCTTTTATTTGGGAATGGTCGTTGCAAATCATTTGAAACTTCCATCCACCATTTATCGGTAAACTTGCTTTTATAAAACACAAGTCCATCCTTTTCTCGTGGCATTTCCACTGTGAATTTCACATAATCACTTCCTTTGAAATCACTTTCGCTTCGACGGTGATAGAATCCCTCTACGAAATACCAAATCATCGTAGCAACCACAGAGGCAGTTTGCATATGAGGATTATCTAGATCAGGATTATATTCGTAAAATCCTGCAGAGCTCAATTTATTATTGAGGCCAGCATACCAGCAAATTTGACAAGCTTCTTCGCCTGTAAGGCCAAAAGGCTGAGCATTGGCATTGCCTGGTGCGTCGCCCATTCGTACAGCTGAAATATCAAAACTGATTAAATCCGCATCTCTAATAAATGGCTCTGTTTCCCGCACATTAGATCGAACCTGACCAAGGCGCATCATATCGAAATACAACTTCTCCATCACCTCCAAAGATTCGCGGGAGGTAAGGTAGCTCTGATGCCCAATTTGGGTGTAATGCAGTAGGAAGTTCGGATTGTGAAGCAATATTTTGTTGATATGGCCTTTAGATGGCCCTTGACTTTCGTCGAACTCCAGATCCAAAAAAGCATCGACATTCACCATTGTTACCAGTTTGCCAATTTCTTCATAAGCTTGAAATTGCGCAACATCTATGTCATGCGAACCGCCAATTATTAATGGCAATACATTTTCGCTCAGCAAAACACGACAAATTTCTTTCACTCGAAATCCAGTATCCTCCGCATTTCTGCCTGAAACAAGATTTCCTAAATCGATAATTCTATACTTTCCATGTCCTTTTTTGAGACGGTAAAGCTTTTTACGAATTTCATCCGCTGCTCTACAAACCCCCTCATTATTGATGGTTCCACGATTTTCGATGATACCAATTATCGCAATATCCATATCCTTAATATCCGGAAACTCGAAACCATGCACATGAATATTTTCATAAAATGAATGAAAATCATCAATCTCCTGATATAGGTTTTCATCTACCGGTGTAAAGAATATTTTAAGATTCATGCTCCTATTCTATTTATTTGATGCTCTTCTCTAAAACTGATTCAAACATTTAAGTTGAGATTTTCAGCTTCTGACTAAATGAAGCTTTGAAATTGAGGAAAAATAACGAAGAATCAATCAAAATTAAAAAATGATTGAAATAGGCTAAGAAAGTAATTGATTGGCGTAAGCAAATTTGATTAGCCCAACAATTGAATTCGTTTTCGTTTTGCGGAAAATATTCTTGCGGTGAGTCTCTACTGTCCGCTCAGAGATAAAAAGCCTTTCAGCAATTACCTTATTAGGACATTCTTGTGCAATAAGTGCCAAGATTTCACGCTCACGACTTGTCAATAGCTGAGGTCCATCTGGCTTCGATAAATCTTGCATGAGCAAACCCGTGATATCTTCACTCACATACCGCTTACCATCTCTTACTTTGTACAAAGCTTTAATTAAATCCTCATTAGTTGATCCTTTTAGAATATAGCCTTCTACACCTTCTTTGAGGACATCTTTTACCAAATGAGGTTCATCATGCATGCTAAGTACCACAATTTTGAGATCGGGATATCTGCTTTTGGCTTCTTTGATAAGTTGTAGTCCTGACATGTCGGGCAAATTGAGATCAGAAACCATGATATCGTAAGTGCCTCTGCTCAAGAAAACCAATGCCTCTGCGGCTCTGCTTGCAACAGCTTTTACTTGAAATTGCTCCTCTCCTTGCAATAAGGCCTTTACACCCTCTTGCATTATTGGATGATCATCTACTAGTATAAGCTTAAGTGGCTCCATAGTCCTAATCCGAAATATTTTCTGAAAATAGCGGAGAAGATTTATAGGAACAACATTATGAGCCTGCATTTTTTTAACTGAAATTACTTTTGGTAAATAAACAGTTTAAAAATATCGCTACAATAACTCAAATACTATCCCATATTTAAGGTAATTCACTAGGTGTCAGTGGGTATTTATGCAGCGATTACTGACTCAGCTTTTGGCGATAATGGAACATTTATTATGTAAGTACTCCCTCCAACTCCAGGTGAAGAATCTATTTCAATTTCTCCTTTGATAAGGTTCAACCTAGATCGGATGTTCTTCCATCCATTACCTTCACTTTGTTCAAGTTTGCTCACATCGAAACCTTGTCCATTATCCTCTATGGTGACAACAAGCTCATCGTCGTGTCTTACAAACTGTACATCCACTTGGCTCGCCATTGCATATTTCACGATATTGTTCATTATCTCTTGCACAATTCTGTAAAGAGAAATTTCCTTCAAATCGCTCAACTTCTCATCTAGCTCATAGGCATGCACTTGAAAGAAAACTTTCCCGCTATTATTGAATCGATCTGCTAATTGTTCCACAGCAGATACAAGTCCTTTTTTCACTAACACAGTTGGCATTAGGTTAAAGGCGATATTGCGAACCTCGCCATACATTTCGTTGATGATATTGACGGAGCTATCGAACATTGCTTGGCGATCTTCGATAGTTATCGGCTTTGGGTTATTAGCATCCAATCGGTTTATGTTCAATTTGAGTGCGGAAATCAATTGACCAAATCCATCATGCAAATCTTCTGCAAAACGCTTTCTCTCTGTTTCTTGTGATGAAATTACAGCTAATAATTGCTCTTCTTTCAGACGTACTTTCACCTTTTCCAATTCCTCCCGCTGCTTCGCATGACGACGACTTTGCCAAAGCATTCCAAATATTATAAGCAGCACCAAACTTACACCAAGCCCTGCTTGTACTACTCTATTTCGTTGAATAGTAAGTTCTTTTAATTCGCGATCCGCTTCTAGTGCAAGAATTTGATTCTCCTTTTTTTCATTCTCATATAGCGCCTCCAATTCAGCAATTTTTTGAAGATTTTCTTCGCTTATAATTTCTTGATTTAAAATATCTGATTCTTCTTTCAAGTCATAGGCTAATTGATAATTACCTAAGTTATAATTGGCCTTCGCTTGGTTAGTTAAAGCTCGTACTTCAAAATATTTATCTGATACTTCCCTACTGAGATCGAGTGCTTTTTGCGAATATGGAAAAGTCTGAAGATTTTGATCAGAGTTAAGATATGAAACAGCCAAATTGAAATTAACTTCCATTGCAAGTCTGGGATTATCCAAACTCTCGCTGATAGCTAAGGCTTTCAAATAATAGATTCTAGCCTGCTCATTGTCTCCCTGATCTGAATAGATGGTGCCCACATTTATGGCATTGTTCGCCATGCCTAGGAGGTTTCCTCGTTGCTCGAATATTTCGAATGCAAGGTTCAAATTCTCAGTTGCCTGCTCATATTTTCCTGCTGCAGACAGAATAGATCCAAAATTTTGATAGGCACTGGCTAGCTCCATAGTATCCCCAGATAATTTGCTGTATTCCACATATTTCTCCATAGCAGGAATAGCCTCCTCAATTCTGTCCTGATAATAATAAACCGAGCCAATCATATTTTGCACAATTGCCATCCCTTTGTAGTCTTTGGTTTGGTCAAAAACTCGAGCTGCCTCCAGTGAAAATTCTATGGTCTTGTCATAATTGCCAAGGTTCCGATGTGCCATTCCAATGTTCACCAAATTTTTGGCCAATGCATTTTCATTATTCAATCCTCTATTAATTTCTGCTGCCTTTTGGTAATAAAAAATGGCACTATCAATTGCTGATTTCCTAAAATGTAAGCTTCCCAAAAAATTATACGCATCCGCTTTGTGTTGCTCACTGCCATCTTTTTCGGCCATATCTCGAAGCTGGTACATCTCCGGCTCTAACTCTTGCCATTTAGCAGTTAAGTTTTCGCGCAAATAGATTACGAGCTCATCCATTGATTTCTCTTGGGAATGAGACACTAATGGTGATACCAAAAGTATGGTAATCATAAATATTATAGGCTTTGGCAGAATAAAGAATTTCATCTCAGTTTGATTTTCAATATTTGGTGTGTAGAGAACTATGGACTAGTAAGTTAGAAAATTCTTTGCATCCAAGGCAGATTCCGTTGGGATTTCTTCCATTGGTACGTGACCGGCATTTTCATAAATAATGAGCTGAGAGTTTTGAATTAGCTTTTTGAATTCGAAAGCATCAGTGTATGGAATCCATTGGTCGTGTCTGCCCCACATTATCAGGGTAGGAATGCCCAACTCGGCTAGCTTTTGGGCGGGAGGTAGGGGGTAATTCCTCCCGCTTTTCACAATAAATGCTTCTCGATTGCCTTTCCTTCTTAAGAGATAATAATACCTATCGATAAGTTCATTGGTCATTTTGCTTTTATCGAAATATACCTGCTCCATATTCATTTTGAATAGTGGGCGCGGAGTAAATTTTGACAATGCTTTTCCAAAGGTTTTATTAGATGCCAAATCAAATATCCAAGGTCTATCTCTGCTCTGTTTTGGGATGCCGGATGCATTTAATAAAATCATTTTATCAACTCTATCAGGATAATTTACTGCTGTACTCCAAGTAATAAGTCCTCCAAGAGAATTGCCTGCCATGTAGCATGAGGAAATTTGGAGATGATCTAATAAGGCAATCACCAAGCGAGAATAGGCTTCAGGTGAATAATCGTGATTGGGATGTGGCCCAGATAATCCAAAGCCTAGTAAATCCATGCGGATAATTGTGAAATCGTTTTGCAGTTTCGCAGCCCATTCATCCCAAGTATGCAATGATGAAAATGTACCATGAATGAGGACAAGTGGAGGCCCATTGCCTTCTACGCTATAGTGAACTTTCATTCCTTCCCAATCAAGCCAAGCGGAACTGGGCAAAAAGTAGCTTTCTTGAAGTTTTTCAACTTCAATATTAGGCCTATAAAGCAGTATTGCCGCCAATCCTAAAATTGACAGCAATACAATACTTAAAATCTTGAGTACTTTCATCGAAGGCTATTTGGCTCCAAAACTACTGAAATCAACAGGTGCAAAATCAGTATAAACTGAGGCGGGCAATTCATCAAAAATCATGATGTCCGTAATTTGTCTTTCACCTCGATTGCCTGAAAGCATAATATCTCCATGCTTGGTCCAATCTGCCCAAGGCATTACAAATCGAGGAATGCTATCCGTTGCATTTGGGAAATATGCCCATTGATTTACTAAATTAGTTTCATCGCTTACCCAAACCTGATACTTGTTTTGAGGGGTAACGCCCACTCCATCAAATGTGAGTGTTAGTAACTCAGAGTCTTCACCTAATTGAGTCGTGTCTTCGCCAACATATTTAAGCGTAACGCCAGAATCTTTTAATTTGAAAGGCATTAGCAGCCAATAGGAGTCATTGACCCAGGCGCTGTATGCACTATTCATCATCTGCTGCAAGGTGTCTGCATCTGTAATTTCTCTACCAGCCTTCATCACTCTTCCCGTTCTGTCGTTAATGTTGAAAAGCATTATTAATTCTTGGGAAGGCGTTTCTATACGAACATCACCTGTATACTTGTTCCAAGTATGTTGCCTAGATCCAAAGAAATTCCAGTGAATATGTTGGGTTAAATCCCAATTTTTTCTGCCTCCAAGAGCCCTCATTACTTCGTCGGCCATTTCTATAGCTTTTTCATCTGAAGCAGCTAAATTAAAACCTTCGGCAGGAGGATTGCCATAATCCTCTTCAACAATTGTAGTTTCATTATTTGGTGTATTACAGCCAAATACGATTAAAAGACCAATAAATACTGGCAAAATCTTTTTAATTATCATAATTTTAGTTGGTTGAGGGAATCCATAGACTTACTGATGTTCCATTAATTTCGTCACTTTCGATATTGAATTTTCCGCCATGCATATTCAATATTTTATTCACCAAGAACAAACCCAATCCTCTGCCTTGTTGCTCATTGGTAGTTCTATCGAATTGCATAAAAGGCCCGATACTATCCAAAAACTCCTTTTTTATTCCAAAACCCTTATCTAAAAAAGTGACTCTGTAAAAGTTCTCCTCTGTCTCGCTAATAATAGATATAGGAGAGCCTTCTCTTGAAAATTTTATTGCATTGTTAAGTATTTCTGTACAGATATACTCGAAATTTTCATGCGACATCTGCAAATTACCTTCAGTGAGATTAAGACTGATGTCTTTGCTTCTAGACAAGTCGCTACCCAAATCTTGAGCAACTTCTTTGATTATTAATTCAGCATTTTTTATCCTCCCGCCTATAAAAGTTTTTATGGATTCAGGATCTTTCTCTATCTGAGTCAATTTACTATAAAGCAAGTCTTGCTCAAGTGTATGTTGTAATCTAATGGCCGACTGGTAAATTGCTTTTACCAAATCCTTGTGTTCATATCGAGTAAGTTCGTCGTAATAGTCTAGCAGCATTTTGCTACTCCCAACTATGCCATATAATGGCGTATTAAATTCGTGATTAGCAGTCCGATTGATTAAATCTCGGGTTTCGTTGGCTTTTAGAGAAATCATCTCTCGTATGGCTGTTTGCTTTTTCAGTCTAATCTTCACTGCATCTAATAATTCCTTAAGGTCGAAGGGCTTAGTAAGATAGTCGTCTGCACCTATGGACATTGCATCGCGAAAATTCTTCTTTTCCACTTTGGCTGTAAGAAAAATAAATGGAGTGTTTGAAATTGAGTCATGCTCACGTACATTGTTTAGGACTTCAATGCCATCCATTTCGGGCATCATAATATCACAAACTATCAAATCTGGTTTAGTTTGAATGGCTTGCATAAGACCTTCTAGTCCGTTGTTGGCCGTGTTTGTGGAATACCCGTTTATTTCTAAAAACTCAGAGATATTTTCTCTTACGGTATTATCGTCTTCAATTATGAGGATTTTGGACATTGAATTATTTGCGATTTGGTATTTCTATTGTAAATATAGTGCCTTCTCCCAACACGCTATCAACGAAGATTTTTCCTTTGTGAAGATCCACTAATTGCTTGACTATCACAAGACCTAGACCTGTGCCTTGAATATTCGTAACGTTTCGAGCTCTAAAAAATGACTTGTACAATTGACTTAATTCATCAGAAGGAATCCCTATCCCAAAGTCCTGTACTTTAATTATCAAATTGTCCTCATCTACATGAACTTCCAATCTTGGAGCTGGTTTGTTCTTTGAATATTTAAGTGCATTTGAAACTAGATTTGAAATTACTGGATTCATCAACTCTGGATCTATCCAGAATGATTTGCATGCCCCCCCAATGCTAAATTCTACCTTTCTGTCTGCTTCTTGATTCTCATACAATTCCAAAACCTGATAACAAAGCTCTTCAATATTTACATCTTCCGGCTCGAACGGAGTTTTACCAGCTTCAGCTTTGCCTAAGATCAAAATATCGTTCATCAAAGAAGTAAGCCGTTTCGTTTCTTTGATAATTTTTTCATAGTGCCTCATCAGTTTTTCTCGAACTGCTAACTCCGTATTTTCAGAGTATATGCTCAACAATTCTATACTAGATCTAATGGCAGTAAGTGGCGTTCTAAACTCATGGGATGCCATTGTTACAAATCTAGACTTAAGTTCATTAAGCTCCTTTTCTTTGTCCAAAGCCTTTTTCATTTCCCTTTCGGCTTCTACAAAATTCATCACATTTCTACTCACAGTTTGTATGCCTACTAATTCCATTTCCAAATTAAATACAGGCTTTGATACGGTTTCAAACCATAAGGATTGACCAGTTTTAGTTTTGAATTTGAGCCTTTGGGAAATCATCTCCTTTTGAAGTAAGAAAGCAGGATCAATAGCATCTAAATATTTCTTTTCATCCTTCCCAACTAATAAGCCATATGGCATTTTTCCTTCCCATTCTTCAGGATCATAACCTAGCAATTCTACCATTGATGGTGAAATGTATGTAAACTCTCCTTCTGGATTGTGAATACAAACCATATCAGAGATATTCTCAGATATCATTCTATATTTTTCTTCACTTTCTCTTAGTAGCGATTCGGCTTTTTTGCGATCAGAAATATCGTAGAAAACCATAATATGACATGGTTTGCCTTCATATTGGATAGGGCGTACGAATACGCTAACCCAACGGACATTGCCAAGCTTGTCTACTGTTTGGTATTCTGCCCCGTTAAGTGACCCTCCATTGGCAATAAGTGCCTTATGCTCTCGCAATTCCTTTTTGTATTTAAAGAACTTTAGAAGAGGCTTACCATAAAGTTCTTTTTGGCTTTTGTACTGGTAATGCCCAATTAATGCCTGGTTCACATAAACGATTTGGTTATCGCCGCTTTCAGTAATCATTACAGGAATGGGCAATGTTTCTGCTATTGTTCGGAATCTATTTTCACTTTCCTCTAAGTCTTGCCTTATTTTGATCCGATCGGTAATATCTCTTGCCGAAACCTGAATCTGAATTACTTCTCCTAATTTGTTGGTAACTGGGTGCAGAAGGGTTTCGTACCAGCGTGTATCCTTGCCCTTTTTAAGAAACTTTACTTCGGCGAGCGATTTGATATTGGCCTTAATTGCATTTTCAAATTTCAGTTTAAAGGATTCGACGGAATCCTTTTGAACCAAGTCAAAAATAGTTTTCTCCTTTAGCTCAATAGACGAAAAGCCTAGATTTTTGATAGAGGGAGATACATACAGGAACTTTCCATCTGTATCAAGTAATAGTAAGATATCATTCAAATTTTCGGATAGAAACCTAAATTTTTTCTCGCTTTCAATAAGCTTTTGATTAGCCTGAAGTTTATCATGAATATCTACTATCGAACCAAAATAGCTATGTTCACCATCCTCATTTGATTGCTGTAGAAATAGCTCTACCCACCTGAAATTATTGGTTTTATGTTTTAATCTGAGTTCACCGTTAATAGTTTCTCCTTCTTTCTTTTGTGTATTATTCCAAAGCTCCAAGGCAATATCAAGATCTTCCTCATATACAAAATCGAAGAAGTTTTTACCTCCCGCTGTTTCACTTTTGTAGCCAGTAAGCTTCTTCCAAGCAGGATTTGTAAAGATGATTTTTCCTTTATCATCAAATTTTATAATTGCTTCAGATAGGGAAGTAACTACCTTTCTATATTCCTTCTCTTGCTCAATTAATGCAAGTTCCGCACGCTTCATTGCCGTAATGTCAGCCACAGTACCATCAATCCTATGCACTTCTTTGGAGCTTAGATGTGATATTCGGCTTCGAACGCGAATCCATCGAACATCTCCATTTTTCTTCACGATTCTGTAAACAACTTCGCTAGCAGGTGTGCCTTTGATTGTATTTTCTGCTGTGGCCTTAGCTATTTTTCTATCATCGGGATGCGCAATTTGATACCATAAGTTTGGTGCCTCAATGAATTCCTTCTCCTTGTAACCAAATATCCTTTCGAGTGAATTTCCAAAAAAGGTGCTTTCCTTTGTGATCACATTATAGGACCAAACAACATCATCAATTGAGCTTAGAACCTCATCTCGTTTCTTTTCGCTTTCTTGTAATGCCAGTTGTGCATAGCGCTGTTCTGAAATATTCTTAATACTTCCATAAGTCCCTTTCGGAGCTCTACTTTCTTCATCTATTTCGGGTCGGATAAATAACTCTACCCAAATTACTTTACCCTCCCTAGTAACCATCCGTACTTGCTGAAACTCCATTTTTCGGACACCAGAAATGATCTCCTTCACA
This sequence comes from Peijinzhouia sedimentorum, assembly GCF_049340005.1. Lineage (NCBI taxonomy): Bacteria > Pseudomonadati > Bacteroidota > Cytophagia > Cytophagales > Peijinzhouiaceae > Peijinzhouia > Peijinzhouia sedimentorum. The sequence goes on from NZ_JBMPIY010000003.1 coordinate 167,822, forward strand.
ATTCCAGATTTGTTCTCAGCCTCTGTTGGGTGGAAATATCCCACCAAATCTTCCCCTAAAGAATTCTCCTCATTATATCCCATCAATTGTTTCCAAAATGGATTGAGTAGAGTAAATCTTCCGTAAATATCAGTCTTGAATATCACTTCTTGCAAGCTGTTAATCAGGTTACTATACTCTCTTTCTTTAGCGGCAACAATTTGTTCTGCGAGCTTTTTCTCTGTTATATCTCTATTGAAACCAATAAAGCGATATGGATTATTTTCCTTATTGAAAAGCACTTCACCTCTTCCGTGAATCCACTTATAGCTTCCATCTTTTTGTCTCAAGCGAAATTCAACATCATACTCGAGAGTTTCCCTTGTGATGTAGGAATTGATTGTGCGAATTACTCTAAAATAATCTTCGGGATGCAACTGGTCATAAAAACTTTGCAATGTGGCAGGAAGATCGTTTGGACTATATCCAAGCATTTCGAACCACTGGGATGAATAAAAAGCTTCATTAGTTTCGAGATTCCAATCCCACAATCCGTTTCGAGTACCTTTAATAGCCAATTCATATTGGCGGTTTTTCCGCTCCAAACTTTCCATTAATTCCTTCTCAATTTCATTTGGTTGAGCAAACAAAATCAAAGAAAGCGGGAGGGTAATGGCTTCAGCCTGAAAAGCAGGAATGAGTGTAATCTTGCAAGTAATATTGCGGCCTTCGGCATTTTTAATTTCAACCAACATTTCGAAGCTACTTCGTGATTGCAACTTCTCCATAATTTGATTGCTACTTATGGAATCAAACAATTCAGCTAGAAAATCATCTTCGCATATTTCACTGTTGTGAAGTCCAGTTAGTTCTCGAAAAGCTGCATTGGCAAATTTGACTTTGCCATTTTCTGCAACTATCAATGCTCCTTGCTGTAGTTTATCCAAACTATTTATGGAAGATTGCTCCAATCCATTTTCGGATTTTTGACTTATTTCACTTTTCGGATTGTCCATTTCCTATAATTCAGATTGAAAAGATAAGAAATATTCGGAATATACTAGCTTACTCGACTCCAATTCACTTCTGAATTTTTTTGTCTTTCTATTTGATCAAATATTCCTCTGTGTTGGGGCAATTCTAGTTGCGGGTCATTTTGAAGCACTTCTATTGCAGTGGCTCTAGCTTCTTGCAGTATTTTACCATCCTTAGACAAATCGGCAACGAGAAGGTCAAGTATTCCACTCTGCTGTGTTCCTTGTATATCGCCAGGGCCACGAAGCTCCAAATCCTTCTCAGCAATCTCAAATCCATTATTAGTTCTTACCATTGTTTCGAGCCTTACTTTTGCCTCCTTGCTCAACTTTACACTTGACATCAATATGCAGTAAGATTGTGAAGCTCCTCTACCAACTCTACCTCTAAGCTGATGCAACTGAGCCAAGCCAAATCGCTCTGCATTTTCTATTACCATCACCGAGGCATTGGGCACATTTACACCTACTTCAATCACGGTTGTCGCCACCATAATTTTGGTTTCTCCACGAACAAATCTATCCATCTCAAAATCCTTATCCTCTGGTCGCATTCGACCATGCAAAATGCCCACAGGCACTCCTGGAAATGCTCTCTCTACTGACTCAAATCCATCCATTAGATCTTTCAAATCCAATTTCTCTGATTCCTCGATAAGAGGATATACAATGTAAATCTGTCTACCTTCATTTATTTGCTGGCGAATAAATCCAAAGACATTAAGTCGATGACTGTCGAATCTATGGCTAGTAATAATGGGCTTACGGCCTTTGGGCAATTCGTCAATAACAGAAACTTCCAAATCTCCATAAAGCGTCATTGCTAAAGTGCGTGGAATAGGTGTGGCGGTCATTACCAGAATGTGAGGTGGAGTGCTTTTGTTTTTCTCCCAAAGTCGAGCCCTTTGTGCCACGCCAAATCTATGCTGCTCGTCAATTACGGCAATTCCCATTTTATTGAAGACAACTTTCTCTTCAATTATAGCGTGTGTACCAACCAAAATTTGTAGCTCACCACTTTGGAGTTCATCAAATATTTTCCTTCTGTTTTTGCCTTTCACTGAGCCTGTAAGCAAAGCGATTTTTACACCAATCAAATCTGCAAATTCACTTAAACCAATATAATGTTGATTGGCCAATATTTCTGTTGGCGCCATCAGACAGGCTTGGGTCCCATTGCTTATTGCAATAAGCATAGACAGAAATGCTACAATCGTTTTTCCGCTACCAACATCTCCTTGCAAGAGCCTATTCATTTGCTCACCACTTTTCATATCGGAGTGGATTTCCCTCACCACCCGCTTTTGAGCTTCTGTAAGCTCAAAAGGAAGATGATCTTGATAAAAATTTTTGAGCAAGCTTACATCCAAAAATACTTGTCCTTTCAATTTCTCCAGCCTACCCAACTTCATTTTCAATATTCTTAGCTGTATGTAAAACAGCTCTTCGAATACCAGTCTAGCCTTGGCCTTTTGCAGCATTTCGGCTGAAGATGGAAAATGATAATGACGGATTGCCCTTGCTTTTTCGATAAGCCTATATTTCTCTGTGATATACTCAGGCAGCGTTTCTCTAATTTGTGGGAGGGCGACTCGCAGCAAGTCCTTAATGATTTTAGAAAGTGCTCGGCTATCTAGAAACCTGCTTTTTAGCTTTTCGGTGGTTGAGTATACTGGTTGCAAATAGGCTTGTTTTTGATTGTTTTCTGTAAGCAATTCCATTTCAGGATGCGCAATACTATAGTTCGATCCATATTTTGCAGGCTTGCCAAAAACAATGTAAGCAGCACCGGGTTTTACCACCCGCAATATAGCTTGCTGCCCTTTGAACCAGACCAATTCAAGACTACCTGTTCCATCTTGAAAAATAGCTGTCAACCGCTTTTTCTTTCCTTCTCCTTGCCAGCCAATCGCAAATATTTTTCCTTTAATTTGCACAAAAGGCATGTGCTCATTTATTTCAGAAATTGTATAAAATTTGGTGCGATCCTCATGTCTAAATGGGTAATGTTGTATAAGGTCACCGCAAGTAAAAATGGAAAGTTCCTTATTAATTAAGGCTGCTTTTTGAGGCCCAACTCCCTTCAGATATTCAATTTTGGTATCGAAAAACCCAGCCATTACTCATTTTTCCACTCAAGGGTATTAAGCATATGAATCATATCTTGCTTCAGATAATCGATAACAGGTGCAAGTGAATCGTTTTTGGTAGCAGTGTTGAAATACAAAGCTGCTCGCAAAAAATGACTGCTCGAATCTGTAGAAAAAAACTGAAAGGGTGTTGGTACTTCTCCACTAAGTTCAGCTATTACTCCAGTCTTATTATTAGGTGTTAGCACAATCGATTCCTCAATTGCATAGGCTCTTACTTGATGTTTGGAGGTCAAATTAAATGCATCAGTCAGATATTCCTCCAGCTCTTTCTGTCTGTTGAATAAAGGCTTATAAGTGACTTGGATACTTGCATCAAAATCAGGATAATCGATATCGAGCCAATATTTTTCTGATAAATAACCCGTATCAGGTTTTACAATTGCCAGGGTATTTACTTCGAATCGATATGGCAGACTATCGCCTATACTTTGATAAGTAAAATGCGGGAGGATTATTTTATTGTAGCCATAAGGCTTTGGCAAATAGGGAGTATCACACGCTGAGATTAGACAAATAAAAATTATTCCAAGTGGCAGTATTTGCTTTGGGATTACTTTAATCTGTGAAATCAGAACTTGACTTGGTACTTTCTGCATTGATAAAAACTCTAACCCTTTTTATTCTCTTATTATCAACTGCAATAACGGTAAAAATAAACTTGCCGTATTGAATTTTCTCACCTGCTCGTGGAATTTTGGCCAATAGTTCAAGTAATAAGCCACCAAGCGATTCGCTATCACCCTTCACTTCTTCGAATATTTCTGGGTCTTCATCTATGACTTTACAGAAGTCGTTGAGCGAAACTTTTCCTTCAAAAATAAACGTATTTACATCAAGCTTTTGATGGACAATCTGCTCATCATCAAACTCATCGTTGATTTCACCAACAATTTCTTCAATAATATCCTCAAGTGTGATAAGGCCTTGGATTCCTCCGTATTCATCTACCACTAGCGCCATATGTACGCGCTTTTGCTGAAAATCGCCTAAGAGGGTTTCTACTCTTTTATTTTCGGGTACAAAGAATGAAGGTCTGAGCATTTCTTGCCATTGAAAGTGTTCATCCTTATCGATATGTGGCAAAAAATCTTTGATGTATAAAATGCCTTCGATTTTATCAATGGTCTCCTTGTAAACGGGTACCCGACTAAATCCAGTCTTATTGATCTTGTCCATCAACTCATGGAAATCCAGTTCATAATCGAAAGCAGTAATATCCATCCGAGATGTCATTATTTGCTTTACTGTGAGGGATCCAAAATTTACAATTCCTTTGAGAATTTCCTTTTCTTCTTTGGTGGAGCTACCAGAGTCGGTGAGCTCCAAGGCATGAGTTAGTTCATCTACCGAAATATCATAACCCTTTGTTTCCACCCGCTTTTCTATCATGTCTCCCATGGAAATAAGGAACCATGATAATGGCCTAAAAATGAAATTTGCAACATTTAAAAAAGGAGCAGTAAAAACTGCAAACTGCATTTTATTTTGATTTGCATATATTTTTGGTGTTACCTCGCCGAAAAAAACGATAGCAAAAGTGATAACTGCTGTAAGAATGGCTACCACAGTACCCTCTGCAGTTTCTAGTCCATAAAGCTTCCAAGTGAAAAAAGTGGAAATGGTGACAATAGCAACATTTACCAGATTATTAAGAATAAGTATTGTTGCCAATAGCAATTTGGGTCTGCTTAGTAGACGTGGAATTCTTCCTTTTCCATTTGATGGATTGGCTTGGCAATATTTGATTTCTTCTTGGCTAAGTGCGAAGAAGGCAACTTCAGAGCCTGAAATCAATGCGGATAGTGCTAGCAAAAACACTAACACTATCACATTGAATAGTATGAATGTTGTTGTAGGCTCTTGTATAACCTGTAATAATAGAAAACTCGAATCGGGGTCTTCCAAAGTATTTTGTTAATTTTTCTGCAATTTAGAAAGGAAGATCGTCTTCTTCACTATTTGCACCCGAAGGTTGTCCTGAATTTCTTGGAGTTAGCATTTCTAAGGAAGTTACACGCACTTTTGTCGTGTATTTATTATTGCCGTCCTTATCCTGCCAAGTGTCTGTTTTCAATTTCCCTTCGATATATACTTTATCTCCTTTTTTCAGGTATTGTTCGGCAATTCCGGCCAAACCTTCCCATAGCTCAAGGCGATGCCATTCTGTAGTTTCCTTTTTTTCACCATTGCGGTCTTTATAACGTTCGGTGGTAGCGATGTTAAAATTTGCAACCTTGGTGCCAGTGTCCAATGTTCTTACTTCTGGGTCTGCTCCCAAATTCCCAATTAGGATTACTTTGTTTACTGCCATGATGGTTTAGATTTAAGTTAAAAATTGATTTAAAAAATTTTTGATCAATACAGGTTTTGGCAGAGATTCTATTTCATCTGTTGAAAAGAAGCCTGCATCTCCTAAAGGTTCCTTTAAAAGAGTTTCTTCATTTTCTATATCAACCAAAAAGAATTTGGCATAAATTACCTGATGTGACAAAACATGCTTTACCTCAGGCATTTCAGATTTAAATATAATGGAATTTTTAAATAAATCAGAGTTATTAGCATAGTTTTTTAAAGATTCTAAATCCATCCTATTATTTGCCTCTATCATTGGTAAGTCATATAACCCTTCCCAAATATCTCCCTTAGGTCTTTTATTCATATAAATATGACTCCCCTTCTGCCAAATAAAATAATGAAAATACCTATTTTTTACTTTCACTTTGTTTCGTTTCACAGGCAATTCCTTTTGCGCTAAGTTTTCATATGCAAAGCATCCTCCCGCAAAAGGGCATATGCCACAGAGTGGCTGATTAGGTTTACAATGCAGAGCACCAAACTCCATTATCGCTTGGTTAAAAAGGTCAGGATGTTCAGTTGAAATCAATCTTTTACATATCTCTCTAATCGTAGTTTGCGTACTATTTTCAGCTATATCATCGTAGATACCGAAAAATCTAGCAATCACCCTCATTACATTTCCATCAACTACAGCTACTGGTTCTTTAAAGGCAAAGGAAGCAATTGCAGCTGCAGTGTATGGACCAACACCTTTGAGTTTTATTAGCTCTTGATAGTTTTCAGGAAAATTATTCTTCAACTCATGGTGGATATGCTTTGCGCAGGCATGCAAATTTCTCGCTCTACTGTAATAACCTAATCCTTGCCATAGCCTCAGAACCTCATTTTCATCAGCTGTAGCCAATTTATCTATCGAGGGAAATTTTTCGACAAAGGCTTCATAGTAAGGCAAGCCTTGAGCAACACGTGTTTGTTGAAGAATAATTTCAGAAAGCCAAATTTTATATGGGTCTTTTGTGTTTCGCCAAGGTAAATCACGCTTATTTGCTAAATACCAGCCAATAAAAATGTCGGCAAAATCATTTTCTGCGATTTTTTTCATGCACGTTTTTAAATATATCTAGTGCTTCAAAGCTACATTTTTATCAAATAGTTTTTTAAAAAGCAAGCTTCATTGTACCTTTGCCCTCCCAAAATCCTTGGGTTTTAGTTTATTAGGAAATTTCAAACGAATAAAAGAAGTGACTAAAGCAGAAGTAATCGCAGAAATCGCAGAGAAAACAGGTGTAGACAAATCAGATGTTAGTACTACCGTAGAAGCATTTTTCTCTGTTGTAAAATCCTCTCTATCAAAAGGTGAAAACATTTATGTTAGAGGATTTGGTAGCTTTGTTAACAAGAAAAGAGCTAAGAAAATCGCTAGAAACATCTCCAAAAACACGGCAATTGTAATAGACGAACATTATGTTCCAAGTTTCAAGCCTTCAAAGGTTTTTGTTGAAAAAATCAAAAGCAGCAAATTGGTAAATTCTAACGGGAAGTAATTTTTTCGTCAGACGCTTAAAATCAAATGTCAAAATTTCAGCTAATTCTAATTGTCGCTTCAGTCGTTTTGGTGGCTATTATTTATAGTTTGCCAAAAGTAGTTGTTGACAACAAAGAAGATGCGGGAGGTAGACAAGCGAATGCTGTTGACCAAGAATTGGACATGGAGGCAGGTCTTAACATGCCTGCTCACATGTCGGATTTTACTGAAGAGGAAAAAGCAGAAATTGCAAAACTTCGCAATGAAGTTAGCAGTAGTGCTATAGCTTCAGAGATTAATAATGCTGCAAATCAATTGGCTGTTTTATATCAAAAGTATAGTCGTTTTGATAGTGCAGCTCATTATGCAGGAATCTTGGCTAACAATCAACCAACGGATGCAAATATAAAGCAGGCTGCCTTTTTGTATTTCGATGCATACAGCTTTTCTGTAGCACCCGAAAAAGTTAGATCAAATGCCGACAGGGCATCAGACTTATTAGGCAAAGTGCTTGAAAAAAATCCAGAGGACTTGGAATCAAAAACTAGACTTGGTCTTATACTCGTTAATTCGCCGCAGCCTATGCAGGGAATTATGATGGTAAGGGAAGTGTTAGAACAAGAGCCTGAGAATGAATTTGCTCTATTCAATATGGGATTACTTTCTATAGAATCGAGGCAATTTCCAAGGGCAGTGGAATACTTTGAGCGCTACCAAGCAGTGAATCCGGAAAATGAAGAAGGCCAACTTTATCTGGCAATTAGTTATCTTGAGTCCGGAAACAATGCAAAAGCCCTGGAAACCTTCAGCAGATTGAGGGAGAGGGTTTCTGACCCAGAAATGATCAGAACAATCGATCAATACACAGAGAGATTAAAATAATTTTTTAACAAAAACATTAATATTATGCCTTGCGGTAAAAAAAGAAAAAGACATAAGATTGCTACTCACAAAAGAAAGAAGCGTCTAAGAAAGAACAGACATAAGAAAAAATAATGCCTGATTTCGGGTATAAAACCGTGCTTTTTCTAAAGGCACGGTTTTACTGTTTTGCTCCAATTGGAGCACATATTTTTTCTATGTATCAATAAACCTTTACGACATTGAGTAGCGAACTAATAATTAATTCCGCTCAAGATGGATGTCGTATAGCCCTTTTAAAAGACAAAAGCTTAATTGAGTATCACTACGATAAAGACGAGGATCGTTTTACAGTAGGTGATATTTACCTTGGAACAGTCCGGAAAATAGTACCGGGACTAAATGCTGCCTTTATTGATATTGGATACGAAAAGGATGCCTTCCTCCATTATCAGGATTTAGGACCGCAGTTTAAGTCTTTGGTAAAATACACCAAATATGTACAAGGAAATAAAGATGCTACAGGCAAGCTAAATGGTTTCAAGACAGACCAAGACATAGATAAGCTGGGAAAAATTTCCCAAGTTTTATCAAAAGGTATGAGAATACCTGTTCAGGTAGTAAAAGAACCCATTTCAACAAAAGGACCACGACTTTCATGTGAGTTATCATTAGCGGGCAGGTACATGGTACTTGTGCCCTTTTCATCTGCTGTAAATATTTCAAAGAAAATATCGGAGCAGGCAGAAAGAAAAAGATTATCGCGCCTCATTTCATCCATTAAGCCAGAAGGCTTTGGTGTCATAATTAGAACTGTAGCTGAAAAAAAGGAGGTTGCTTTACTTGATAAAGACCTCAGACAACTACTTGAAAATTGGAACGAAGGTGTCGCTAAATTAAAAAAAGCACAGCCTAAGGATAAAATTATAGGCGAAATGGGACGTACATCCTCATTGCTGAGAGATGTATTGAACGAATCATTTGATAGTATTACTACAGATGATCAAAAAATTTATGATGAAGTAAAAGGGTTTATCCACAAAATTGCTCCTGACAAAGAAAAAATTGTCAAGATGTATACTGGAAAGACCAAAATTTTCGAACACCTCGGTGTCGAGAAACAACTCAAAACACTATTTGGTCAGACGGTAAGTTTGGCGGGAGGTGGGTATCTCATTATAGAACATACCGAAGCTCTCCATGTAATTGACGTCAATAGTGGAAATAAGTCAAACGCCGAAGCAGATCAGGAAGCAAATGCCTTGGCTATAAATATGCAAGCGGCCAATGAAGTCGCAAGGCAATTACGTCTAAGAGATATCGGCGGTATTATCGTTATCGATTTCATTGACATGAAGAAGCCTGAGAATAAGCGTAAGCTCTATGATCAGATGAAATTGGAGATGGAATCAGACAGGTCTAAGTTTACCATCCTCCCACTTACTAAGTTTGGGTTGATGCAGATTACTCGCCAAAGAGTAAGGCCTGAAATGAATATTACCACAAAAGAGCTTTGCGCTGCTTGTGGTGGTACTGGCAAAGTATCGGCAACTTTAGGAATTGCTGATCAACTTGAGCAACATTTAGAATACTTACTTCTCAAGCAAAATGAAAAGTCTGTTTCTGTAATTGTTCACCCTTATTTGTATTCATATTTTACCAAAGGTTTTCCTTCAAAAAGAACCCGTTGGTTTTTGAAATACAACAGATGGATACGAATAGTACAAGATTCATCGTTAGGCCTATCAGAATACAAATTCATCAACAAGTTTGGTGAAGAAGTTGAAATGCAGCTAGAGTCTGCTGAATAATGCGCAAAAATCTATTACTTTTTTTAATCATTGGAATGTCAGTTTCGGTTGCTTGCACTACCGAAACTGACCCCATTGATACCAGCAATGTAAGTCTCGATGTAGAAATAACGCGGTTGGAGAAAGATTTTTTTCAGCTTGAAACCCAAGAAGATATTCTCAATTTCCTTGTTACACACGAAGATGTCGCTACCCAATTTTTAGGATATACCCCAGATGACATCGAGTTAATTGAGCAATTACACAAGATGAGGTACGATCCTGCAATCGCTGAACTCTATGACGAAACCCAACGTGTTTTTGCAGACATGGATGGTTTTGAAAGCCAACTTGAAGAAGCTTTTAAGAGAATTAAAGTATTGTATCCCACATTTGAGCCACCAAAGGTATATACTATGATTACCGGAATGGGAAGTGACTTATTGGTTACAGACAGTTTGGTAGTTATAGGTCTTGATTTTTTCTTAGGCGAAGATGCCAAATTCCGCCCAATTGATGTCCCCAACTATATTCTCCAACGCTACAATAAGGAATATATCATTCCTGCCATTATCACGCTTATATCGGATAGATTCAATGAACTTGATCTCACTGAGAATACAATGCTCAGCGAAATGATTTCTTATGGAAAGGCATATTATTTCACTAAGCTGATATTACCAGCAGAACCTGATGCAAATATTATTGCCTACACCAGCGAGCAAGTAGCGGATATTAAAGAGAATGAAGGAGTAATCTGGGCACATTTTATTGATAAGCAGCTTCTGTATGAATCAAGCCATTTTGAGAAAAATAAATATATGGGCGAAAGACCTTTTGTTGCTGAAATAGGCAGAAGATGCCCTGGTAGAATTGGTGCTTGGCTTGGCTGGAAAATCGTAAATGCATACATGGCCAAAAACGAGACAGTCACTGTGCAAGAGTTGATGAATACTGAAAATAGCGAGTCAATATTTTCGAATTCTTCCTATCGTCCTGGCAAGTTTTGAATAAACTGTATACTTGCTTCTATTTGAAGCCTTCTATCAAATTTCTCTACTGCTAATCTTCTTGCATTCCTTTGTACCTCTTCAAGTCTGTTTGAGCTATTTAAGAATGGTTCAATCTTCTCAAAAAACTCTTCTGGGTGTTCGGAATTGTAGGCAAACCCACAATCATTTGCTTCTACTAAATCTTTCATCCAGCCATTGAAATTTAGGATAATTAATTTTGCAGCTGCCAACCCATCAAAAAGCTTATTGGGACTGCCAGTAGTTAAAATTGAATATGGCGCATATGAAACAAATGCGGCATCCGAAGCTTCCAAAAGCTCTTTTGCTCGCCATTTTGAGCTATGATCTATGAATTCGACATTATTTAGATTGAGTGATTTTGTTTTCTCCATCAGCTCTACTCTCTCAGATCCTTCTCCCATCAAAACAAACCTTATTTTGTCTGCCTTTTCCATAGCTATTGCAGCAACATCCAAAAGCATTTCCAAGCCATTAGCCCGACCCATAGCACCAATATAACCTATTTGAAAAATATCCACCTCGTCCTTTTTAACCTCCCGCTTACAATTAAAATATTCTACATCAGCAAAATTTGTAATCGTCGTTAATGGCTTTTTAATAGCGCCAAGTTTTTTGTGAATTGCCTCTTCAATTGATGAAGAAAGAGCTATTATACCAGCGGAATTTGTATAAATTCTTCTTTCTAAATTATACAACAAAGACTTTAAGACGGGATTTCGAATATAACCTAGTTCAATTGGTGCATCTGGCCATAAATCACCCACCTCCACGAGGAATGGTTTTTTCAATAACAAGCCCAATGCAGGCACAGAAAGTGGGGTAGTAATTAAATAAAATAAATCTGTTTTTGGAGAAAGTGATTTTGCAGTGGAATATGCTTTTCTGGCAAATATTCCAAATGACTTTACACGTCGCCAAAATTTAAATTGATTGTGATAGGGAACAGGCAAATAGATAACTTTGATACCATCAATAAAGAGCTCTTGATATTCAGGTTTATTCCAAGAGCTAATTACAGTGACTTCAAATTCTCTTTCAACAAGGCCTTTTGCTAAATACCATGAACGAATACCACCACCATCTTCAGGTGTTTTAAAATACTGATGGATAATGGTAATTCTCTTCATGTGCGAAAGATAAAAACAAAAAAGCGGGAGGTTATGCTAAAGTCCTCTGTTGCTTTTCGAAATACTTGCACATAAAACTCAACTTACAAGCCTTGCAATTGGGAGTCCGAGCTAAGCAGATATATCGGCCATGCAATATTAACCAATGGTGAGCTTTGGGAACGAGCTCTTTTGGTATATGCTTTACTAATTGCTTTTCTACTTCCAGGGGAGTTTTAGCTGTAAGTGGTACAAGCCCCATTCGTCGCGAAACACGATATACATGCGTATCTACAGCCATGGTTGGCTGATTATAAATAACAGATAAAATCACATTGGCGGTTTTGCGACCAACACCGGGCAATCGGATGAGATCTTCCATTCTACCGGGGACTTCACTTCCAAATTCGTCCACCAATAGTTTGGCCATTCCGATAATGTGCTTGGTCTTATTATTCGGGTAGCTAATAGACCGAATATAAGGAAACACCTCATCGAAGTGAGCAACAGCAAGAGACTCTGGGGTTGGAAATCTTTCTATTAAGGCTGGAGTGACCATATTCACTCGCTTGTCTGTACACTGAGCACTTAAAATTACGGCAATAAGGAGCTGATAAGAGTTGGCATAGACCAACTCTGTTTCAGGTTCCGGCATTTCGTTGGAAAAGTACTCGATCAGTGCTTTGTACCGATCTGATTTTCGCATTCTAATTCGTTTTTAAACCGAATGCAAGTTAGTATTTTTTGAATACGCTAAAATCGATTCCACACATCTATCAGACGGACTTGCGCTAAAATTTCTCAGACTACTCACAGCTGAAAGAGTTTCATTGTACTGATCGATCACCTCGTGATCAACCAATAGAGAAAGCTCTATTTGCTGGTTCTCCTCTGAGTTTGTTTCATCATAAATGTATCTGACAATGTCATTTTGGGTAGATGTTTTGATCATACGCTATATTATGTTTAACCATTTTTTTCTTTAAGTTAATCAGTGCATAGCGCATTCTTCCCAAGGCAGTGTTAATACTAACACCTGTGGATTCGGCAATTTCATGAAAGCTCATTTCCATATAATGGCGCATTACCAATACCTCCCGCTGCGTATCAGGCAACTCTTTGATAAAGCGTTTCAACATTGCATTAGTGTCATTTCGAATCTGAACATTCTCCCATGATTCCTCAGTAAATTCAAGTGTATTGAATACTGAAGAACCGTCCTCCATAATAATGGTAGGATAGCGTTTCGCTTTTCTAAAATGATCTATCGCAAGATTGTGAGCAATTCTTTGAACCCACGGCAAAAACTTGCCTTCTTCATTGTACCTTCCAGACTTAATGGTGTTAATCACCTTAATGAAGGTTTCCTGAAATAAATCTTCCGCTATGTACTGATCTTTTACAATCAGATAGATGGTGGTGAAAATTTTGTTCTTGTGGCGTTCAACCAGCTGAGCAAAAGCATCTTCGTTACCATTCTTGTAAAGCGCCAGCAGTTGGCTGTCGCTCAAACCATAATCTCTCATGTGTTTGTACTTTTAGTAAACGTAGAGCTTTATATCATATTGTCTGGTTTAGAGTGAGAAGTAAAAAAATTAAATAGGCTCAAATGTATCCTTTCAATGCATACTTGCAAAATTTTTTAAATGTTTTTTTGGAATACTTAATAAAAAAAATGCTTCTATACTGATTTCTGCAACATTATTAAGCAGTGGAAATCGGCGATACGCAAAAACTCTGCTGCAAAAAATGTGAAATAATATCCGAAACCATTTGCTAAAACGTATTTTTGTATCACAGTATGCTCGATTCAAAATTGGAACTAAAACCATTCGACCCGGAAGTAATAGACCCGAAAGAGTTTATTATTATCCATAAGGCTCGTGTCAATAATCTTAAAAATCTTTCTGTTGCCATTCCACGCAATAAGCTTGTGGTAATTACCGGGCTTTCGGGCTCAGGAAAATCCTCCTTGGCCTTTGATACGCTTTTTGCAGAAGGACAAAGAATGTATGTAGAAAGCCTAAGTGCCTATTCGAGACAATTCTTGGGCAGAATGCAAAAACCTGAAGTGGACTTTATAAGGGGTGTTTCACCTGCAATTGCTATTGAACAAAAGGTAAGTAATCGTAATCCTAGATCTACAGTGGGTACAAGCACGGAGATTTATGATTACCTCAAACTTCTTTTTGCACGAATTGGGATTACTTATTCTCCGAAATCTGGAGAGATAGTCAAAAAAGACTCCGTTGCAGATGTTGTCAATTTCCTACTGGAACATGAGCTTGGAACAAAGTTTTTGGTGCTTTGCGAATTAAAGCTTAGTAAGGAAAGAACCCTCAAAAAAGAACTTGAATTGCTTTTGCAAAAGGGCTTCTCTAGGGTGATGGTGAATGGAGAAGTTTCCTTTGTCGAAGATTTGCTTAATGAAAATCTAAAATTAGGCAAGAAGGATAGAATTGAAATTCTGATTGATAGAGGTGTTGTAAATAAGGAGGATGAAGATGCTATTTTTAGAACTTCGGATTCAATCCAAACAGCATTTTTCGAAGGAGAAGGTACATGCATCATCCTAATAGTTGATGGCAAGCAAAGAGTATTTTCAGACAAATTTGAGCTGGACGGAATTGTGTTTGAAGAACCAAGCGTAAATTTCTTTAGCTTCAACAATCCATATGGTGCATGCCAAACTTGCGAAGGTTTTGGTAAGGTGCTGGGAATAGATGAAGATTTGGTGATACCAGATAAGAGCCTAAGTATATATGAAGGCGCTGTATTGCCGTGGCGATCTGAATCATTTGCAAACTGGCAACAACCCTTAGTGAAGAATGGGATTCATTTTGACTTCCCAATTCATAGGCCATACAATGAGCTCACTTTGGAGCAACAAAGACTTGTATGGGATGGCAATAAGTATTTCGATGGTATAAATGCTTTCTTTGCCCATTTGGAGTCAAAAACACATAAGATCCAATATCGAGTATTGCTATCTAGATACAGAGGCCGAACTGTCTGCCCTGATTGTAGAGGAAGTAGGTTGAGAAAAGATGCTGCATTTGTTAAAATTGATGGGTATTCGATTACCGACTTGGTATTAAAGCCAATCGATAAGCTTGCAGAAATTTTTGACTCCTTAAATATCAACAAATTTCAAGAAAAGGTCGCGAAGAGAATTCTAACTGAAATAAAGAACCGTATTGGGTTTCTGGAGCAAGTTGGTTTGGGCTATCTTACATTAAATAGACTTACCTCCACTTTGTCTGGTGGAGAGTTTCAGCGTATTAAATTATCGACTTCCTTGGGTAGCGCACTTGTAGGATCCATGTATATTTTGGATGAGCCAAGCATTGGACTGCACCCTAGAGATACTGATAGACTTATTGGGGTCTTGAAGTCGCTAAGGGATATTGGCAATACGGTGATTGTGGTGGAGCATGAAGAAAAAGTAATGCATGCTGCGGATCAGATTATAGATATTGGGCCTGATGCCGGAAATCATGGTGGGAATTTGGTGTTTCAAGGGACAATGGATGAACTTAAAGCTTCATCCGCTTCATGGACTGCCAAATATCTAAATGGAACCGAGAAGATCCTCCCGCCATCCTCCCGCCGTCAATGGAAAGACGCTGTTATAATAAGAGGCGCTCGCGAGAATAATCTCAAAAGTATCGACGTTCAGTTTCCTTTAGACATCCTCACAGTGATTACTGGTGTAAGTGGTTCGGGCAAATCTACTTTGATCAAAAAGATCTTGCACCCTTCTATTGCTAAAATACTAGGTGTCGGAGCAGAAGCTACAGGCAAGTTTGATAAGCTGGAAGGTGATTATAAAAGAGTAAGTCAGATCGAATTTGTAGATCAAAACCCAATTGGCAAATCTTCCAGATCCAATCCTGTAACATATGTAAAAGCTTATGACGCAATTCGACAACTTTATGCTGAGCTACCTTTGAGCAAACAAAGAGCATATAAGCCTGCATTTTTCTCATTCAATGTAGATGGAGGGCGCTGTGAAGATTGCCAAGGTGAGGGAACAGTGAAAATCGAAATGCAATTCATGGCAGATATTTACCTCACATGCGAAAGTTGCAAGGGTAAGCGATTCAAATCCGAGATTTTGGATGTGGTGTATAATAACAAGAATATTTCTGAAGTATTGGAAATGACTGTTGATGAAGCACTCATCTTTTTTGTAGCTCAGCAGTCAATTATCAATAAACTGAAACCACTTCAAGATGTAGGTTTAGGGTATATTCGCTTGGGTCAATCTTCAAATTCTCTTTCTGGTGGTGAAGCCCAACGAGTGAAATTGGCTTCTTTCCTTGGCCGAAGTGGTAAAACAAGCAAAGATCATATACTATTTATATTCGATGAGCCAACTACCGGGCTGCATTTCCATGATATCAAAAAGCTATTGGGCGCTATAAATGCCTTAGTAGATCAGGGAAATTCAGCTATCATAATTGAACACAATATGGAGGTAATAAAATCTGCAGATTGGATAATAGACCTCGGCCCTGAAGGTGGGGAAGCGGGAGGGTATGTGGTTTTCGAAGGCACTCCCGACGAAATGATCAAAAGCGATAAGGGCTATACCTCAAGCTACCTTGCTGAAAATTGGCTATAAAAAAGGCTGTCCCAAATAGAGACAGCCCAAATATTTTCATCTTTTTAACCCCTTACTTTGTTAATTCTTTCCTACGAAGAATTGTTTCTACAAATTTTCTTTCATTGTCTGTATTGAAAATTCGAAAGGGCAAATAGATAAATTGTGCTTTAGATAAAACGAATAGAAAAGCATCCTTTTTGATTTCAGCTTTTTTGATTTTATCCCAAGTCACCGGCATCCCTTGTTTGGTATTCACCCAAATGATAATATCCTTACTGGTGATCTGATAGCTCAGTTTCTCAAATAGCATTTTGGTTTGCTCCATTTGGGTAACTCCGGCAAACTGAATAAGCCAAAACAACCAATAAAGCGCTAAAGCGATAAGAGCACCTATCCACCACCAATTAGATGGAACAACGAAAGTCATCGCGCAAATGGCGATAAAGATGAGCCATACCCACCATTGCTCTTTTAGAATATTCTTGAGACCTAATTTTATAAATGTGCTGGTTTCCAGCTTATATTTTTTCGTTTTAACGATCATTACAATTGTATTTAATTTCTTGCTCTTAAAAAGGCTTGCAAATATCCGATTTTAAAAGGAATTCAAGAAATAAATATTCGATTAAGAACCAACTGCTTTGAGGCTTAAATCTAAGCTCTTATATGAATGAGTAAGAGCACCAACCGAAATATAATCTACACCCGTTTCGGCTACTGCTTTAATATTGGCTTCGGTAATTCCACCAGATGCCTCGGTTTCAAACCTACCTCTTATCAATCCAACAGCCTCTAAAAGCATCTCAGGCTTCATATTATCTAAAAGGATTCTATGAACTCCACCCTCATCTAGCACTTCTTTTACTTCATTAATTGATCGAGTTTCAATTTCAATCCTTAAATCTTTGCCATGTTCTTTGAGGTAGGTCTTGGTAGCTCGTATAGCTTTTGATATCCCACCACAAAAATCAACATGATTATCTTTCAACAGTATCATATCAAATAAACCGAATCGGTGATTTACACCTCCACCAATAGCAACTGCCCACTTTTCAATCATTCTGAATCCAGGCGTAGTTTTGCGTGTATCCAAAAGCCTGGCTTTTGTATGATTTATCAATCGATTCAATTTGTAAGTATACGTGGCAATTGCACTCATTCTTTGCATGCAATTGAGCACCAATCGCTCTCCCGTTAAAATACTAGCGGCAGGACCTTCTACTAGAAATATCACTTCACCTTTACTCATTCTAGAGCCATCCTTTTTTAGGATTTGCACATTAAGTCTTGTGTCTAGTCTCTTAAAAATCATTTCGGCCAAATCTACCCCAGCCACGACGCCATCATCCTTGCAAAGTAAGCGAGCCATTTCATTGGCTCCTGGTGGTATAGAGGCTAAAGAAGTATGATCACCATCACCAATATCTTCCTTTAGAGCTAATTCGATAAAATCATTGATACCTTCTTGCGAAAGGTAAGGGAGTGTTTTCCAGTTCATTTACTTATTCTCGGCTGAAGTCTAAATTATAAATTTTATATATATCATTAACCTTACGCACTCGTACCAAAACTCTAAAATTCCCATTGGTCGAAGCATACTTTCCTATCACATATTGAAGACCATCTTTTGGGCCACCTTCGTGAATTATTTGAAAGCTAATTGGAGGATTCTTTTGAAAAAAATCTTTTAGGACGAACTCCGCTTGGGCGCTGCTGAAAGTCTGCTGATCCTTGTCAATGGTAATATCTACCCTATCATGGAGCATTTTAACCAATTCTTTGGAGTTGCCACTTTTTATCAGATTGCCCGCTTGAGTTAACACAGCATTTTGACCAATTGCATTTTGGGTGAATAGAAAACTTATGAGCAAAAAACTTGTTAGATATACTAAACTTCTATTGTGTAAATGCATAATTATGAGGTTTTTAAAATAATCATTTGTCTAAAACTGTGCCATTTGCAAAAAATGTCCTTAGAATCGAAAAACGAGCTATAAGTCAAATTTAATAAACGAGCTGTATCTTTGAAACATGAATAGGAAAGTATTACTTATGATTCTCGATGGCTGGGGAATAGCCAGCAATAAAAGTGTCTCCGCAATAGATGCAGCCAATACTCCATTTATAGATGGTCTATATGAAAAATACCCCAATAGCAAATTACAAGCTTCGGGATTATTCGTGGGCTTGCCAGATGGACAAATGGGAAATTCTGAGGTAGGTCACATGAATATTGGTGCTGGTCGCATAGTATATCAGGATCTGGTAAAAATAAATAAGTCTATTCAAGAAGGTGAAATTAGAAGTAATGCTGTACTGATAGATGCATTACATGAAGCGAAAAAACCTGGAAGAGCTTTACATCTGATGGGATTACTTTCCGATGGAGGCGTTCATTCGCATATAGACCATTTGATAGGGCTATGTAAAATTGCCGTTGAAAATCATATTGATCAAATTTTTATACATGCATTCACTGATGGGCGAGATACTGACCCAAAAGGCGGCTTACACTATATTCAAGAACTTGAACAAGCCATTGAAGGGACTCAGGTAAAAATTGCCTCGGTAGTAGGGCGCTACTATGCCATGGATAGAGACAAGCGCTGGGAAAGAGTGAAAATTGCATTCGATGCATTGTGCTTGTCCAATCCGCCCAAAGAAGAAGCTGTACTCAATTTGCAGCAAGCCATACAAGAGCAATATAATAAAGGAGTAACTGATGAATTTTTACCTGCTTTAATTCCTGTAGATATTAAAGGAAATCGAGTGGGTAATATAAGAGAGAATGATGTAGTGATATGCTTCAATTTCCGAACTGATAGAGGTAGGGAAATAACTGAAGTGCTCACGCAGAAAGATTTTCCAGAATTTGGAATGAAAACCCTCCCGCTACATTATGTTACCCTCACCCAGTACGATCATAGTTTTCGAAATGTCCATTCAATTTTCACTAAAGACGATCTGAAAAATACCTTGGGAGAAGTAGTAAGCAAAGCAGGAAGAAATCAAATTAGGATAGCAGAGACAGAAAAATATCCGCATGTGACCTTTTTCTTTTCTGGAGGTCGAGAAGTGCCTTTTGAAGGAGAAGAAAGAATAATGTGTCCTTCCCCAAAAGTAGCCACTTACGATCTGAAACCCGAAATGAGTGCAATGGATATTCGAGATGCAATCATTCCGAAATTGGAGCGGGAGGAAACAGATTTTATTTGCTTAAACTTTGCAAATCCAGATATGGTAGGGCATACAGGTGTATTTGAAGCTGCGGTAAAAGCTTGTGAGGTAGTGGACGCTTGCGCACAATCTGTGGTCGAAACTGCATTGGAACATAATTACTCAATCGTCATTATTGCAGACCATGGCAATTCTGACATGATGATAAACCCTGATGGCTCTCCAAATACAGCCCATACCACCAACCCCGTTCCATGCATTTTGCTTGATCGTGAATTCAATGGTAAATTGAATGATGGTAAATTGGGAGATTTGGCGCCAACTATACTTACCTTGATGGGTATTGAAATTCCCAATGAAATGACAGGAACCTGCTTGATATGATAAAATCCTTCTCTCTTATATTATTGTTTACTTTGGCGTTTCTGGCTTGCCAATCGCCTGATCCAAAAATCTCTTCTGCGGAAAAGGATTATCCAGATGTGCCAAACGCTATCCGAATAGCTATCCAAAACAACTTGGAAGAGCGAATGAAATTGGTGAAAAAAGTAAACACCAATGGAAGTATTGAAGAACAAATCATCCAAGCTGACAGTGCGACGTTCTATGAGGAAATGAGTCTTTTACTTCAGTATGATTTGAATAAACCTGCTTATCGTGGAGTTTTTAATATAGAAAAACACAATGATAGGGAAGGAAATAAAATAGTTGCCCTCACAGCAAAAGAATCAGAATCACCAAATATTATAAGTGCAGAGTTTACCTCCCGCAATAAGCAGCTCTTGCATGCCAAATGGATTGTCAAGGATCAAAACTATGTATATCATTCTGAGAGAGTGTTTGACATTTCCTTTGCTGAACTTAACAGCAAAATCATACTTGATAACTTTCAAATAGCTATTGGTCAAAAAATAATTGCGCAGGATAGTGTTTGGTACACAGTGGACTCCAAATTCTCAAAAGACTAGCTTATATCTTAAAAAAAGCTTCCAAAAAGCTCATATTCTCACCTTCGCCTTTTAGGATCATAATAGCACTGTTTGGTTGGAAAGTAAGCAACCTTTCGGCAACTGAACCAAGCAATACAGAAGCCGCACCAGATCTGCCTTTGGAGCCAAGAATTATCAAGTCAATGTTTTCTTCATTTGCCAACTCAGTAATTTTATCTGAAGGTCTTTTATCATCATCCAGAGTAAATATCTTATGTATTTTTACTCCTGAATTACTGTACGGTTTTAACATTTTTTCCATGTCCTTTTCGGCATGTCCTCGCATTATTTCAGAGAATTCTTCATAGGATTTTCCAGTTTTGTAGAAACCCTTTGGCACTATGAATACATTTTGGCAAAATAGTTCTGCTTTGGCCCTATCTGCTAAGTAAACTGCCTCTTTCACTGCCATCTCTGAGTGCTTAGAAAAATCTACCGCTACTTGAATTTTAGAAATCGATAGTCTACAATCTTCTGGCACAAATAACACAGAGAATTGAGATTTGTGGGTAAGCTGTCTAGCTGCATGTCCAGTACCTCTCAATGAATTTTTTCGACCTACAATCGTAAGATTGATGTTCTTTAGCTTACCAAGTTTTAGCAGTTCATCAGCCTTAGTTCCTTCCCTCACTAAAATTTGGCTATTAACTTCTTTCAAATTGAAATCAGACTTGGCAATCAGCTCTTCCATCTCCTTTTTGATGACTTCATCCACTGGCACATTCAAATCAGGATAGCGCGTTCTCACCTCATCAGAAACCTCGAGATTTTCAGCAATATTCACAAAATACATTGCTTCCACAGGAATTAGCTTAGTTAATAGGCTAGCATATTTGATAAGCACCTTATCCATTTTAGAAAAATCAAGTGCTATTAATATTCGTTTATTCTGACTCATGAGTTTGATTATTGAGCTAACAATTTTCTTCAAGTTAAGGAGAATTCCAAGTTCAATAAATGAATTTGGCGATTAAATACCTTAAATGGCAAAAGGATTATGTAATAATTGTGAATGAATGAGTATTGTAGGTAAATTTGCCTGAGCTAAGGAATTCTCAATTCATGGAAAACACAAAGGAAAACGGCGGGAGGGATTCCATTCTAACAAAGCTCCAAAGCAAATGGAAGTTGAAAAGCATTTTTCAAGTGGTGCTCGTGCTAATTGTATTTGCACTGACTGGACTAACTACTGTGACTGTGAAAGTATGGATTTACAATTTCTTTAATTTAAGTGATAATATGAGTTTAATTGGCCGAATTGGTTTTTTTATTCTCATCACTTTACCCACTTACCAAACTCTATTGCTATTGTACGGGTTTGTTTTTGGTCAATTCTCATTTTTCTGGCAAAAGGAAAAGTTGATGTTGGCTCAAATTAAATCTGCCTTTTCAAAAAATTAAGTAGCCTCAATGGCAAAAAAATCAAATAAGCTGTCCGATTCTGAAAAGCGCCCTGTAAATAAAGCTGCTTTAGGTAAATTAAGTAGGATATTCAATTACATGAAACCCTACATGGGTAAATTTGTCCTTGGGCTAGTTTTTCTACTTCTATCAAGTCTTACCTTACTAGCATTTCCAGAATTGGCAGGCAGGCTGGTGGATGCGGCTTCGGGTAATTCGGATTGGTACATAAATGATGTCAATCAAATTGCCCTTTTGTTATTGGGAGTTTTATTGGTGCAGAGTTTCTTTTCCTTTTTTCGAGTGTATTTGTTCGCCAGAGTGAGCGAAAGATCTATGGCCGATATAAGACTCGATTTGTACTCTCGTCTACTTTCCCTCCCACTTGGTTTTTATGATAAACGCAGGACTGGTGAACTATTTAGTAGAATTACTTCTGATGTTTCTCAACTTCAGGATACTTTTTCTATCACCTTAGCCGAGTTCCTCAGACAAATATTAACTCTCCTTGTTGGTGTATTTATTATTTTTTACACAACCCCTCAGCTTACTTTATTTATGTTGGCTACATTTCCAGTTATAGTAATTGTAGCATTCGTCTTCGGGAAGTTTATCCGATCTCTTTCTAAAAAGACGCAGGATGAATTGGCCGCAGCTAATGTGATTGTAGAGGAAACTTTAGTAAGCATACAAACGGTGAAGGCTTTCACAAGTGAGCTGTTTGAAACACGAAGGTACGATTCTGCATTGACCAAAGTGGTTAAAATCGCATTAAAAGCGGCAAACTATAGAGGAGCATTTATTTCATTTATCATTTTTGCGCTATTTGGTGGAATCGTTGGTGTGATGTGGTACGGGGCTTCATTAGTTTCGACTGGCGAGATAAGTGTGGGCAACCTATTGTCATTTATTCTATACACAACCTTTATTGGTGGCTCAATAGCTGGATTGGGAGATTTGTATGGTCAAATCCAAAAAGCCATTGGCGCATCGGAAAGAGTAATTGAGATTTTGGATGAAGAAGGCGAGGAGCTTGAGAAATCAGGTATGGAGGAAATAATTCCTTTGGAGGGTCGCATTCAATTCAATAATGTCAGGTTTACATACCCGACCAGAATGGATATAGAAGTACTTAAGGGCGTGGATTTGACGATTAACCAAGGGCAAAAAGTCGCCTTAGTTGGGCAAAGTGGAGCTGGCAAGTCAACCATAATGCAATTGTTGATGAAGTTTTATGTTCCCACATCAGGTGAAATTACTATAGATGGACATCAAATTAATGATTTACCAGTTTCTGCATACCGAAAAAACATTGGAATAGTGCCGCAGGAGGTATTGCTATTTGGAGGGAGCATCGGTGAAAATATTGCTTATGGAAAACCCGGTTCGAGTAAAGAGGAAATTGAAAAGGCAGCTGAAAAAGCATACGCTTTAGATTTTATCAATTCATTTCCTGAGGGCATGGACACCTTGGTAGGTGAGCGGGGGGTGAAATTGAGTGGGGGGCAGAGACAAAGAATTGCAATTGCCCGAGCTATTTTAAAAAATCCAAAAATATTAATCTTAGATGAAGCGACAAGTTCATTGGATGCAGAATCAGAATTTTTGGTTCAAAAGGCATTAGATGAATTGATGAAAAATAGAACAACCCTGATAATCGCCCATCGATTGGCAACTATCAGAAAAGTTGATAAAATCTATGTATTAGCCGATGGACAAGTAATTGAGGCAGGAACTCATGAAGAATTATCAAGAAATGATGAAGGTACATATAGCAATCTAGTGAGACTACAATTGCAATTAGACTGAAAATGCGTACCTTCAATACAGTATTTATATAGAAAATAAAATCAACTTAAACCCATTGAAGGAATTTTACTTCTTATTAAATTTGTCCAAAAGGTTTGTTTAAGTTGCATTTTGATTTAATTTTAACCTTTTAATACGTAACATCACAAATCACCATATTACTATGAGAAAAATTGCTACCACTTTTTTGGTTTTGATGGGTTTCTTGCAGGCCTATTCGCAAAACGTGCAATGGGCCAGCACCGTAATGGAAGCATCTTCTGAAAGGTCACTCGATTTTCAGAAAGATTATGCTCTAGGCAGACCCGGAATGATCCCTGACGGCAACACAGAACCAGTTTTCTGGAGCCCCGCAGGTGACAATAGCAAAGAATTTATTAAAGTTGGATTTGAAACTCCATTAGTTGTAAAACAAGTAATCATCAGCGAAACCATGAACGGCGGTTCTATTTCTGAGATTTACGGTTACGATGCTAATGGTAGAGAATACCCTTTAAGAAAGTATAATGCAATGTCACAAAATGGAAAGAAAATGACTGCGGCAACTATGCCAAGCGGTAGTTCTTTCGAAGTTTCTGCCATCAAGGTTGTTCTTGACGGCTCGAAAGTATCAGGCCAAAAAGGCATTGATGGCATTGGTATTACAAACTCTGCTAAAATAAGCTTTGCTCCAACTATGTTAGGTGACGGCGTAAATACTACAGATTACCACGAAATCAACCCAATCCTTACTCCTGACGGAAACAGACTTTACTTCAGTAGAAGAAACCACCCAGAAAACATTGGTGGTGTTACTGACCGTGTGGACATTTGGTATGCAGATCGTCAAGGTGATGACTGGGGACAAGCTGTTAACATTGGTGAACCAATGAACAACCCTGGCTTTAACTTTATCGCAGACGTAACTGTAGATGGCGAAGAAGTAATTCTTGGTAACGTTTATGGCAAAAAAGGTAACATGAAGTTTGGTGTTTCTCAAGGCGTGAAGTCTGAAGACGGAACTTATGGAGAACCTACAAAACTTGATATCATCAATTTCCATAACTATGATGAAGAATTTAACTTCACCATTAGCAAGAACAAGGAAACGATGATTATTTCATCTGACATGGACGAAACATTTGGAGGAAGAGATCTATACGTTTCGTTCTTGAAAGACAGAGAAAAAGGTACTTGGACTTATCCGATGAATTTAGATAGTGTTATTAACACTGAAGGTGATGAGGTAACTCCATATTTAGCTCAAGATAACGTTACTCTATATTTCACTTCTAATGGCCATGAAGGTTACGGAAATGGTGACGTTTACAAAACTACTAGACTTGATGATACTTGGACGAACTGGTCAGAACCAGAAAACTTAGGTCCATTTGTAAACAACCACCAAGAAAATGCATACTACATTCACCCAGAGTGGTCTGAGTATGGGTTCCTTGCAATCGGTGAAGATGGAGTAAATGCAGATATTTACACATTGAGACCAGAAGTTGCTGAAGATATTGCAATGGTTGAGGTTAAAGGTCGTGTATTGTCAAACTGTGATGCTAGCAAACCGCTTGGTGCGACTGTAACACTAACTGCAAATGGCAAAACTTACACTGCTCAGTCAGACGCTAACACTGGTGCTTATTCAGTATTAGTTGAGTCAGGTCATAACTATACTATCTCAACAAATGCTGAAGGTCATAAAGCATTCTCTGAAAGCTTAAATATTGAAGCTTCTGAAGTATTCAAAGAGATTAACAAAGATCTTTGCCCAGAACCTGAAATCATTATACTAAGCACTACTAAGATCCTATTCGACTTCGATAGATCTACTTTACGTCCTGAATCAAAAGAAGAACTTGACAGAACTTATGAGTACCTACAAGAAGCTAATGTATCTTACATAATCCTTGCTGGACATACTGATAGCACTGGTCCTGAAGTTTACAACATGGGCTTATCTGAAAGAAGAGCTAAAGCTGTTGTGGATTACTTAATTAGCAAAGGATTCTCTGCTGATAAGATCAGACCAGAATGGTATGGCGAAACTAAGCCAGTTGATACTAACGATACAAGAGAAGGTCGTCAGAACAACCGTAGAACTGAGATTACTATCTACAGATAATAAAGTAGAACTAAATATCATAATTAAAAAAGGAGGCTTCGGTCTCCTTTTTTATTTTTAGGTGAATGAAAATATTCTAAATTTGGTTAGTCATCTGAATTATATAATGCCCATTTACATGTCAAATCTAGCAGCAGAAGGATTATTGAAGAGTTTTAAATTAAGATTGACGCCTTGTAGACAAGAAGTGATATCCCTTTTTATCAATGTAGATTATGCATTGTCCAATTCTACTTTAGAAGATAAAGTTGGTAAAGATTATGACAGGGTAACTATTTATAGAACGCTCAGAACTTTTCTAGACAAAGGCATCATACATAAAGTCTTGGATGATGAAGGCACTCCAAAATACGCTCTTTGTAGGGAAGCTTGCGATACACATGATCATAATCATGATCACGTCCATTTCAAGTGCTTGGAATGTGGCGAAACTAATTGTATTGAGTCAGTTGTAATTCCAAAGTTAAATCTTCCAGAAGGATACCAATACAATGAGGCTAATGTATTGTTACAAGGTATTTGTAAGGACTGTAATTCATAGAGATCAAAAGAGAATTTCCTCAGGTTCTTCAAGTTTTGTAGCTGGGCTGCCTGGCCAAACCACCCCTGGCGGGAGGTCAATTTTTGGCCTATTTGGTAATTTTATGCCCCCATCTCCATCATCTGATCTACCATTCCCATTTGAGCCTCTTTTACGCATAAGCAAAAACATAAAGTACACCAGAATAAGGTAAACTACTCCACACAAAACCATATCGACAAAATACAGTGCCATACTCAATTATCAATTTCCCAAAAGATATAAAATTTCACCTAGTTAGAAAACGGCCTTAACTGAATTGTGTTCGAGCTAGTGCTGAAAGGCAAAGAAAATCAACCATACGACAACCAATATTGGTAGAAGTATAGGAATAGAAAATCTCAGTATGTAGCCAAAAAACGATGGCATTTTCACACCAACTTGTTCAGCTATGGATTTCACCATAAAGTTAGGGCCATTACCAATGTATGTCATTGCGCCAAAAAACACTGCCGCAATTGATATTGCTTTGAGCGAAAGAATACTATCCGGATATGCTCCTCCCGCAAAACCTCTTACTTGTGAAATCATATTGATATCGGCACCTTCGGCAGCCATTGATGCAGCTAAAAAGTTAAGATAAGTTGGTGCATTATCAAGAAAGCCTGACAATAAGCCCGTACCCCAATAAAGTGTATTGTGCGTTATTAGCGCCGCTCCACCTTCTGATTTTGCAAAATTTCCCACTAACTCCAAAGCTGGAAGCATTGTGGCAAATATTCCAATAAATATAAAAGCTACCTCACGAATTGGTTCGAAATTGAACTCATTGCCTTTATGAGCTTCCTTATTGGCATATTTCCATGAGAAGAATGCCACTGAAAGCATGATTATCTCTCTCAGAAAGGAGAATTTTTGTCCGTCATAGGCTATATAAGGAACCCCCTCAATAACATTTGGATCAAGGAAAACAGCTGCGATTACCACTGCAAGCCAAATGAAATTCCTCAGACCAATAATGGTTATTTTGTTGGTGAATTCTTCTACATCTTCTTCATCTTCCAGAGAAGCGGCCTTATTTCTCTTATCTATGAAATAGAAGATTCCTGCTAAGAAAAGACATACAAAAATCCAAGGAAATAAGTTATGCTCCAGAGTCCAGAAGAATGGAACACCCTTAAGAAAGCCTAGGAACAACGGAGGGTCACCGATCGGAGTTAATGAACCACCCACATTGGAAACCATGAAAATAAAGAAGATGATGTGATACGCTTGTATTCGTCCTTTGTTTAATCGAATAAAGGGTCTAATCAAAAGCATAGAAGCTCCGGTAGTACCAATCAAATTAGAAATAAGAGCCCCAATGAGTAATAGAGCAGTATTTGTAAGTGCTGTGGACTTTTTATCAACTTTAATGAGAATCCCTCCAGATGCTATAAACAAGGATGCTAATAGTGCTATAAACTGAACATATTCGGCAAGTGCATGAACGGGTCCGTGCGTATTATGAAGCCCATATAGATAATATATAATAACAATAGCACCTAACGAAACCGCAACAATAGGGTAGTTTTTGTGCCAGAAATGCTCATAAAATAAAGGCCCTGTGGCAATCATCAATAGCAGAATTACAAAAGGCAATACTGACCATAGTGGAGCTGAAGGATGCTCTGCCTCGTGGGGCTCAGCATGTACCTCAACAGCCTCCTGTTCTTGCGAATTAGAATCAATATTCTCAATAGTTACCATTGCGCTATTTGTATCCAAATCCGCAGCAAAGACGGAATTTGATATACCGAGTACGCAAATCAAAAATACTGTATAGATATATATGTGTAGATGATGCTTCAAAGGCATGAGGGTATCAGATTTAGTTTACCTGGTGCTTAATTTCAATTTCATGGTTAATATTATCAATTTCGATTAAAATCAGAATTAATATTTGATAATCTGATACCCTATTATACCAACTGCGATAAAGCTGATTCCAAAGAAGTCTTGATTAGTCCTTTATTCTCAGAATTTATAGAGTTTACTTTAGACAATGCAATAAAAACCGTTTGGCTCACATCCCTAAATATTGCTTCATCAGTAATTTCTATATCAGTATCTCCACTCATAAGATAAGCGAATACACGAGCCATACCACAATTGGCTATGAAATCTGGAATTACTGCTACGTGTTCATCAGCATATGAAGCAATAGGTCCAAAGAAAATTTCTTCATCATTAAACGGCACATTTGCTCCCGCGGATATTAATTCTAAACCTCCTGCAATAAGCTTGTTTAGATCATCCTTGCGAACAAGGCGGGAAGCAGCGGCTGGCACAAAAATTTGAGCCCCTAATTCCCAAGCCAACGAATTCATTTCATCAAAAGGAATCATCTTGTCCGCTCTCAACTTATTGCCATCACGATTCAAGAATAAGTTTGTAATTTCCTCAGCTGAAAATCCATCCTTATTAACCAAACCACCTTCTCTATCTATAATGCCTATGATTTTAACACCCGCCCTTGCTAAGTAATAAGCTGCTGCTGCTCCCACATTTCCCCAGCCTTGGATAAGAGCTGTTTTACCTTTATGATCATTTTCCCACAATTTATAATAGTGGAATATGGATTCAGCCACGCCGTATCCAGTTATCATATCGGCGATGGTATATTTGCGCTTTTGGTCTGGAGTAAAATTAGCATCTTCAATTACCTTTGAAACACCCTGTCTTAATTGTCCAATTTTATGGATTTTTAATCTCTCACTTGGGTTGAAGTGGCCATTTACTATTCCCTCTTGTGGATGCCAAAGTCCAAAATCTTCTGTAATTGGAATTACATCATGAATCTCGTCCACATTCATATCTCCACCAGTGCCGTAGTAATTCTTGAGCAGTGGAATTACAGCTTTGTACCAGCGAACTAAAACATCTCTTTTTCGTGGATCGGATGGATCGAAATTGATACCTGATTTTGCTCCTCCTATTGGTGGACCCGACACAGTGAATTTCACTTCCATGGTTTTAGCAAGTGCTTCAACCTCTTTACGATCAAGGCCTTTACGCATTCTAGTTCCGCCGCCAGCAGCACCACCACGTAGGGAATTTATTACAACCCAACCTACGGCCTCAGTTTCTGCATCGTGCCATTCAAATACAATTTCAGGACTTTTATTCTCAAATTTCTTTAATAGGTCTTTCATGGATTTTCTTTTCAAACCCGAAAATACTAAAATTAAAATAGAAGATTCCCGCAAATTTGACCTGATGAAGAATCGTTTTTGGCTCCCGTCACACTTGCCAAAGTATTGATCTGATTTTCAGCTCTCAACAATCCAAGGAAAGCAAAAATTAAGGCCTCCTTAAAATCTACTATTTCGGCAGACGGTATTTCTAAGGTGAAATTTTCACCTAAATAACCTTGAAGGGTAGTAATAAAAAATGCGTTATGCGTACCTCCTCCAGTTGAAAGAATTTTTCCTCCCGCTGCTTTCAGGTTCAGCAAGCCTTGAGCAATTTGATATGCACTATGATGCACCAAAGTATGCAATGTATCACTAGGGTTTGTTGGATAGGACTCAATCAAAGGCAATATTTGCTGTTCAAACCACTCTGATCCAAGACTTTTAGGATAGTCTTGTGAGTAGAAAGGCAAATTATTTAGCTGCTCAAATAAAGATTCGATTAGTTTTCCAGATTTTGCAATTTTTCCGTTTTCATCATACGTTTTTTTTGCCCATGAGCTCACATAGTTCAGCCCCATATTACATGGAGTCAAATCATAGGCTATTCTCCGTTCATTTACTTCGGTAGAGACGTTCGCAATACCGCCTAAGTTGAGGCAAAAGTCATATTCACCAAATAACAACTGATCTCCAATTGGCACTAACGGTGCTCCTTGGCCACCTTTTGCAACGTCCATAGAGCGAAAATCCGAAATTACAGGCAAACCCGACTCAACTGACAAATGGCTTGCAGAACCAATTTGCAAAGTAAGCCCTCGATTTGGCTGATGGAAAACTGTATGACCATGTGAGGCAACAAAATCTGCCTGCCTAGCTATGGATTGAGAAAATGCTGAGACTTGTTGCCCCATCCATTTTCCAAAATCAACATCAGCAATAGCAAGTTCAAAACCCGAAAGCTCTTTAGCCTTGCTTAAAAGATTTTTCCAACTTTCGGAATATGGAATAGTCTCAGCCTTTTCGATTTCAAAGTTCCATTTTCTATTTTCCTTCCAAAAATTACAACAGGCAACATCAAGCCCATCTAGAGAAGTGCCTGACATCAGTCCGATTATTTTCCAATGCTTGTTCATTTTAATGTTTTGAAGTTTTGTCTAAAAGGAACATATAAGAATTGCCAATATGTCGAAAAATAGGTCATAGATTAAGGATTGTTCTATATTTGAAATGATTTCCAAGTTTAAAATAAAAGCATTGATATGCAATTTGCCATTGATATTGGTAACACCCTTATTAAGATTGCAGCTTTTGAAGGCAAAGAATTAAGAAAGCGGGAGGAATATGGTTCGATTGAAGAATTAATTTCCTCGCTACCATCAAACTTCTCAACCTTTCCGAGCATCATAAGTAGCGTTAAGCAAATTCAACTTCATCCAATTTTTGAAAATTCATTACGTTTAAGCTATCAAACAGCGTTGCCGTTTGTGAATCTCTACCAAACTCGCGAAACATTGGGAATGGATCGAGTAGCTGCTATGGCTGGAGCTTTGGAATTGTTTCCAAACGAAAATGTTTTGGCAATTGATATTGGTACTTGCATTACATATGATATCTTGAATGAAGCTGGCGAATATATGGGAGGAATAATAAGTCCTGGATTGGAAATGCGGCTTAAGGCAATGAATAAATTTACAAGCTCCCTCCCGCTTGTTTCAAGTGATGACAATGCTGAATTCATTGGAAAAACAACCAAGACTTGCTTGCAAGCTGGCGCAAAGTTTGGTGTGGAGGCTGAGATTGAAGGCTTAATTAGCCGATTTAAAGAAGATTATCCTGATTTAAAGACAATTATATGTGGAGGTGGTGGTAAATTTTTTGAAAGAAGAAAGCAATCGTCCATCTTTGTGCTCCCAAATCTTGTGCTATTGGGATTGAACTGCATTTTATTATACAATGAATCTACGAAAAAGAGTTAACCTACTAGTTGTCCTCCTCTGCTCTATCACTTTGAGTTCACTTGCCCAAGGCTCCCGTTCTCCATATACTAATTTGGGAATTGGTGATATCCAAAAGGGGGCATTAATGAATAATGCTGGCATGGGAATGAAAGGCACAGCCAATGGTAGTTTCTTGTTTTTGAATACAGCTAACCCTGCCTTATTACCTTTGAATAATATTTTCACATTCGAATTTGGTGGCTTCATTGAAACTCGTTCAATCATGCAAGATACCTTGAGCGAAAATTACACTTCAGGAACATTCTCTCATGTTGCATTTGGCTTGCCAATAATACCTAGTAGGTGGACGATGAGTTTTGGTTTAAATCCCTATAGCACCGTAAATCATCGTGTTCGCAGAATTGGCTCCTTGGAAGGTTCATCTTTTCAGATAATCAATGATACGGAGTTGAAAGGCGGACTTAACGAAGTATATATTTCCAATGGAGTAAGAATAAATAAATATGTGTCCTTAGGGATTAAAGGCTCTTATCTATTTGGTACTAGACTTGAGGAAACTGAAACTAGGATTGCAGATGAGAACTCTCCGCTTTCTAATGTGACTACCAAGTTTTACGATCGCATCACCTATTCTGATGTTAATTTAACAGGAGCAGCAGCGTTTACTATTCCATTAGAAAATCAAAAGCAGATCATCATTGCTGGTACATATTCCTTTGATTCCGACGTAAATACCAATAAATTCACAAAGCTAGATCAAGTTCGTAGCAATGACGGGATAGTAATAAGTAGTGATACTATACTAACCAAACAGCCTGGCCATTTTGTGCTGCCTTCATCTATGAGCATTGGTGCTACATTTAGTAAGAGAGTTAACTATTTGGTGGGAGCTGAGTATCATGTATCAGATTGGTCACAGTATGCTACCGATAATCTATCCGCAGGAACTCTTGCACGCAGTTCATCCTTCGCCGTAGGAGGAGAGTACACTCCAAATGCAACAGCACTCAACAATTATTTGCTCCAAATGACCTACAGAGCTGGTTTTTCCTATGAGAATACGCCCTACATAGTGAATGGAAACCAGGTTCAGGAAGTTGGCATTAATTTTGGCTTATCTGCACCATTAAGATACAACAACCTAAGTCTTTCAATGAAAGTAGGTTCCCGCGGAAATACTGGGGGAAACATGATTTCTGAGAGGTTCTTTAAAATCGGACTTGGCATCACAGTAGGTGATGAAAGCTGGTTCTACAGAAGTAGGTTTAACTAATGGAAAGGAGACCTTTATGAACTTATTTGGAAAAATGTGGATGGCCATCATTGTATTGGCAATCTCAAACAACTTTGCCCAAGCGCAACAAGGCTGGAACTGGCCTGAGGATCCTAAGTTACGCGAACTTTCAAAAGAGAAATACATAGTTTCGAATGACTACAGAAAGTCAGGACAATATGATTTGGCAGTGCCGCCATTACATTGGCTATTGAAAAACACGCCAGATTTAAATAAATCCATTTATATAAGTGGAGTAAATATTTACTCAGAATTGGCAGATGTAGAAACTGATTCAGCTAGAAGACTTGTCTTGGCAGACTCAGTACTTATCCTTTACGATCTTAGAATTCAATATTATGGAGAAGAAGCGAGTGTTATAGATAGAAAAGCTATGGATGGATATAAGTACTTTAGAGAAGTACCCTCCCGCTATGCTTCCCTTATTGCTGATTTCGAAAGATCAATTGAGCTCAATGGTATAAATATGAATGATGGTAATACCTTCGCATATTTTGATATTGTGAAAAGAGCCAAAACTGAAAATGACCAATTTAGTGACGAAGAAATTATCGAAAAGTATGATTTTGTTACCTCTCTTATCAATGAGAAAATAGAGGCTGGTTACGATGCCGAAAAACTAGAAATGTTTAAAAATCAAATTGATGGTTTTCTAAACGATTTGATAACGATTGACTGCAATTTTATCCAAAATACCCTTGGACCAAAATTCGCTGCTAATCCAGATGATATCAAAACAGCTAAGCAGATTGTAATTTTCTCTTTACAAAACAAATGTGCGAGCGGTGAATTATTTATGACAGCTTCTCAGGCAGTGTTTGAAAAACAACCTGACTATGGAATTGCTAGGTTGCTCGCTGCAAAAAGCAAGCAAGATGGAGACTTTGAAACTGCCTCTAAGTTTTTTGCAGAAGCAGCAGGCTTAACAGAAGATAATTCTAAAAAAGCTGATAGCTATCTTGAGTTAGGTGACATCGCAGCACGTAGAGGAAGAAAACCTCAAGCAAGAGCTCATTATTACAAGGCACTTGAGCTAGATCCATCAAAAAGAGAGGCCTATACTTTTATAGGGAGTTTATACTATAGCAGTTTCAATCAGTGTGCAGGTAAAGTTGATTGGGTAGCAGATAGAGCAGTATATATTGCAGCCTATGAGATGTTCAAAAAAGGCGGTAATTCTAAGATGATGGCTATTATGCAAGAGCAATTTCCTTCTGCCGAGGAGTTATTTACTGGAGGATACTCAGTTGGAGATGAATTTAAAGTTGGCTGTTGGATCAACGAGACAGTAACATTACAGAAAAGATAATTTTTAAAATAATTACAAAAAGCGGTTAAATCTCCATTGATTTAACCGCCTTTTTTATATGAACAACCGCAACCTTACCCTTTTATTAGTATTCCTTATGGCTGTACTTTCGATTGCCTGCGAAAGAGAAGCAGTAAATATGGATGAGGTTGAGCCTTATGATGGCCCATGGCTTATTTCATACAATACCACTACATATTATAGCGATTCTGCGAAGGTTAGAGTCAAAATTACCTCCGATACCCAAGTGCAATTCGAAAATGGAGATGCAGAATATCCAGACGGCTTATTTCTAATATTTTATGAAAAAGACGGCACCCAATCCTCAACATTAAAAGCCAATAAAGGTTATTTCAACAAAAAAGAAGCTTTATATACAGTGGAAGATGATGTTGTAATAAACAGTATGGTAAAAAAGCAGATATTAAATACTGAATTGTTAAATTGGTTACCAAACGAACGAAGAATCTATACGGATCAATTTGTAACTATAGAAACAGAGGATGAAATACTGAAAGGAGAAGGCCTTGAAGCCCCGGAAGATTTCTCAACGTATAGAATATTAAGACCAACAGGTAGCTTTGCTGTAAAAAACTAATAATGAAACTTTTAGATGTTGTTATCTTTTCTCTCTGTGTAGTGCTTTTTATTATTGGTGTATGGGAAACAATCACTTTAGGACTAGGAAGTTCCTATTGGTTGTTTATGTTCTCCGTAGGTTTACTATTTTTGTATCAATTAAGAAAAATGAAACAACCTAAGAATACTGAAGACCCTCCTCCCAGTAAAAGCGGGAGGATAAAATCCAAAGGAGCTAAAAAGTAAGACTATGGCTACAATACCTTTGGTGATTATAATCCTTTGTCTACTATTATCCGCTCTTTTCTCGGGTATGGAAATAGCCTTTTTATCTGCTGATAAATTCAGAATCGAATTAGATAAAAAACAAGGCTCCTACTCCGCTAAAATTCTTTCGACATTCTATAAAGGCCCATCCAAATTCATCATTACCCTATTGGTGGGTAATAACATTACTATAGTAATCTATGGTATCTTCATGGCTTTAGTACTTGAGCCGGTGATCGTAGATTGGTTTTCATTCATGGATGATTCAGTAATGGTTGTTTTAATAATGCAAACAGCCATTTCAACAATTGTGGTATTGATATTTGGAGAATTCTTGCCAAAGAGCATTTCCTTAATCAACCCAAATGCAATACTTCAGGCATTTTCCATTCCACTTATGGCGATTGCTTTTCTGCTATATCCCATAGTGCAAACCATTAATTTTATCTCAAAAATCATCATTCAGAAAATCCTTCGCTCCGAATACTCAGAAGATCAACCTGTATTTGGACTTACTGACCTTAACAATTTTCTAAAACGCCACATTACCTCGACTGATACTGATAATAATGTGGAAGTAAGTACCAAGATTTTTAACAATGCGCTAGAGTTTAAAAAGATACGCGTGAGGGAATGTATGATCCCACGTACGGACATTGTAGCGATAGATATAGAAGATGGCATGCCGGCGCTTAAAAACGCCTTCTTCGATAGTGGTCATACTAAGATCGTCATTTTCAAAGAATCCATAGATGATATTATTGGTTTTTGTCATGCTTTGGCACTTTACAAAAAACCAACAGAAATTGAGGACATTCTTTCTCCAATTCTAATTGTACCTGAAACCATGCTTGCCAGTGAATTACTTATCCAATTTACAGCCGAACGCAAAAGTATTGCTTTGGTGGTAGATGAATTTGGTGGTACAGCAGGCTTGGTTACAATAGAAGATGTGATTGAGCAAATACTCGGTGAGATTCAAGATGAACATGATGCTGAAGACTGGATTGAAGAAAGAATTGACTTCAACAAATTTTTACTTAGTGCTCGTCATGAGATCGATTACCTCAATGAAAATTACAAATGGAACATCCCCGAAGGAGATTACGAAACCCTAGGTGGATTTATTTTAGCAATCACGGAAAATATTCCAACCCTTGGTGAAGTCATAATATCGCCTCCTTTTACCTTCACAATCATGGGAATGAACGATGCAAGGATTGATACAGTGAAGGTTACAATCGATGATAATTCATTAAAAGAGGATTAATAAAAAATCCATTTCCATTAAGTTTTGATTTTCAGTTATTCTCTACCTATTTTTGCGGTTCTTTAAAGAATAGAAGATGGGTTTAATCAACAAGATTCGCGAAAAGTCCGGTATAGCGGTAGGTATCATTGCCATAGGCTTAGGCCTGTTTGTAGTAGGTGGTGATATACTTTCACCTAATTCAACACTATTAGGTGGTGATCAAATGGTAGTTGGAGAAATTGCAGGCCGAGAAATCAGCTATCAAGAGTACGTCAACGAAATTGAGGAATACAAGTATAACTTCTCTGCTAATACAGGTAGAACACCTAGCGAGATTGATATGTACACTGTAAGGGAGCAAGCATGGCTTTCTCTCATTGCGAAGTATGCATTCCAAAAAGAATATGACAAATTAGGAATAGAAGTTACTGATGAAGAAATCATCGATATGGTTCAAGGCAATAATATCAGCCCTGAATTAATGCAGATGGCTACTAATCCAGAAACTGGCGAATTTGATAAAAGTTTTATCACAGGTTACCTTCAGAACCTCGCAAGCATGCCAGTAGATGCTCAAATGGCTTGGTATAATTTCGAAAGAAACTTAGGGCCTGGTAGACTCAGAGTAAAATACGACAAACTTTTAACTGATACTTACTTCGTTACTTCAGCAGAAGCTCGTAGAGAACACGTACTGCAAAATACTATTGCTGACGTAAAGTATCTTTATATCCCATATTATTCTGTAAGTGACTCTTTAGTATCGGTAACTGATGCTGAGCTTACTGCTTACATGAATGATAATCCTGAGAGATACAAAACTCCAGAAACAAGATCAATCGACTTTGTAACCTTCCCATTAGTAGCAAGTGCAAAAGATACTGCTATCTACCGTGAAGATATTATCGCTCTTCGTGACGAGTTAGCTACAACGGCAAATGACTCGACTTTTGCAAGAATAAACTCAGAAGGTTCATTGAATTATGGTAGCTACACTGAAGCTCAAGTACCTCAAACTCTTGTAGGTCTCGAACTTCAAGAAGGCGAGGTATACGGACCTTTTATATCAAACGGCTTTTTAGAAGTTCATAAAGTTTCAGAAGTTCAAACTGACGGAACCAAATCTGCGAAAGCTAGTCACATCCTTTTCAGAACAAACAATGGAGAAGATGCTGAAGCAAAACGTAGCGAAGCTGAAGAAGTGCTATCTCAATTAAGAGGCGGTGCTGATTTCGCAACATTGGCTAGAGAGTATTCAGATGATACATCTGGAGCACAAGGTGGAGATCTTGGATGGTTTAATGATGGTGGCATGATTGCACCTTTCAATGATGCTGTATTTGCTCAGTCAACCACTGGTCTAATACCAAGATTGATCGAAAGCGAATTCGGATTCCACATTATCAATGTAACTGAAGCTCCAACATCACTTAACTACAAAATAGCAAGTATACAAATCTCTATTGAGCCAACTGACGAAACTAGAGACAATGCTTTCCGTGATGCAGGTAGATTTACTGCCAACGTAGGAAACTATGATCAATTCAAGTCAATTGCTCAAGAAAACAATTATGCAGTTTATGAAGCTTTCGATATTACAAACTCTGATCGTAGTATTAATATCTTGAACAATGCTAGGGAGATTGTAAGATGGCTTTTCAATGACGCAAAAATTGGATCAATAAGTGAAGTATTCGAATTGGACAACCAATATGTAGTTGCTATCATGACAGGTAGAACAGACGAAGGTATTGTTCCATTAGAGTATGCTAGAGCAGATGTTGAGCAAAGAGTGAAGAATGAAAAGAAAACGAAAATCATCCAAGACAGACTTGCTAGCCTTTCTGGTACTTTGGAAGAAATTAGAGATACTTACGGTTCAGACGCTAGAACTGAAAGTAATGCTTCTTTAACCTTAAACGGAAATACATTAGGTCTATTTGGTTCAGCTCCTACTGCAATAGGTAAAGCCTTTGGACTAGATGCTGGCGAAAGAACAGCTCCTATCGGTGAAAGTAGTGGCGTATTTGTAATCGAAGTAAATAGCATAACAAATGCTCCTGAAATTACAGAATTGGGAATCTATGGTGACATACTTAGACAGAGATATCCAGATAGAGCTGGCTTTGCAATAAACGAAGCCATTCGAGAGTTCGCCGAGATCAAAGACTATAGATACAAATTCTTTTAATCATTCAAATCGGCCTTAGGGCCGATTTTTTTTTACCCCAAATTTCTGGTTATGCAAAGGCCCAAACCGTCCTTGGAAAGCTTAAAAGCCAAACTCGATGAACAAAGCTCCTTCCCAAGCCTTTACATGTTCAAATTCATCGTACCTAAAGAAAAGCTGAGTGAAGTGAAAATGCTTTTTCCAATGCACGATGTTTCCACAAAACCCTCATCAAAAGGTGCTTACGTAAGTCTTACCGTAAAAATAATGGCCAAATCCAGTGATGAAATCATATCAGTTTACAAAGAAGCTTGGAAAATTGAAGGAATTATTTCACTTTAAGGAAAAACCAAAAGACTATGTGGAAAGAAAAAGATAATAAACTGACAAGGACATTTGAATTTGAAAACTTTGTTGAAGCATTTGCCTTTATGACTAAAGTAGCATTTGCAGCTGAAGCACTTGGCCATCACCCTAACTGGAACAATGTGTATAATAAAGTTACGATTGAACTCACAACGCATGATGAAGGCAATACGATTACCGAAAAAGATCGTAAACTAGCCAAAGCAATTGACAAATTGTAAAATAGCAAATGTCAGAATCTAAAACTGCTTTATATCTTGTCCCTACACCTATAGGGAATATGGAAGATATCACCCTTCGCGCGATAAGAATTTTGCGGGAGGTTGATTTGATTTTGGCAGAAGACACACGCACCACAGGATTGCTCCTTCAAAAGCTTGAAATCAAAAATAAGCTTCATAGCTATCATAATTTCAATGAACATAAAGTCGTTCAAGGCATTGTCCAAAGGCTATTGAATGGAGAAGTCATGGCATTGGTTTCTGATGCTGGAACTCCCGCTATATCGGATCCTGGCTTTTTGTTAGTGCGCGAATGCCTCAAGAGCGATGTGAAGATTGAATGCCTTCCCGGCCCTACAGCATTTGTACCGGCACTAGTGAAATCCGGCTTAGCAGTAGATCGATTTACATTTGAAGGTTTCCTCCCGCATAAGAAAGGCCGTCAAACAAGGCTCAAGGAATTAGCTGATGAAAAGCGTACAATGATTTTTTACGAATCTCCACATCGTATTATCAAAAGTCTCGAGCAATTTACTGAGTATTTTGGTGAAGACCGACTTTGTTCTATTTCTCGAGAAATCAGTAAGTATTACGAGGAAACCGTGAATGGGACGGTAAAGGAAGTATTAGAGCATTTCAAAAACCATGACCCAAAGGGTGAGTTTGTGATGGTGATACAAGGCAAAAATTGATGCGTGCATTTATAAAATCCCTTTCCTTCAGTCCTTTTTACTTTGGCAAAATCAAAGGCATAGGATCCCTATTGATGATAAGTGCAGTCATTCTATTGCTCCTCTCTCTCTGGATGCATCCTTATTTTCTGTTTATCACTTTGGTGCCATTACTATTTTTTATCCTTTCTGAACGCACACCACTCAATAGTCTAAAAGAAGCTATACCGATGATGCTTCCCTTAGCTATTATATTCCTGATTTGGGCATTTTTCTTTAAAAAGTACTTTGACCTTCCTTGGTTAGCCTTTCCTATCAATTTCTTGGGAATGACGCTCGTTGTCTACTTTTCACACATTTCCTGGCGTATTGGAAAAAATACATCCGGCTACTTTGGGTTCGTGTTTTATTGGCTTGCATTTGAATACTTAATGCACAGCTACCTCCCGCAATATGCACAGCCTACTTTAGGCGAATTACTCGCAATTGAGACACAATTTCTCGGCTGGTATGTAGAGACTGGGACAATGGGTGGCACATTGTGGCTATTGGTTTCTAATCTATTGGCCTTCAAATTTTTTCAAGGCGATTTAAGCCTTTCACATCAAAAGCAAAAGAAGCTTTACGGCATATTGTTCATCCTAATTATCGCCATTCCTATAAGCATTGCGTATTTGTATTATTCTGAAAGTGGAGTAAGCTATTTGATCGCCGAAAGCCAAGATTTTGGTCAAGTAATAATCCCATCCGAGTGGAATGGGCAAGCAAGCAAATACAGTGAAAATGGCGATTTTATAGGGCTCATTGGCGCATGGATGGCGCTTTTTCTGGCAGCATCCATTTTGGTAAAAGAAAAGACTCGTCTAAAAATTCATGGAAAAAAATCTAAATGAAATCCTTGACCAAAGCTTAGTGGTAATTGAGCAAGCTGCTGATTTTATTTCGGCAGAATTCAAAACCATAAGCAAAGATCAAATTGAATACAAAGGCTTTAATGATTTGGTGTCTTATGTAGATAAAGGGGCCGAAAAGATATTGGTAGAAGGGCTCCGAAAAGTATTGCCTGAAGCAGGGATTTTGGCTGAGGAAGGTACAGGAAAGCAAGCAAACGAAAAATATACTTGGATAATCGATCCGGTAGATGGTACAACCAATTACCTCCACGGATTACCCATTTTTGCCATTAGTGTGGCATTAATGGAAAACGATCAGCCGATTATAGGAGTAGTCTATGAAATCAATAGGCGGGAGGTATTTACAGCAATCCTTGGTGGTGGTGCCTTTTGCAATGACAAACCTATTCATGTATCAAGCGCAAAGAATTTGGGTGAAAGTTTAATCGCCACAGGATTTCCATACTACGATTTCGGCAAAATGGAAAACTACCTGAGCATCCTCCATTCACTAATGAAAACTTCCCATGGATTGAGAAGACTTGGCAGCGCAGCAGTGGATTTGGTTTATGTTGCCTGTGGTAGATTCGAGGGCTTTTTCGAGTACAATCTCAAACCTTGGGACGTAGCCGCTGGGACATTAATCGTAAGAGAAGCGGGAGGAATGGTTACGGAGTTTGAAGGCGGAGATAATCCAATATTTGGCAAAGAAATCCTCGCTTCGAATGGCACCATTCATCAATCAATAATCGAAACTATCGCCCAACATTGGTAGTTAGGCCCATACTTTGGTGCCTTCCGTGCAGTTTTTGCACATTTCTATTTCAGTGCGCGAGCGAATAAGTGATTTGCGGAAATTATCATAAGCTGCGCTATGCCATATAGCTTTGAAGCTTTGGCCATCTACATTTCCCATTTCATGCTCAGCGTCCTTATCGAAACAGCAAGGCACTACTTTGCCATCCCAAGTAATGACACTCGAATGCCACATCTTCCAACAGTGGTTTAAAAGCTTGTTCTTTACTTCCCATTTGCCATTGGGTTTCTGCTTGTAGCGAGAATACTTATCAATTGTCGGAATTAAGTCAGAGCCATTTTCATAGTCATAAATCTGTGCGGTTTTGAATCCCACTTCATCCACTCCCAACTCTTTCGCCAATCGTTTCACATCTTCAATTTGATGCTCATTGGGTTTCACCACCAAAAACTGAAAAATGATATGAGGAGTAGTCGATTTCAACTCCTTTTTCCATTTAATTACATTTTTAGTGCCTTCAATCACTTTCTCCAATTTTCCTCCTACCCGATAGCTCTCATAGGTTTCCTGAGTTGTGCCATCGATGGATATAATCAATCTATCCAGTCCTGATTCCACTGTCTTCTTAGCCAAATGATCTTTGAGGTAATGAGCATTGGTGGATGTAGCAGTATAAATTCCTTTATCAGAAGCATATTTCACATTATCCAAAAACTTTGGATTGAGATATGGCTCTCCTTGAAAATATAAGATAAGGTAAATTAGTCTCGGCGCGAGCTCATCAATGGTCTTTTGAAAAAGCTCTTCTTGCGCCATGCCTGTGGGACGGGTAAAATTGCGCAATCCACTAGGGCATTCTGGGCATCTCAAATTACACGAGGTGGTCGGCTCGAATGACAAACTTATAGGCATTCCCATCGGCACAGGATTGCGTGTAATACGGCTATAAAAATAGCTTAGCAATACCTGAGCCGCGTTCCAAAGTCGGAGTATTGTCAGCTTTCTAGTAAAATTTAACCCGTCCTTTAAATTATTATTCACAATGAAAGTTATACTTGCAATGGTTCAAATCAAACTAATCTATTTCTTTCCGCCTCAATTGAGAATTATTTGTAATTTCATGCCTCTATGAATACACTATTAGGCTCCATTTTACTTCTATTCAGTTTCTTCCAAGGGGCATTGCCCCAGCTCACAACGGAGGCAACTGTAAGTGTAATCACTTGTGGCCCTGGTAATGAAGAAGCCTTTACAGCATATGGCCACACAGCCCTACGTATCAAAGATCCAAGATTGGGCTTCGATCGAGTGTACAATTACGGCACATTCGATTTTAATACACCAAACTTCTATGGAAAATTCGCCACAGGACGCTTAAATTATATGCTAAGCGTAAGTTCATTCGATCGATTTATAGCGGAATATCTCTATGAGGAAAGGTGGGTGAAGGAGCAAGTACTAGATCTCGATATCAATAAAAAGCAAGCTGTTTTTGCATTTTTGGAAAAAAACTACCTGCCAGAAAATAAGTTCTACCGATACGACTTCTTCTATGACAATTGCGCCACACGAGTAATCGACGCATTGATCGAAATATATGGCGATGGCTTAGTGCTAGACAGTGCCAATTATGAAGATATTACATTTCGGGAAATGATAGATCGCTATCAAGCTCCATTCCCTTGGGCAGACTTTGGTGTGGACTTGGCACTTGGTTCGGTAATCGATACCAAAATGAATTACATGGAATTCCGCTTTTTACCAGATTATGTTTTTAGCATGCTGGCAAATGGAACATACAATGGTGAGCCTTTAGTATTGCAAACCAAGGAATTGGGCTATCAAAAAGAAGATTTTCATTATCAAGCTTGGTTTAGCCCAGCTTTAATGATCGGTTTATTATTGGTAATAAGTATCCTATTTTCAATCAGAGATCTTCGTAGAAGAAAAACTTCCAAAGGATTTGATATTGCTTTATTCACAATCACAGGATTATTGGGGATACTTGTATTATGGCTATGGTTTGGCACTGCACATTCTGCTACTGCCAAAAATTACAATCTGCTATGGGCAAATCCATTTCATTTGATTGGTGCAATATTCCTCATTTTTAGCAAAAAGCTGAAAGATTGGGTTGCGAGCTACTTTTTGGGAATTACTTTACTTACGGCTATGACCTTAATTGGGGCAATTTTTATTCGTCAGCAATTTCACATATTGTTTTTTCCTTTGATGGTGATAGTAATGCTTAGGTCTTGGCTTATTTATTATCTTAAATCAAAGTCGGTAAAAGTTTAAGCTAATTCTCAACCATTTTCAGAAGTAAAGTCCCCATCCTCCCGCAATATTTGCCAGATTAACTCACTCTCAAAGCCTTTAGTTTGGGCAAAGCGTGCTGCCAGATTTCTCCGCTCATAATCACTTTTTCCTCTCAGCTTATCCCATTTCGATTGCAAAATCAATTTCAAACTTTCTAAGTACTTTTCCTCATCTATTGCTTGCATAGCCTTTTTCATACAGTAGTCTGAAATTTTATGCTGCTGCAATGCATGCTTTATTTTAATCCTCCCCCAAGACTTTACCCTAAATTTTCCTCCCGCAAAAGCTATTGCAAATCGCTCCTCATTTATGAAGCCTTCAACTATCAACTCACTGATAATTTCTTCAATATCAGAACTATATAAACCATGTTCAAACAATTTCTGCCGCACTTCATGTTGAGATCGCTCTTGATAGGCACAATATTTCATCATTTTTACCAAAGCTTGCCTGGGTGTGAGCTTCTTCTTTTTTCTTATTTCGTCGTCGTCAGAAAAACTTCCTATTGCCATTATTCTTCTACCTTTAAGCGGAATGCATTAATTTAGCTCAATATTCACAAAATAACCTATGCGCACCAAAATTATAGCCGGAAACTGGAAAATGAATAATGACTTCGACGCTGGATTGAAGCTGGCATCAGAAGTTTTTTATATGGTAAATGATGAAATAATCGACCCGAATATCAAAGTGATAATGGCTCCTCCATATATTCATTTAGAAGCTCTAAGTCGAAGAAAACCTATCAACCGAAAGCTGGCAATTGCCGCACAAAATTGCAGTGAACATAGTCATGGTGCATATACAGGTGAGGTATCTGCCGGGATGATTAAATCTACAGGGGCGGAGTATATAATTATAGGTCACAGCGAACGGAGAGCCT
Source organism: Peijinzhouia sedimentorum (assembly GCF_049340005.1). Classification (NCBI taxonomy): domain Bacteria; kingdom Pseudomonadati; phylum Bacteroidota; class Cytophagia; order Cytophagales; family Peijinzhouiaceae; genus Peijinzhouia; species Peijinzhouia sedimentorum. The sequence continues at coordinate 212,332 of NZ_JBMPIY010000003.1, forward strand.
ATCACAATGAAAGTAGTGGGCAATTGGCCAATAAAGTGAATCAAGCTCTAGGGCAAGAACTTACACCCATATTCTGCTGCGGAGAAGAATTATCCATCCGAGAAGCAAATACACATATAGAATTTGTGAAAAAGCAGATTGAAGAAGGGCTTTTTCATTTAGATGCTGAAAGCTTCAAACAAGTGGTAATTGCCTACGAACCTGTCTGGGCCATTGGCACTGGAAAAACAGCGAGCTCGGCACAAGCGCAGGAAATGCACGCCAATATTCGCGAGTGCATTGCCAAAAAATACGGTAAAGAAATAGCGGGAGGAATTTCCATACTTTATGGCGGCAGTTGCAATCCCGGCAATGCTGCAGAACTATTCGCACAAGCAGATGTAGATGGAGGGCTTATTGGCGGGGCTTCTCTCAAAAGCCGTGATTTTCTATCCATTGCCAAAGCCTTACAAAACTCATAATTCAAGATTAGCCCATTTAATCAGCCTATATGTACACCGAACTTACCTGCGATTGCAAAGAAGAGTATAAAGAAATAATCATGGCTGAACTGGCCGAAATAGGCTTCGATTCCTTTATGGACGATGAATTGGAAAGCTTCTTTTATGCCTATATCGAAACGGCAAATTATGATAAAAAAGCAGTAGAAGAGCTTTCACTTCGATACGCTCAGGCTGGTTTTGTATATACTTCCAAAGAAATAGCTAAGGAAAACTGGAACAGCGAATGGGAAAAAAACTATGATCCAATAGCTGTAGAAGATCAGGTTTTTATTCGTGCGCATTTCCATGAAGCGCAACCAAACTTCACACATGAAATTGTAATTACACCCAAAATGTCTTTCGGCACAGGGCACCATGCAACCACCTGGCAAATGGTGAAATTGCAATTGGATATCGACCACAAAGACAAAAGTGTACTAGATGTTGGCTGCGGAACGGGAATATTATCGATTATGGCGGCCAAATTAGGCGCTACGAAGGTTCGCGGCTTCGATATTGAAGAATGGGCCATTGAGAACAGTATTGAAAACGCAGAGAATAATGGCTTTCCAAGTATTCAATTCGAAATTGGGACTATGGAATCGCTAAATATTGATGGCATATACGACATCATTTTGGCAAATATCAATAAGCATGTACTCACCGCAGAAATACCAAGCTATGTGGATCATTTGAAGGCGGGAGGATATTTGTTGCTAAGTGGCATTTATGAGCATGATATTGCCGATATCGAAGCCATTTGCCATTCGGTGGGCTTGACCAAAGAGCAGCAAATTGTGAAAACCAATTGGGCGGCTTTGGTCTTTCGTAAATAATTGACAGATAATAATATCCTTGTCAGGATTAAGGTTGAATTGAAACCACTTACCTATCATTTGTCGTTGTGAGTTTGACTATCTTAGGTAATATGTCAAAAAGGATTTTCATAACGGTTTTATGCTCCCTCTTACTATCATTTTCTGGTTTCACTCAAGAAATCAAATTTGAGATAGTAGAAGGAGATACGGTATTTCTACCTCGTTTTGAATCCGAAAGAGATTCCTTATTCTTCTATTTTCCTGAGACATTTTCCCGCTTCATGGGCATGGCTCAACATCCCGCAGCAAGCCAAGCGGCTCGCGATCTCAATCGCCACTGGGATGCAGAGTTTGGAAAATTTACAGACGAGCAAAAGGAAATTCTCTTTGATATGACCTATTTAGCATGGAGCAAAAACTTCGAAGCTGCACCGGATTTGAGTGGATTTTTCAATCTCTTTTCAAGAATTCTTGATGAAGAATTTATCACCGAAGAACAGAGAGAAAATTTACTTTCCGTATCCTCCCGCCTTATTCAGCATAGCGATAGATACAAATGGAATCAATTTATCAATAGAGTTACTTCCTTTTTAGACGAACACGCACTCTTTTCTAGCACAGCAAATAGTCTTTACGTTTTTGAGCCGGAATTTACCATCCAATGGCAGGATGCAGGAATTGCCATGCTCGAACGTGATTTTGAAACCAATCCGCGCAATTTGCCCAACATTAAAAGTTGGACTGAGGAAAAACAAAAACTTTTAGGTGCAGCTGGCTCTCCAGTGATTAAAATCTTGCCAACCGATATGCTGATTGTGAAAGGCCAAGATTCTCTTCAAATATCAGAAACGGAAGGTACTTGGTATATTTTGGAAGATCTCTGGCATGGCAAAAATGGCGCTATTGACTGGCAAATAGCCGGCTATGAGCCTGAAATGGTTGTGAGCGAATTGATTACCTATGCTATGCGTACCAATTATCCGGAAATAATTGCTGAGAATACGCTCCTTCACTATCCTGAAAAATTACCGAAGACCGTGGAGGGTTCCTTTGTTTTCAGAACACTACGAACTCCAGAAGGCAGATTAGATTATCCACGATTTACCAGCTATGCAGATGACATCGAACTGATTATCCGCGCAGAAACAGATTTTATATATCGTGGTGGAATTGCCCTCAAAGCAAAGGAATTAAAAAGTAGCCTAGAGCCGGGTGAAAATGCAGAAGTGCTCATTTTTCGAGGTGCGGAATTAAGATTAAGAGCAACTTTGGGGGATGTAGTTTTCGAGGACTCTTTAGTCAATTCAACTAGTGGTAGAATGGTGATTTACCACTCTGGAGATTCTATTTATCATAACTCCATTCAGTTTCGCTACAAGCCATATCATTCTGAACTTACACTTGTAAAAGATCGCTCGGCATTCCAGCATTCGCCATTTGTTTCAAGCCATTTCAAAGTGGATGTTTTTGCTGATATGCTAAAGTGGAATACTGCTGAAGACAAGATTCATTTTCAAATATTGAGCGGGCGAGATGTAGTCCCAGCTGTAATCGAATCTCATGATTATTTTGATATAGCTACCTATAATAATCTAGGTGAGTTTTATCAATTCAATCCCTTGTTGGTAGCTGTTGGTCATGCTAGGGAAATCAACAATGCCACCGTTTCCATTTACGATCTAATTGCTAAAACTGGCCGAAGCAAAGAAGTAATCCACAATGCTATGATGAATTTGGCTACGGCCAACTTTGTAGAATATGACACTGAACTTGAACGAATCACTATTCTGCGCAAAGGTTTCCACTATGTCCTTTCTAGCCGACAACAAAAGGATTTTGATCGGATTTTGATCAAATCTATCACCAATGCAGGCTCAAATGTGATTCTGAATATTGGCACCAATGCAATGGATATTAATGGAGTTGAGAAGTTCTTTATCAGTGAGCAAAAGGGCATTTTCATCAAACCAAAGAACCAATCAGTATCAATTGCGGGCAATCGTGATATAGAATTCGATGGCGCCATGAATGCAGGGAACTATGAATTCAATGGCGAGGGAATCAAATTTAGCTACGATGAATTCAAAGTAGATTTACCTAAAATTGATTCTATAAACCTAACCGTAGCACAAGCACAAAATCCGAACGACTCAATTCCAGGACCGAAAACTGCGAGGGTAAATAATCAGCTAAGGCAGACTTCTGGCTCAATAATATTGGATAATCCCAAAAACAAGTCTGCCAGAAGTGGGTCGCCAGAATTTCCAGCTTTCTCGTCTGACGAAGGTTCTGTCATATACTTTTCTAATCCCGAGGTGCTCGGTGGCGCCTATGACGAAAGCATATATTTCGAAGTGCCTCCTTTCCGCATCGATAGTGCAAATAGCACTGATGCAAGTAATATGAAATTCGATGGCAGATTTATTGGTGGCAATATCATCGAAGATTTTGACGTAACTGTGGCTGTGCAGGCAGATAAATCTTTTGGCTTTATAAAAGATCTTGGTGCTGAAGGTTTAGCAATTTTCAATGGCAAAGCCAAAGTACTTGATCAGCTGAAAATGAGTAGTCTAGGTTTACAATCTGCTGGCAAAATGGATATATTCAATGGTGTGATGGCCTCCGATACATTCACAATCTTTATGGATTCAGTGATTGCCAACAACGTAAATTTCGATTTACCTTCTTATAAAAATGATGGTTTCTCTATTCCTGCAATAAAAGGATTGACCCAAAAAATGCTTTGGAATACAAGTGGAGATACATTGAGTATGGCAACAGATTCACTCAATTCCTTTTCGCTATTTGCTGATAAGGTGCAATTTGAAGGTGAAGTGGATATTACCAATCGTGGAACTTTTGCGGGAGGATTTTTGAAGATATCAGAAGGTGAAATTCTCTCAAGCTCTATGAGTATGGGTAGCGATTTTATCCGTGCTGATAGCGCTTCATTAGTGATAAATTCTGATGAAATAGATTTTCCACTTATGCGAGGAAACAACCTACAAGCTACTTTCCAAAATGGGAATAATGAGGTTGTTTTAAAACCAATGAATGGGATCTCAGAAATATTGGATTTCCCATTTACAGAAATGAAAACAGAAATGTCGGAAGCTGTATGGAATATTGATGACAATACAATTGATATTAAAAGTCCACTTGGCTTAGATGGAACCTCCCGCTTTGTTGCCTCACGTGCGGATGGTGATGATTTAGTAATTGATGCTGCTGGAGCCATTTATGACTTGAATACCAAGAAGATCCTTATTAGCGGAATAGCCAAAATACCTGTAGCAGATGCTTTTTTGATTCCTGAAGGCGGACTACTTTCCGTTGGTGATGGAGCAGATATCCGTACGTTCAAAAATGCCACCTTACTTCTTGATACTATTAACGAGTACCATAAAATCGTAAATGCAGATGTTACCATTCTTTCAAAAACCCGATTTGATGGTTCGGGATTTTATGAATATAAAAATGAAACTGGCAAAACTTTCAACATTAGATTCGACAATTTCGAATGGCGTAGCCAAAAGGATCAAAGAGGGGATCCTTCATTCTCTTACACCTTTGGCGCAGGCTATGTGAATGAAAAAGATGCCATGGAAATATCGCCGAAGGTTTTCTACAAAGGTGATGTGTTTATGTATGCATTCAAACCAGCCTTGGAAATGGACGGCTTCATCAAACTCGATTTGCAAACCTTCCCAGATAATAAGTCATGGATTGAGTATAAGTCGGATGGAGAAATGGCGGGAATTCAGATTGATCTTGATAAAAGCGTAACAGAATTTGGTACGCCCGTTTCCGCCGGCTTACATTTCGGGTTATCCAATATGTACGGCACTTTCATATCAGATAAGAAGGATCAGTTCGACCATGATTTGTTTAAGCCTAAAGGCCAAATGAGTTTTGATACCAAAACCAATGAATATGTCATTCGAGACGAAATGGCCTTTAACTCGATGGCATTAGCACAAACCTATTTTGCATTAAATGACCAAACAGCAGATATCCGCTGGGAAGGCCTCCATAACTTCACTGAAAAGGCCACTCCTATAAGTGTAATAGGCGCCGGAAAAGGAAAAGGAAATCTGAAAAATAATGAATACGAGCTGGAAGCTATGCTGCACCTCAACCTAAAAACACCAAAGACACTTTTGGATACTTTGGGCTTTGCGTTCAAGAGTGTGACTGAGTCGCAAGGATTACCTCCCGCTCTTTTGGATAGGACGGGTATATCTTACCAAGTGGCGCATCTTATTGGAGAGGTGGCAGCCAATAAATGGGAGCAAGGTTCTATTTTACAAGCTACTCCACTTTATGATGCTTCAGAGAAAATTGCTAGCGGAATGGTGCTCTCCAATGTGGAATTACGCTGGTCAGCGGATAAAAAGGCCTTTTACAGCTCCGGCCCAGTTGGTATTTCCCATTTCAATAGGCGTGAAATCAATGCTGAAGCTGAGGCTTATATTGAAATCAAAAAATCTGGATTTGGCGACATTGTAAATGTCTTAGTGCGATTGACTAATAATACTTGGGCATATTTCCGATTGGAGGACAATAGCTTGGTGGTGTATTCCTCTATACAAACTACCAATGAATATCTAGAGCATAATAGCAATTTGTATTCAGCAGCAGCGGGTGAACTAATATTTCAGCCAGGTGAGCTGAGAGATGCTAAAGCTTTTGTTGAATACTTTTTCAAAACTTATCGTGGTGGTGAAGAGCTGCCCACTTTGGATATGGATACCGCTGCCATCAAATCCGAAAAGAAGAAGAGTGGGTTTTGATTGATCGTGAGGAAAAGTCTGAAGCTGAATTTACAGAATTAGAAAATTTGCAAAATTGAAAAGGGCAAACTATACTCCCGAATTACCTAACAATGGAATAGCTTTCTAATATTTCCTTATCCTTATATTAATTAAATTGATAGAATTTTTGATTTTATGTAAAATATAAACTCATTCTGGTAATTCGTAAACTCCAACCTCTGGTCGGCATGATTTCCGGCAATTTAAAAATGAAAACCAACAATCCTCGCGCCACCTCTATCCTCCCACAATATTGATTGAGGGTTCCAATTAACTTATCTTTGTATTCTTCGTTGAAAAATTCTTATGCTTATATATATTTTTTGTGTTTTAGCTGCATACTTATTAGGCTCTATTCCAACATCCGTTTGGGTAGGCCGTATTTGGTTTGGTTTGGATATTCGAGAGCATGGTAGTGGCAATGCCGGTGCTACGAATACATTCCGCGTTTTAGGCAAAAAAGCAGGCATTTTTGTGATGCTGGTAGATATACTCAAAGGCTTGCTCGCAGCCACAGTTGCCTTAATTTTACTGAGACAAGGTATTATCGAAAGCGAAATGCTCATTTTGTGGAAACTAATTTTAGGTATTATTGCTATTATTGGACATATATTACCTGTATTTGCAGGCTTTAGAGGCGGTAAAGGTGTAGCAACTTTAGCAGGAATGATGATGGGCGTGCAATGGGAAATTACACTCATTTGCGTATTTATATTCCTTATTACACTTTTACTCAGCAATTACGTTTCGCTTAGCTCAATGGTGGCAAGTTTGAGTTTTCCACTACTTGTGGTGCTTGTTCCCGGCTTTCAGCAGGACAATCTAATACTACCTATATTTGGTTTTGCTTTATTTGTTGCGGTAGTTTTTACCCACAGAAAGAATATAAAACGCCTCATTCGAGGTGATGAAAATAAAACATATCTAATCAAAAAATAGCTTTTCACATGTCGGATCAAATCAAAAATTATATAGAAAGCAATCAAGACCGCTTTTTGGATGAACTTTTCGAATTGCTCAGAATTCCTTCTGTAAGTGCCGATGGCGCCTACAAAAATGACGTCATAAGAGCTGCTAAATTTGTAGAAAAAAGTTTATTGAAAGCCGGTGTAGATCATGTGGAAATATGTGAAACGGCTGGTTTTCCGATAGTATATGGTGAAAAAATAGTGGATCCTAACTTGCCAACCGTACTTGTATATGGCCACTATGATGTGCAACCTGCCGATCCACTTCACTTATGGGATACACCAGCATTTGAGCCTGAAATCCGAAATGGAAAAATCTTCGCTCGTGGCGCATGCGACGACAAAGGGCAGTTTTATATTCACATAAAAGCCTTTGAAACACTCTTGAAAAATGGCGGCCTTCCTTGCAATGTTAAGTTTATGATCGAAGGCGAGGAAGAAGTTGGCTCAAATAATCTCAACATATTTGTCAAAGAGAATAAAGAAAAGCTCAAAGCAGATGTAATTCTGATTTCTGACACGAGTATTTTTGCTATTGATTGCCCGTCGATTACAGTTGGCTTGCGCGGAATGAGTTACATCGAAGTAGAAGTTACTGGCCCAAATCGCGACCTTCATTCAGGTGTATATGGTGGCGCTGTGGCCAATCCAATCAATGTATTGGCTAGAATGATTGCCAGCTTGCAAGATGATGATAAGCGAATTACAATCCCAGGCTTTTACGACAAAGTAGTAGAGCTAACCAAAAGCGAAAGAGCGGCTCTCAATGCTGCACCAAGGGATGAAGAAGCCTACAAAAAAGAATTGAACGTAACTGCACTGGAAGGTGAAGCAGGCTATACAACACTAGAAAGAACCGGCGTAAGACCAACTTTGGATGTTAATGGCATTTGGGGCGGATATATCGGCGAAGGTGCCAAAACGGTTTTGCCATCGAAAGCGCATGCTAAAATTTCAATGAGATTGGTACCAAACCAAAGTCCAGAAGAGATTACAGAATTATTTATCAAGCATTTTAATGCCATTGCGCCTGATAGTGTAAAGGTAAAAGTCACTCCTCATCATGGTGGTGAACCCGCAGTAGTTTCTACCGATTCTAATGCTTACCGTGCGGCAAGTGCGGCATTTGCTGAGGCTTGGGGCAAAGAGCCAATTCCTACTAGAGAGGGTGGCAGCATTCCAATCGTTGCCTTATTCCAGCAGGAATTGGGACTCGATTCAATCCTGATGGGCTTTGGTTTAGACTCTGACGCAATACATTCACCAAATGAAAATTTTGGAGTGTATAATTTTGTGAAAGGAATTGAAACGGTAGCTTTATTCCACAAGCGATTTGCTGAAATGAATAAGTAATTCTCCGAACTTTTTCTTCCATAAATCCATTTATCTCAATATGTCACACTTACGGGTAGTTTTTTCCTCCTTATTGGTACTTCTTGCGCTAAGCAGTTTTGGACAAATCCAGCCTCCACCAAAATGGACGTATTCTTTTGATGCAAGTGAAGCCAAAGTTGGTGATGAAGTAGAGCTAATTTTCAAAGCAGATATTCCCCAAAATTGGTATATCTATTCTAATGACTTTGATAAGGACTTAGGGCCAACACTTACTACAGTGAAGCTGGAGTCACATCCTTCCTTCGAAATAATTGGTGAGCTTACTCCAATAGATCCAAGTCGCAAATATGACGAAGTATGGGCTGGTGAAATTAGCTATTTTATGGGCACTGGGGAGTTTCGCCAACGAATTCGGATCCTGCAAAGTGACGTAAAAATCAAAGGCAATATCGATTATCAGATGTGCATAGAAATGCCGAATGACAGTCGCTGTATTCCTTTCGATGAAGATTTTACCTTTCCAGCAATTAGCATTTCTGGAAGTGCCAGTGAGGAAACAGCTAGGGCGGGTGAAGCTGATTCTACAGAAAGTGAAGAGCAAATTACACCACCAGTAGTAGAAGAAAATTCACCAACTGAAGCCCGCCAAGCCATTCCGCTTGAGCCGATTGATGCAAATGGAAATACTGGTGAAATGAGCCTTTGGGCATTTATGGTTTTATGTTTTTTGGGTGGTATAGCCGCTTTACTCACTCCATGCGTCTATCCGATGATTCCGCTTACGGTGAGCTTTTTTACAGGCAAATCCAAATCACGCAGACAAGCACTGATTCAAGCATTTTTCTATGGCTTTTCTATTATTGCAATTTATACCATATCCGGTACCATTGTAGCCAAAGTGAGTGGGCCTGAGTTTGCGAATTGGCTCAGTACGCATTGGGTTCCAAATGTAGCCTTCTTCGCTATTTTCATCTTTTTTGCATTAGCATTTTTGGGAATGTTTGAAATAACGCTGCCAAGTAGCTGGGTAAATAATGCCGATAAGCAAGCAGATAAAGGTGGATATTATGGAACATTCTTTATGGCCTTCACTTTGGTATTGGTTTCCTTCTCGTGCACGGGACCTATCGTGGGCACTATCTTAGTAGAATCAGCGGGAGGGCTAGTCCTAAAGCCAATTTTAGGCATGTTTGCCTTCTCGATGGCCTTTGCTATTCCATTCACTTTATTTGCCATATTTCCAGAGTGGCTCAATAGCCTACCAAGGTCCGGTGGCTGGATGAACACCGTAAAAGTGGTACTTGGCTTCCTCGAGCTGGCTTTAGCATTTAAGTTTTTGAGTATTGCGGATCAGGTGTACCATTGGGGCATTTTGGATAGGGATATTTTCTTGGTTATTTGGATTGCTGTTTTTATTGGGCTTACTATTTATTTGTTTGGCTTTATACGCATGCCTCATGACGATAAAGTGGAAAAACTTGGCGTACCTAGACTATTATTAGCACTGACCAGCCTTGGTTTTGTTATCTACTTGATGCCAGGCTTATGGGGAGCACCACTCAAAGGATTGGCAGGTTACCTCCCGCCAATGAAAAGTAATATGTTTACTTTCGCAGGTGGAAATACCGCCTATACAGATGGCGAAAACCAGCTTTGCGATATTCCAAAATATGCTGATTTGTTTGAATTGCCACATGGACTGCAAGGCTATTTCGATTACGAACAAGCATTAGCTTGCGCCAGAACACAAGGCAAACCACTCTTTATTGACTTTACAGGACATGGCTGTGTAAACTGCCGTGAAATGGAAGCGCGCGTATGGTCCGATCCAGCAGTGCTCCAGAGACTGCGGGAGGATTTTGTGATTGTGGCATTGTATGTAGATGATAAAAGTACCTTGCCAGAAAACCAGTGGTACATAAGCGAATACGACAACAAAGAGAAGAAAACCATCGGCAAGCAAAATGCTGATTTCCAGATTACTCAGTTCAACAATAATGCGCAGCCTTATTACGTAATTCTCAACCACCAAGAAGAATTACTCATACAACCCAAAGCCTACGATTTGAATCCAGCCAATTTTGTGGCCTTCCTTGATCAGGCTAAAGCAAGTTTTGAATCGGGTAAATAGGGTTTTAATATTCTTTAAAATTATTTTATTGATCAAGCTAATTGATTTATATTTTCAGTATTAATAACGTAATAAGATCCTTAAGCACTTTACATCGAAATCAAATTATGTAGACCTCTTTGATATAAGAGATGCTTGGTGTTTTTATTTGGTAAAAGGTTTGGTTAAATTTTACTTAACAACTTGTCCAAGTTACTTTAAAACTCGAAGTGCGACTCCAATTGTATTCTAAAATTCTACGTATATACTTTTCGGGATCATGTCTAGCTAAACTTGAATAAAAAAGAGGACTATTTATTTCGAAGGTCATTTCATCGTGGCCATCAGATATTATGGCTACAAGGTAAATTTATACTTGTACCATGATTTTTATGTGGAGGTATTTTACAACCACAAGGAGGACAGGATAGAGAAAGTTTTAATCTTAGACCACAGCTGCACACGGATGAAATTTTATGCAGATCAGATTTCTCTTGGGAAAATAAGTCTAGAGAAGGGCTGATTTGAGCAATTGCTTGTGAAGGGAGATTACTTGAGGGATGACCAATCGCTGATCGTCATTTACAATTACAGCATGTGCCTTTTTCTTCTTTTCTTCATCGGGCATTTGGCGGGCAATTATGTTTTTCACATCTTCTGAGCTTCTATTCAGGTCACGCAAAAGCACTCTTCTTATACGGATTCGTTCTGGCGCATACACTGCCACAATGAAATCTAATTCTTTGTAGCTTCCCGATTCGTACATAAGTGCGGCTTCTTTCACCAAATATGGATGATTCGCATTTGCAGCTATCCATTGCTTACCATCTTCACCCACCCGCGGATGTACCAAACTGTTGATTAGCTCAGTCTTCTCAGGATTGGAAAAAACTTCGCTTGCAAGCCAAGGGCGATTCAATTTTCCATTTTCCAAATAAGCCTTATCTGAAAATGCATCTTTTATAGAATGGATCAATTCTGCGTCATTCTCCATCAACCATTTGGCGCGAGAATCGGCATCGTAAATGGGAACTCCCAGGAGGGAAAATATTTTGGTGACGATAGATTTACCAGAACCTATTCCGCCGGTGATGCCTACCAAGTATGGTTTACTCATTTCTTTCAAAAATTACTTCAATCTCGATAGGATCAATTTCAATTTCTCTGGCAAATCCAGGATAAGCAATCAGATATGGCCGTAATGTTGAATCTTCTTGATTTAAACGATCATAATCTAAACCAACTTCCCAAGGGAAAATAAGTGCTGATGGAAAGGAGTCTTTTGGCGCCTTATACTTCAGTTTCACAAATGTTCTACGAGGAAATATGGCAGGATTATCAGGGAAATTCAGCAAAGTTAACTTTACTTCTTGATCGAATATGCCAAATTCTATTAGCTCAATAGTTACTGTAACGGCTGAAGGTGAAAGCTGATAAAGATTACTCCCCAATGAACCCACCGAAACCTCCGTAACCAAATCTTTAGAAATATTCCTTTCAGAAATATCCAGCATCAATTCATCTGGAAGGGCATTTACATACGATAGAGGGCCAGTTACTTCAATCGAATCGGGCTCAATAAGAATTGGATTATTTACTTTGAAATTCTCGGCAAGAGATAATCTTAGTGTATCAACCGCCAATTTTAGCTTACGAGTACTAATTCGCTCTATATTGAGCATGATCGTATCTCTAAGCACCAAATTCAGTCGAGTTTCTCCAAGCCTTTCTGTAAGATCCGGATTCAAGCTTGAGCCCAAAATATACTTAGCCTCAACTGGATTACTTACTGGCACCACAATAGGATTCATCTCGAAGCCGAATGACTTACGCAGCAAGTCCCAACCACCGCCAGTTACCTCAATTGGGATTTCTTTTGGCAAAGGCTTGATCGGAACATAAAGACTATCATCAAAGGTAATTTGGAATGGATAGTTGATTCTTGTGGTGTAATTGCTTTTGTTCAAAGCATTAAAAAACCAAAAGGTGGTTGCCACTACTAAACATAGCACAATCACCTTCCAGCTATCCGTCTTTTTAGGAGTAAGAAGGCTACCTAGGAATTTCCAAAATGACCTTAGTACTCCCATGTATTATTTCTTTGCAGTATCCATGTATTGTTTACTTGAATCAAGCGAAATGGCTGATTTCTCAAACACCATTCTAGTTCCCTTATCTACTTCAAGTGTTACTGTTGTATCTTCAACAGTAAGGACTTTCCCATGTAGGCCGCCAATAGTCACTACCATTGCGCCTTTAGTCAGACTCTCAGAGAAGCTCTTTTGATCCTTTTGTTTTTTCTGCTGTGGGCGGATCATAAAGAAGTAAAATACTAGGATGATACCACCCCAAAGGAGTAATTGTCCCATCCAATCACCCCCACCCGCTTGCGCTAAAATAAATGCGTTCATTATAGATAGTTTATGCTCTTGGCTCTACGTAGCCTTTGATTGAAAGTCTTGAAATGCTAGGGTTTGTATTAGCAGTAATCGTAATGATTGGGTTCTGCTGGAATGGCTTACCTGAGCTGTTGAATTCTACTTGGATTTGACCTTTTCCACCCACAGGTATTGGAGTTTTGGAGAAAGAAGGTACAGTACATCCACAACTTGCAGTTGCATTTTGAATAATCAATGGAGACTCGCCCACATTTACGAATTCGAAAGTATGTCTTACAACTTCACCTTCAGGAACAGTTCCGAAATCGTATTCGGTTTGCTCAAATTTGAACAATGGAGCAGGACCCGTTTGGGCATTTTGTTGGCTAGTTACCTGATTGGTTTGTGGAATACGGCTTTCCATATTGATACCACGATTTTCAACTTCAGCCAACCTTCTTTCAAGATTAGTGACTCTTTGTTCGAGCTCAGAATTGTCTTGGCAGCCAAATGAAATGCCGACAAGTATTAAGCCTGCAATTAGGATTTTCGCTTTCATAGTTTAATGAATTGTTGATTAGAATTATTTTTTATTTTTCAGTTGTCCGATAAGGTCGTCTACATCGTCAAGCAATCTTTCCGCTTTTTCTTTTGCATCTGTGATTACTTTTTCGCTGTCTGTTTTTGCTTTGTTGAGCGGTTTCTGTTGTTGATCCATAAGTTCCTCAACAAGTTCTTCCAATTTCTTTTTGTATTTATCTAGTCTGTAAGACAGCTTGTCCCTTGTATTGGTGCCTTTGTCAGGTGCATATAAAATACCGACTGCTGCTCCAGTGGCTACACCCACTAGGAAGGCAAAGAATGTTCCGCTTGATTTACTCATTTTATATGTCTTTTATATTATTTATTATCAATTAAACCTCTGCCACTCTTTTTCAGAATTCCTTTCTCTTTCAGCTCAATTCCAACTGCATCCAGTACACCATTGATGAATTGCTTGCTCTTAGGAGTACTATACAATTTTGAAATTTCAATATATTCATTAATTGTCACTTTTACAGGAATCCCTGGAAAATTAAGCATTTCTGCAATAGCCATTGATATAATGATACGATCCATCATGGCAGTTCGTTCCACTTCCCAATTTTTAAGCAAATGTTCGAAATATTTCTCGTATTCTTGCTCCTTTTCTACACATTCGTCGAACAGTGTTTTGAGGAAAATATCGTCTTCTTCCCAGTTTGTGGAAAGCTCCATTACTTCAATCTGCTCAGACTCCAAGTCTAAATCTTTAATAGTCTTTTTTACCATACTTTTTACGATCTCTTTGTCTTCAGACCAGTTGAGCTCGTAACTTTCAAAGTAGGACTTGATACCATCGTATTTGAAGACAACCTCCCGCGCAATAGCCCAAAGTATGTCTTTGTCTTCTTCAGCTGTCGGGTTCGATTTGGAGATATATTCAAGGTATGAACTGTTCTTCTTCAATGCATCCTTATACCATTGCCACACCATTTCTGAATCTTGATTCCAATCTGCATGGTTTCTCAGAAGCACATTTGCAAAATTCTCATCTGCTTGAAAGGCTTTGATATAGCGATTTTCAACCAAATTGAATTGACCGGCATCAATCGGCGTTTCGAAAAAAACTTTTTGCTTACGTTTAAGCTCTTCGTCTGCTGCATTTGCAAACTCAACGATGAGGTTCAGGCTTTTCAAATAGGACTGAAATATCTTTTGGGTTTCGGCGATTAGCTCCTTGCGATGATGCTCTACATCTTTTTGAACTAACCCTCTGAAATGTGCCACAGCGTTGATTACGGCATCTTTAGCACGTTTTGGCGTATCCTCTGGAAAGGAAATTCGACTATTCTGAAAGTCGGTTTTGAAGATATTGACCGCTCCTTTTTGATAGACTTTTAGTAGTTCCATATCCTCAGGTTCGGCCGCAAGTAGATCGGGCTGCAACTCTTCTATGATATGATTGATAGCCAAGTTAAAATCAGACTGCTTACTTTGTTGATAAGCATAAACAGCCTGCATGGCTTTAATTCTAAGGGCTCTGCGATTTAGCATGAATTAAAAGAACGTTTTATCTAGGGTGCAAATTTACAAAACCTGAAGGGAATACTGGGATATATTCAGATTAAAAAAAAATCCCCCTTAAACTGAGACGAAAAAGGGGGAATTAATTCAAAATTTAAAAACTATCAGAAGGAAAGCTTTACTTTTCCCATATCGTTAATTCTCTTGTTTGCTAAGGCTATTGCAGCCTTTTGCGGGTTAATACCATCCTTTTCAGAAAGGTTGAGAATATCGGTACAAGTATCATAGATTTTCTCTGCTTGGCCATAGGCTCTGTCACGATTGTAATTGCCGAGGTATTCATTGTACACATTGATCAATCCTCCCGCATTTATTAGGAAATCTGGTGCGAAAATGATGTTGCGATCAACAAGCATATTACCATGCTTCTCTTCCTCATGTAATTGATTATTTGCAGCACCAGCTACGATATCACACTTCAATCTATCAATTGTATTGTCATTGATAATTGCACCCAAGGCACAAGGAGCAAAAATATCTGATTTCACATCATATATTTCATCCTGACCAACTATTGTTGCACCATACTCTTTAGCTACAAATTGTAAGCGATCCTGAAAAATATCGGTAACATAAACCTTTGCATTTTCCTTGGCAAGATACTCTACAAGATATTTACCTACTTGCCCAACTCCCTGTACAGCAATTGTTTTCCCCGTAAGACTATCACTTCCATACGCTTTTTTTGCAGCTGCTTTCATGCCCAAATATGTGCCGTAAGCCGTAACCGGAGATGGATCACCACCACCACCTAAAACTTGAGGAAGGCCAGTTACGTGGTCTGTTTCCATTCCAATATATTCCATGTCGCGAGTACTCATATTCACATCCTCAGCTGTGATATACCTACCACCAAGGCTTTCTACAAATCGACCAAAGCGACGCAAGAAAGCTTCCGTTTTCATTTTCGGATCGCCAATGATTACTGCTTTGCCACCGCCTAAGTTCAACCCAGATATTGCAGCTTTGAATGTCATACCACGACTCAGACGAAGCACATCTATCAAGGCGTCTTCTTCCTTTTCGTAATGCCACAGTCTTGTACCACCAAGCGCCGGACCAAGCACAGTATTATGAATGCCAATTAACGCACGCAAACCTGTAGGCTCATCGTAGCAATAAACCAATTGCTCATGACCCAATTTGCTGATTTCTTCGAAAGCGGAGATTTTTTTTACGCCTTCTATTTCATTTACTTCTATCATTATCGTCCTTTGTATAGTGGTTGAAATAAGATTACAGGGTGGCAGGAAAATTATATTTGGAAATACGACTCTCTAAGCCGCCACAAAAGTAGATTATTTTTCAAACTATTTCAATGCTATCCGTGTAATCAATAAATCCGTCTATCAAATTTTGACTCGTTTGTGAAAGAACTCAGCTACCTCAACAAATACTTATACAAGTACAAGCATCTTCTTTTGCTAGGGATTTTATTCGTTATCATCTCCAATGTATTTGCCATTATTCCAGCGCAGCTTGTACGTGATGCGATAGACCTAGTGCAAGAAAATCTTCAGTTGTATTTCGTATTCAATGGTTTTGAATTACAGTCGGATGTTTATACCAATATTGCAGGTGCAGTGCTTGTATATGCAATCCTTATGTTGGTGATGGCTCTATTGAGAGGAATTTTCCTGTTTTTGGTTCGTCAATCCCTTATTGTAATGTCACGCCATATTGAGTATGATTTGAAAAATGAAGTATTTGCTCATTATCAGCAATTACCCTTAAGTTTCTATAGAAAAAATAACACAGGCGACCTTATTGCAAGAATTTCGGAAGATGTAAGTAGAGTGAGAATGTACCTTGGCCCAGCCATTATGTATGGGCTCAATCTGATTTCACTATTCTTTATGGTGATTCCTTATATGCTTTCGGTGAACCCAAAACTCACTTTATACGCGCTTATCCCTCTGCCATTTCTATCTCTCAGCATTTACTTTGTCAACAATATTATGCAAAAGAGATCAGAGGAAATTCAACAGAGTTTATCTGGTTTGAGCACTTTTGTACAAGAGGCATTTTCAGGTATTCGGGTGATCAAATCATTTGTGCGGGAGGAAGATTCCTTAAATCAATTCGATAAAGCCAGTGAAGACTACAAAGAAAAATCGCTGAAACTCTCGCTTGTAAATTCTCTTTTTTTTCCGCTAATCTTGGCGCTTATTGGGTTGAGTGTGATTCTGACCGTATATATCGGCGGGGTTGAGGTAATCAATGGAAATATCACTTATGGAAACATCGCTGAATTTATCATTTATGTAAATATGCTTACATGGCCTGTGACATCACTAGGCTGGGTTACATCGATTGTTCAAAGAGCTGCTGCTTCGCAAAAAAGAATCAACGAATTTCTGAAAACGGAGAATCATATCACGTCCGAGCTTAATATTGAGCGGGAGGTAAAGGGAGCTATTAGCTTCCAAAATGTTTCATTGGTTTACCCGGATTCAGGAATTAAAGCACTCAATAATATTAGCTTTGAAATTGACGAAGGCGAGTCCATTGCAATTATTGGTACTACGGGTTCAGGCAAAAGCACTATTGCAAATCTAATTTGCCGCATGTATGATCCAAGCGAGGGCGAAATTTTGGTAGATGGCCAGTCTATTAAGGATTATTCATTACCATCGCTTCGTGGGCAGATTGGTTATGTGCCACAGGATGTCTTTTTGTTTTCAGATACCATCGCTAATAATATTGCATTTGGGAAGGATGATATCAGCAAGGATGAAGTTCTTCAGGCTTCAGAAAATGCCGATTTAGCAGAAAATATTTCTCGCTTTCCGAATGGCTATGAAACGCGTCTGGGTGAAAGAGGTATCACTTTATCGGGTGGACAAAAACAAAGAGTTAGTATCGCCAGAGCGATTGCGCGTGATCCTAAAATATTGGTCTTGGACGATTGTCTTTCTGCCGTTGACACCAAAACGGAAAACGCCATCTTGAATAGTCTTAAAGGCGTAATGCAGGATCGGACTACAATTATCATTTCGCACAGAGTATCTTCCGCCAAACTAGCAGACAAAATTGTGGTGCTTGATGATGGCCGCATCATCGAGCAAGGAACTCACAAACAGTTAATGAAGAAAAACGGAGCCTACCGAGAGTTGTATGAAAAGCAGCTGATGGCTGAGGATGAGGTTGGTGAAGTTTAAATTGAGAGAAATATAGTGCCTTAGAGTTTATAAAAACACTAAATAACTCTTAATCTGAGCTCCAGATTCTAAGTCAATCGATAATTACTTACAGACTGCCTAAAAACAAGCAGATTAAAGAGCAACTATTGAAAGTTATCCTATGCAAGAGGCTTTACTAAATATCAAATTTTAAGCTAGGGTGCTGCAATGTTGAAAACAGGTGCCTCCAAATCTAAAGGGAGGAATAACCTTATTCTCCCTGATGTAGATGGCCTTTTAGGCTTGAGGCAAATCGATAAAACCACCGGAAAAGGAATGGCCTGAATTGTACTCGATGACAAAAACCCTTCGTATGATTTTGATACGGTGAAAGGGATGATTTTCTCCAAGCCGTCCAAAATGTGTTGGTTTGCGATACCATGAATTAATTTCCAAGATACAATCCTATACATAAAGGCCGCCCGGTTTGGATGGCCATTTTTATGTTAAAGCCAAATTTTCCTACAGACAAGCATCCCATGGCTAATATCAGCTCTAAACTGATACCGAAATAAAGAACTAGGTCTAAGAAGAAGCGTGAATAACATACGTTAAAATAGACTAATATTTAGTTTATTTTTACTTTTTTTAAATAATGTCGATTTTTTATTAAAATTTTTGCGTCAATATTTTTGATATTTATTAATTATTTAATTAATTCATTAATATTTTAATCATTATTAAAATAAATCAGTACAATCATGAAAAAAAGAGTAAAAATTCTCGCATCCGCCTTCCTTTTTTTAGGCATTTCCTTCTTAACCTTTCAAACGTCTAAAGCTACCGTAACGGGTTATAGTGTGGTTGATTTCGGATCGGGTGAGTGGGCAATTTATCGCTGTACCCTAGGCCCAGAAGGTTGTCAATCTGTATTAGCAGATAACTGGCAAGTTCCGAGTCTGTGTAGTAACGACGGTACTACTCAATAAAAAATTACTTTTATGAAATATCTATTCATCATTTTCTTATTCTTTTTGACAAGCTGTAACAACTCGAATACTGAGTTGGTACAGCTTGTTTCGGACAGTGCGGTGGTTAAGCCACATGAGGATATATTTATCCATTGCCTTGCGCCTGATGGTTTTCACTTTGCCCAAGGAAAAGTTATCATTCTTAATAGTTGTGGGGATTATCCGCTCCAGATTATTGATTTGGCCAATGATAAAGAACATTGGGTGGGTAGTTTTGGCGATGGCCCCAATGAAATTGGTCATGCAGGAGGTATGCTTAGCTATGTTGATGAACCAAACTTATTAATCAAAGTAATTGATCAAAGAAAACAAAGTATTTTTCGAGTTATGGCTCAGGATGATGAATATTATCTACAAGAAGAAAAAAGTTTCCCAGCGGTGATTTCTGAGTATAATGACGTTATAGAGCTTGAGGATGGTAGCATTCTTTACAATCGACTTCAAGCGGAGTACAATATAGGTAAGTGGCTGCCTGGTGGGGAGGAATTATTTGTTATGGATTTTCAACCGGATATTGGTTATCCAGATGGAAGTGGGGATAGTTTTTGGCTTGCTGAAAAAGGAATGGCCTATTATAATAGCTTAATTGTAAACCCAAATAGCGGGAAAATTGTGCAAATTTTACGGATGTACCCCTATATGATCGCCTATGACGATCAATTGCAACTCATAGAAATAAAACAAACCGAAGGCAAAATTCCCCAGCTAGATTGGTCTCTTTCAGGCTCAAGAAAGTTTGAAGGCTTCCCTTTTCTTTCTTTAGAAGCGCAGGCAGGTTCAGACTATTTTTACGTTCTTAATCCAAGACTTATCTATCGCCCATTTTCTAAAGAAGAACCTATTGATCCATCGATCGACATCTACAATTGGGATATGGAAATGGTAGCTTCCTTGAAACTGGACAAACTCCTGAGAAATTTCACCATTGATTTCAAAAATAAAAAATTATACGGAGTTACTTTTGGTTCAGCAGATCAGGTCTTGGGAGAAGTAAGCATACCAACCTCCTTACATCCGTTCTTTTGATTCACCTTAAATTCTAAACCCCATGAAACGTTTACTCAAACTATTGATCCTAATGTTTTTATGCCAAATATCCTTCGCCAGCTTAGGACAAGCAGTAATGGATGAGTATATGCTAAAAAAAAGAGCCTCTGAATTGCAGGTTTGGAATGAATCGTCTCCCGGTGAAAGGACACCGAATGCACTCGCGGCTTTTCGTTTAAGTGCAGAAGGGTGGACAACTTATTTTTCTAATTGGTACCAATTAATTATAGCAGCCGGGATGGAGGATTACTACGATTCAAATGATTTTATAGTTAATTTCTATGTACTGGACGAAAGCTTTGAAAAATTACCCGAGGAGATGAGAAAGCGAATGATTGACCCAAAAAACAAGGAAAAAATTCAAAAATTCTTGAAACATTACCTATGCATAAGTAAACCCTATGAAACCTTTGTGGATTTCGCTGAGGTGGGTAATATAAATAATCTTAATGGCGAAAACATAAATATCAAATACCAGGTGGCCCCTGTTCCGGAAAGCGATAAACGCAGAAGTCTAAGTGATATAGCAATAAAAACAGCTACTGCGAATGGGATAAAAATTGGCATACATGGACGAAAAAACAACCAATTAAGCGTTATGCTCCTCGACTTTTTCCCCGGAACCCTTGATTACTTTAAATAAAGGCTGATCACAATCGCCGCACCAGCCTGTAAAAATCAATCATGGTAATGCGAAAAGCCTCCAAATCTAAAGAGAGGAATAACCTTATTCTCATTGATGAAAATGGCCTTGTCCTGTTTTCGACATAAAATTTTCTAGCTTACTAACATACTTAAAATCAGATATTTATAATTTTAACATTTTGAATTTGGGCACTGCAAGTTAATTTAGGTGGTGTTTATCAAAGAAAACAGGAACAGAAGTGGCTCCATTGACCAACCAAACCAAATTCTACTTTTGATTCTAAATCTGATATATCTTTTTGCTCAGTTTTTCCGCAGCCATAAAGGCTTACAGCAAATAGAATGATTAAGGCGATTCTAAAAAAATACTTCATAATTTGATTTGAGAACTATCCATTGTTCAAAGCAGATCTTTAAAATAGAAATAGCTATTTTTCATCTACTCAATAATTAAATTATTGATATAAAGCGCTTAAATCCTTTTGCTAAAATAATTTCCAATTTTGAAAAAGAATTTATCAAAATTTATAAACTATCTACTAAAGAACTTGCATATTAATTCATTAATTTATTTAACCTTCCTAAGTAAAGCTGAAATTTTAAGTAACATAGACCCAAATTTTCTATGCATCCTCATCAATTAAATATATCCTTTAAGTCAATTTTAGCATGTATCTTCCTATTAAGTTTCTTCTCTTGCTCTTCCAATTCTGATAATAGCATCAAGTATGAATTTGTGAAATCAGGCACTTTTCAGCTGGAAATTGACACATTAACTGGCGCAGACTATAGTTATATTAAAGTTGATAATCATCCAGAAATTGAAAAGAGGAAAATTTATCTCTTCAATAAAAAAATCAATAGGCTCTATACCTACAATGCCCAAAGCGGAAAAATTGAAAAGTGGGTTGATTTTCCTAGGGATGGACCAGAAGGCACCAGAAATGTATCAAGTTTTGCCCTTACTGATAGCGATACAATTTTGCTACTTTCCAACCAAAGGTCACTCCTTACGATTTATACTAAAGGCGCAAAATTCATTGACAGATTAGATTTTGGTCAACATGGATTTACCAATATTTTTGACCAACCTAGCCAAGATTTAGGATTAATAAACAACAAGGTAATCGCTAATATATCAGGAGACCGATTAGCTTATGAAAGTGGTGTTGAATATCCGCCGAGTTCCTTTTTAACCTATGACCTACAAGCTGATACCTTAGAAATCATACTCCCTTATCCGAAAATCTATGAAAAAGCTATCTGGGGATATAATTTGTCAATTATCATGAATTATTTCGATCATAATAGTCAACTTTTTTGGTATAGTTACCCTATTGATGATTCCGTTTATTCGCTTGATAAGGATTTTAATATTAAGTCCTACTATGCAGGCGTAAATCATGCTGATAGCAGAGTACCACTAACCAATCCTTCAGGCAAGCCTTCACCAAGTAGTATTGAGGAAATAAGAATTTTTTTTGGACAAATGGCTTATCATCAGGTATTCACGGATCGTACTGGGAATATCTACCAGAGTAATAAGAAAAGGAATTAGTGAAGAAGATTGGGAAAGCGATGATCCCATAAAATCAAGAGTACCCGAGTTTGAAATACTAATTGCCAATCAGGATAATGAAGTTTTAGGGGTATTTCCATTGGAACACAATACTTATCAAATGCTTTATCCTTTTGGTGATAAAATCCTCTCCTTAAGAAAAAGTGCTCAACAAGAATCTGAAAATCATATCACTTTTGATGTGTATGAGTTTAGGGAAAGCGCATTGTAATAAACTGAAAATTGGTGTTTAAAAATTCAATAAGCAACAATCACCCATTCATCCACCATACATCGCATAGTGCTCCTGTGTTGTTCCTATTGAACTTTTTAATTACAGGAAACGCCTCGCAGTATTTTTAAAATATACCAAAACATTATCTGCAGTTTATGATTGAAGAGATATTCATTATACTCCGAAACAGGAAAATAAACCAACCTCAAAATGCTTTCTACAAAAACTACTCACTGGAAAATCTAATTGGAAAGTCTGAAAGCCTTGCTCGAACAAGGCAATCCGCAAAACCTTTTTCTATAATCAATTAAGCGTAAAATATTCTGTTCTGTAACCGCTCCAAAATACGGTGATTTTATGGTGGACGACAGCTATGTATTTGAAGTGGGTGCTGCTTCCCAATCCAATGAACAAATCAGAGGCGTTCCCAATGCCTACTTGGCACTGGATATAGCGGGAGGAAACAACAACAGAATTCCTTTGTGGTTGTTTGGTATGCTGTATTGAGTGTGAGTCAAGCATAAATAGAAGGGTTTGATTTTATAATTTTATTACCTTCCTCTGACAGGCCAAAGCCTATTTGAGTTAAGCAAATAATGCTTAAAATCCCTTATATTTCATTAATAAGCATCTTGCTATTTAGTTAGGGACAATAGCCTCTATACCATAATCTGTTACAAGAATTTCAAATATTGTATTGATTGAACTGAAAATCTCTCATGCAAATTATGTTCTTAATTGTTAAACTAAATTTAATGTTTTAGATTGTAACTGATTAGGTGATTCATAGGAGTAGGAAGCGCAAAAAATTTAATATACAACTACAGTTGGAGAAGCAAACCCTGGTCTGGTGGTTTATTCTTTACCGATAAATTAACTAGCAAATAGATGAATACAGAAAAAACTGATTTCTCCATTCGCTCCTTAATAAAAACTCTGCTTTTTGGAGTACTAATCATCTCCTGCGATAATTCTTCATCAGAAACAAAATTTTCAAGGGAGGTCATAATCAATGAGAGAGCTGATTTCGAGAAAGTCAATATACAATTAAAAACTACTGTATTTGAACAATTCCTCAAGCCAACCAAAATCACTCATACAGATGATTATATTGTAGTGAGTGACCGTGCAACCCCAAAACTAATGCACTTGATTCGTAAGAGTGATTTAACATACCTTGGGCAGTTTGGTGGCATTGGCCAAGGCCCAAAAGAAGTTTCATTAGTTTTTGATTTTAAAAGACCATTAAGACCAAACGAAATTATTGTCAACTCTATTGGCGATAGGAGAATTGCCTTTTTTGATCTCTCAAATCCTAAAATTAAAGAAAGCAATGAATTAAACATTCAACCAGATAGCATCTTGCAATATGCTTTTATAAATTCTGAAATAGTATATTTTGAGTTTTCAAATCAGAATTCATTTATATCAACACCAATAACAAAAAAAGAAAAATTTCATGAAATTGATATCGCCTCTCATGAAACCGTAAATTCTTGGGGAACTTGGGAGGGTATGTTAGAAGATCCTAAAACACCATCCTCAATTACAATTAGTGTTTTCCAAGGTCAATTAAAAACAAATAAGATTAGATCAAAATTTGGATATGCTACCCTCTATTGGGATTTTATTGAAATTCTTGATTTAGATGACAATTCTTGGTTGAGGCTAGTTGGGCCAGACAATTTGGATCATAATTACTCCATAGATTATAGCCCAGGTTATCCAATGCATTCCATAGGAGAAGGGAACAAACTTGGCTATATTGATTTGTTTTTAGGATCTGAGTTGATTTTTGGCTTGTATAGTGGCATGCCAGATCGAGGAGCTCATGGAAGAGAGATAATTATCTTTGATTATAAAGGTAAGCCAGTTAAAATAATAGCGTTTGACAAGCCGGTTGATAGTTTCAATGTAGATGAAGCTAATCAGAAAATTTACTTACTTTCTAGAGAAGGTGAAAATACAGGAATTGGTGTTTATGATTATGATTTTTAAAAAAGCTCTATAACGTAAGATGAAGCACCACCTCAATATCAATTGGATATATTTAAAAAATTGAAAATCAACAACTTAAATATTTTATGGCTATTTCTAATATGTAGTACCATATTGACATGTAACAATCCAAGCAATGAAGACGAAAAACCCTTCACAAGAAAAGATATCACCAATAACTTTGCGCTCAAGGGTAAACAAATTTACTTTGAGGAAATATACTTTCCATCGCACATTACACAAACAAAGGATTTTATCGTTGTAAAGGACCGAAAGACAGATCCTGAACTTAATCTAATAAATAAACAAACACTTCAGTTTGTACGCCAAAAAGGGAAACAAGGAATGGGGCCTAAAGAAATCGGTCCTATATTTTCTTTTCTTCATTCCGATAATGATCAACAGATAATTGGTAAGTCATTGAGTCAAGGAAGGGTTGGTTTTTTCGATGCAAATAGTTCACAAATGGAGGCAGATTCAATAGTAGAATATTCAAAATATACAAATGAGTCTATTCTATTTGAAATAGAGTCAGATTCAACTCTAATTGGTGTTTCCTCTTATTTGCCAGAGAAGTTTATAAGGATAAACCTAAACCAACGAAAAGTAACAAAATCATGGGAAACGTGGGAGATGATGCTTGATGATCCCAGAGAAATTCCACTCCATGTTTATTCTTCCATATTTCAAGGTAGTTTTCGCACTAATAAGCACAGAAAGCGATTTGGTTATTCTACTCTATATATGGATTTGATTGAAATACTAGATACTCAAACTGACAAGATCCTAAGTATTAGAGGGCCAGATAATATAAAACATGAATTTGAAGTCGATTATTCAGCAGGCTATGGAATGCACTATATCCCTATGGATAAAATGACCTTTGGTTATGTTGATTTTCAATTTGGAGAAAACCTAATCTATGCCTTATATGCCAACCAACAGAGTCGACCAATGGGAAATGAGATTATTGTATTCGACTTTGAGGGAAATCCAATTTGTGCATTTCAATTAGATATCCCCTTACAATACCTAATTGTTGACGAAGTGAATGAAAAAATTTATGGCCTCAACAATTTTGATCAAGAGCCATGCATCGTTGAATACAAATACGATAAAAACGCAATTCAATAAGCAACAATTACCCCTTCATCCACTCATACATCGCATAGTGCTCCTGTGTCATTCCTATGGAGTCATATACTTTTTGGGCGGCGGTATTGGTTTTGTCTACATACAGGCGAAGTCCTCTTAGTTCGCTTTGCATCACATGTTCCTTAAGGTGAAGATACATCTGCTTAAAAACTCCTTGCCCTCTGAAGGCTGGCAACACATACACAGACTGTATCCACCAAACAGTGCCATTGCGCCAATCGCTCCATTCGTATGTAATCATCAATGAGGCCACTACATTTCCATCCTGCTCGGCTACATAGTACAAGCCCTTGTTACTATCTTCAAACACAGCTTTTACGCCGGCGGTCAGTACATCCTCCCGCAATTCCAACTTCTCAGTTTCCCAAGCCATTTTTTGTTGGAAATCAGCAATAATGCCTACTTCGGATTTATCAGCTCTACGTATTTTTAGTTTTACCATCGATTAATCAAAATTATTTTATTGCCCTTTCAAGGTCATCAAATTTACAGATCAAACGGGAACCTTCAAATTTCCCTATAAAAGCCTCCTCTTTTAATTAAAATAAGGCTATTTGCCCAATTGATTGTCTCTCATCGTTTCATTGCCCTGGATTTTTGCATATATTAAGCCCCAGAAAAGGAAAACATAAAAGGTCACTCAAAAAATTAACAGATGAACAAGAAAATAATAGGCGTGGTTGCCTGCTTAGCCGTGGTTGGGCTATGGTATTTTTTTGGCAATCCAGCTTCCTCAGATGAAGCTTCGGAGCTAAACGAATTGGAAACAGACATAATGGAAGCCTCTGTGGTGGAGAGCAATTTCATTTATGGTTTTGCGGAAAATGCTTATCATATAGTAGAAGGCACCATCAAGCGCAATCAAAATCTATCTCACATCCTTACCGAATACAATGTAAACTATAGCGTTATCGATCAGATCGCACGCAAGAGTAAGGATATATTCGATGTACGGAAACTCGCAGTTGACAAAAAATACATCCTCCTTTGCGATAAGGATTCCCTCAATGCCAAATACTTCATCTACGAACCCAACTCTACCGAATATGTAGTGTATGAGCTGGAAGGTGATTTGAATATAAATTACGAGGTAAAAGAAATTGAAACGGTGGTAAAAACCATCTCAGGCGTAATAAAGCCTAATTCATCGGTATATAATGTGATGCTTGAAGAAGGTGGAACAACAAAACTGGTGGATGATTTTGCTGATATTTATGGTTGGAAATTAGATTTTGGTTCGATCCAAAAAGACGATTACTTCCGTGTAGTATATGAAGAAATGCGGGTGGAAGGAGAAGTAATTGGAACGGGCCGAATTATCTCTGCTGAAATGAATCATTGGGGCTCACCTATGTATGCTTACAGCTACGACCAAGGAGATGGCGAAGACTATTTTGACGAAGAAGGCAATAGTTTAAAAAAGGCCTTTCTTCGCTATCCGGTAAACTTCAGTAGAATAAGCTCAAGATATAACCCACGCAGATTTCACCCTGTCGCCAAAGTATATAGAGCACACCTCGGCACCGACTTCGCAGCACCCACAGGCACACCTATCAAAGCTGCTGCTGATGGAGTGGTAGAAGCTGCGGCATACACTAGCGCCAATGGCAATTATGTCAAAATCAAACATAACGCAACGTATACCACAGGCTACCTCCACATGTCAAAACGTGCTGCCGGACTCAAAGCCGGTCAAAGAGTAAAACAAGGACAAGTAATTGGCTATGTAGGAAGCACTGGTTTAGCTACAGGTCCACACCTTTGCTATAGATTTTGGAAAAATGGCACTCAAATAGATGCGCTCAAAGTCGATCTCCCTCCTGAAAACCCCATTACTGCTGAGCATAAAGCAGAATATGAAAAATCCATGATTAGTCAAAGAGTTGCATTAGATGCAATCAAAGTAAAAACTGAAAAAGTAGCTATTGCATCAAATAAAAATTGACTTTAATTCCCTATATTTAAGGGTTTTATAAAAAAATTTTTAACCTCTGCTTTACTCAATTATGCTTGGAAAAAAAATCGCACTATTCGTATGTGTTATTTGTTTGTTCGTACAAAATAATGCCAATGCTCAGGAAGTTGGCTTGGTATTTAGTGGAGGAGGCGCAAAAGGTCTAGCGCACCTTGGAGTAATAAAAGCCTTCGAAGAAAATGAAATTCCAATCGACTATATCACGGGTACTTCGATGGGTGCCATCATTGGAGCGATGTATGCGGCAGGCTATTCTCCAGAGCAAATGGAGGAAATTGTTTACTCCCAAGATTTCCAGAATTGGGTGAAGGGAAAGGCTTTAGATGTCTACGATTTTTCAAGTATTCAAAAGCTGAATGATCCCTCGTGGGTGAGTATTGATGTCGCTTTAGACTCCGCCTTCAATGCTATTTTTAGTCCTAACCTTTCTAGCGATTTAGCCATCAATTTTGCTTTGATGGAGATGCTTGCTCCTGCATCGGTCAAGTCTCAAGAAAATTTCGATAATCTGATGGTGCCTCTACGGATAAATGCCGCAGATGTATTTACACAAAAGCAGATTATAATAGAAGGAGCTCCGCTGCATAAAGCTGCCCGCTCTTCCATGACGGTTCCATTCTTTTTTCGTCCCATACGAGTAGGCGATATGCTCCTATTTGATGGCGGCATGTACAATAACTTCCCTGTTGACGTAATGGAGCAGCAATTCAATCCAGAATATATTATTGGAGTGAATGTAGCAGTAAAAAAATACCAAGAATATCCTTATGGCAAAAACGACCGAAAACTGCTTAATC
Source organism: Peijinzhouia sedimentorum (assembly GCF_049340005.1). Lineage (NCBI taxonomy): Bacteria > Pseudomonadati > Bacteroidota > Cytophagia > Cytophagales > Peijinzhouiaceae > Peijinzhouia > Peijinzhouia sedimentorum. The sequence goes on from NZ_JBMPIY010000003.1 coordinate 240,906, forward strand.
AAGATTTGATATTTATGTTTTTGGATAAGACTGACAGCACTGAAATGATTGGCAAAGGATTATTTCTAGAGCCAAACTTGGAAGGCTATTCTGCACTTGATTTTGACAAAGTACATGCACTTGTGGATAGTGGCTACAATGCAGCCATAAGAGCAATGCCTGAGATAAAGAGAAATGTTCAGACGCGACAAACCAAAACGGATATTATTAACAAGCGTAGAGAATTCAAAAATGGAACACCTTCTTTAGTAATAGACAAGGTAAACGTAGTTGGGTATAATAGAGCTCAAACAAAATACTTAAGTAAATTATTAACTGATGTATCAGGCAATCAGTCATCAATTGATGATGTACGGAAAGCATACTATCAATTATTGGCCAATGATATTTTCAAAGACATTGTACCAGACCTTAAGTACAATGAGCAAACGAAATTTTACGACTTTGAAATAGAAGGCACACCAAATGACCGTGTGAAAGTAGATGTTGGTGGCAATATTGGCTCAAAGCGAGTAAGTTCTCTCTATTTTGCTCTGCGCTACAGTAGCTTACAAAATACCCTAAATACCTATGGTGTCAATTTATATACTGGTCGATTCTACCAATCCGTAAGTATCAATGCTCGCAAAACCTTCTCCCCACGGTCGCTAGCTTATGTTGAGCCTATTTATACGTACAACCATTGGGATTATCTCAACTCAACTAATGTAGTGTTTGGCAAAAACCCTGTGGGAGCGCTCGATCAAGTAGATCAGTTTTTGGGTATCAATGCGGGAATCGCTATTGGAAATGACACACGCCTAACTAGCCGAATTGGCTATTTCAATAATAGCGACAGATTCAATAATGATTTAGGCTCTGCTAGAACGGATAGCTTGGATAGGTTCAAAATGACCGGCTTTAGAATTGGAGCGCAGCAATTGAACAATAGTTTCAATAGGAAGCAATACGCAAGCAAAGGCCGCAAATTAGAATACGGACTTGACTTATTCGTCGGTAACGAAACCTTAGAACCATTTGGAGCATTCGATGCTGGAGTGCAATTTGAAGAAACCAGCAGAAGTTGGGTGAGAGCTTCAATAAGTATGGAGCAGTTCTTTTTTGAAGATAGAAAAGTAAGAATTGGCTATATGGCTCAATGGGTACATTCCACCCAGCCAGCATTCTTCAGTTATGTTTCTAGTTTGGCCAATTCGCCTGGTTTTTATCCTCTGCAAGATAGCCGCACATTGTTTTTGACCAAATTTAGAGCGCCTGCGTTTGTAGCGGGAGGGATCAAAAATATCTATGAGCTTGGCAAAAACCTTGATTTTCGCTTAGAAGCGTATGGCTTTGTGCCTTACAGAACTATCGTTGAGCGCCCAAACAACCGTGCAGCTATTGATGCCGGCTTTAGCAAAATGCAGATAGCCGCTGCTGCAACTATGGTGTTTCATAGCCCGGTTGGCCCAATTGCACTTTCTTACAATCACTACGACGATCCATTCAATCAAAAAGGATTGTTCTTGCACATTGGGTATATCCTGTTCAATAGCCGCTCTTTGCAATAGCGTTTTAAAATATAGATTAGGGGCCGCCCAAAACTGTTCAAACATATTCTTTTCCCACAAGGAGGGAGAAGATTTGCGTAATTGCACAGAGAATTAATTTTCTCTGCGCACTCATGTGTCTTCTCCCTGTGGTATTATGCGTCTAATTTCTTCTTTTTTCAAAATCAGTCTGATTACAAATCCGCCTTATCCGTTTTCACATTTCAAATGTCAAACAGTTAGTGATGCCATTCCGAAAAATCACTTCTTTTACAAAAATCGATAGTTTAGATTAAGGATTATACCTGCATGTTGGGTATATACTCTTCAATAACCGTAATTTGCAACAGCACTCTAACTTTGTGGTTAAAAGCGGACTTATATAAGCATTCAAAAATATGATTAGCGCCAAGCAGTCCAAATCCTCCCGCTTCTTATTCAAAGACTTTTTGAAGCTGATCAGGCTGCCAAACTTACTTATCGTATTTCTTGCACAGTTTATGGCTGCCTATTTCTTAATTGATGCACATGGCACCTTACTAGCCTATTTTGCCGATACTCAACTTTGGTTGTTGATTATCTCTACACTGCTTATTACTGCTGCCGGCTATATCATCAACGATTATTACGATGTCAAAATTGACTTCATCAACAAACCAGACCGCGTACTTGTAGGGAATAGTTTCAAGCGAAGAGTTGCTCTTTTGTTACATTCTATATTCAATTTGGTGGCTGTGGCCATCGGTTTTGCCCTTAGCTACACCATCGGACTCATCAACTTGATTGCAACATTTTGCCTTTGGTTATATTCTAATCAACTCAAAAGATTACCACTAGTTGGTAATCTGATGGTGGCTATTCTTACTGGCGCATCCATAGCTTTGGTAGGAGTACTGTATGGAAAAAATGAGTTTTTGGTAAATACCTATGCGCTATTTTCGATGGGTATCACGCTCATCAGGGAGATCGTAAAAGACATGGAAGATTTGAAGGGCGACTCTACGCACGGTTGCAAAACCTTGCCTATTATCTGGGGTTATCGCAAAACGAAAAACCTCATTTACTTCATTTCATTTTTATTCGTGACAAGTCTGTTTTATCTAGCTACGCTCTTGGCCAACACTATTTTAATTTACTATTTCTTATTCCTATCTCCCGTTTTCATTTTTTTCATCTACAAGCTCTATTACGCCGATACAACCAAAGGATATCTATTTTTAAGTAATTACTGCAAAATGATTATGCTTTCTGGCATTTTAAGCATGATATTCTTTTAGGCTTATTACTTTTGCTACTCATTCTCGCCATTTCATGAAAAATATTGCTGTTTTTGCATCTGGTTCGGGCACCAATGCCCAAAATTTGATTGAGTATTTTCGGACGCATCCCACTATTCGGGTAAAGCTTGTAGTATGCAATAAACGTGATGCAGGAGTAATAGCTCGTGCAGAAAATTTGAATGTGCCAGTAAGCCTAATCAACAAAAATGAACTTGTAAGCGGTGAGGCATTATTAAGTACACTCAAGCAAAATCAAATAGATACTATTGTGCTTGCAGGCTTTCTTTTGCTTATTCCACCATATTTGGTACAGGCATTTCCCGATCGAATTATCAATATACATCCGGCACTTTTACCCAAATTTGGTGGCAAAGGAATGTATGGCGCCAAAGTGCATGAATCGGTAATTGCAACAGGCGAAATTGAGTCGGGCATCACCATTCATTTAGTGAATGAGCGATACGATGAAGGCACAATTCTCTTCCAAGCCAAATGTGAATTGGCATCAGATGAAACTCCGGATTCACTAGCGCAAAAAATACATGCCTTAGAGTACAAACATTACCCAAAAGTGATTGAAAATTACCTTCTAAACCAGCTATAATTTTCTACTTTTGTAAATCCAGAAAAACCTCGTCATGTCTTCAAAAAAAATTTCCTCAGCACTTATCTCTGTTTTTTATAAAGATGGACTTGCTCCATTAGTTGAATTACTTAACAGTCAAGGCGTTACCATTTACTCTACGGGTGGTACCCAAAGTTTCATCGAAAGTTTAGGCATTACCGTAGTTCCGGTAGAAGATCTTACCGAGTATCCATCCATTTTTGGCGGGAGGGTAAAAACGCTCCATCCCAAAATATTTGGTGGTATTCTTCATCGCAGGGATAATGAATCGGATTTACAACAAGCTGCGGAATATCAAATTCCAGCAATTGATTTGGTCATTGTAGATTTATATCCATTCGAAGAAACCGTAGCAAGTGGTGCCTCAGAAAGCGAGATTATTGAGAAAATTGACATTGGAGGTATTTCTCTTATTCGTGCTGCTGCTAAAAACTTCAAAGACACGCTAATTGTATCACATCGTGATCAATATGAAAACACACTTGCCCTTCTCACGGAAGGAAATGGTGAAACTACTTTAGCACAGCGTCAGCGTTTTGCGGCAGAAGCATTTAATATCAGCTCACATTACGACACGGCCATCTTCCAGTATTTTAACAGAATTCAGAACATATCTTCGTTCAAACAAAGTATTCGCGAAGGGAAATCATTGAGATATGGCGAAAATCCACACCAGCAGGGCGTGTTTTTTGGTCCATTGGATGAAATGTTCACACAGCTTAATGGCAAGGAACTGTCGTACAATAATTTAGTAGATGTAGATGCAGCCGTGAATCTAATAGAGGAGTTTGAGGGCGAAAAAGCATTTGCCATTTTGAAACACACAAATGCATGCGGTTGCGCCATTGGTAACACCGTAGCTGATGCTTATAAAAAAGCCTTCGAAGCAGATACCATTTCTGCGTTTGGGGGCGTTCTGATAAGCAATAGTACAATTGACTTGGAAGCTGCGGAAGCCATGAATTCCTTGTTTTTCGAAATCCTAATTGCTCCCGACTTTACGGAAGAGGCTATTGAGCTTTTGAAAACCAAGAAAAACAGAATTCTGCTTAAGCAACTTAAGGGTCTAGAAGGGAAAGTGATGTTCAAAAACCTACTTAATGGAGTAATTCAACAGGACAGGGATTTGAAGACAGATGCCGCGGCTGATTTGAAAACAGTAACTAATAGAGCTCCTTCGAACCAAGAAATTGAGTCGATGGTATTTGCTTCCAAAGTTGCTAAACATACCAAGTCAAATACTATCGTGCTTGCAATCGATGGCCAATTATTGGCAAGTGGAGTAGGGCAAACCTCCCGCGTAGATGCTTTGAAGCAAGCCATAGACAAAGCGAAGGCTTTTAATTTGAGCTTAGATGGAGCTGTGATGGCGTCAGATGCTTTTTTCCCTTTTCCAGATTGTGTTGAAATTGCACATAAGGCGGGAATCAAAGCGGTGATACAGCCAGGAGGCTCAATTCGCGATCAGGATTCGATAGACTACTGCGACCAAAATGGCATGGCCATGGTGGTAACAGGAACAAGACACTTTAAACACTAATTAAATTCTTTAATTAGCTCGTTTAGAGCCAATTTTATTATTAATTTTCTAACTTGACAAACACAACATTCACCTTGCAAATAGGGAGCTTTTTATAAATGGGAATTTTTGATTTTTTCACCAGCGATATTGCAATTGACTTAGGTACAGCAAATACGCTTATTATATATAAAGATAAAGTGGTGGTAGATGAGCCATCCATTATTGCTATTGATAAAACCACAAATAAGGTAATTGCAATTGGCCATCAAGCCATGCAAATGCACGAAAAAACGCATGAGAATATAAAAACTATTCGGCCATTGAAAGATGGTGTAATTGCGGATTTCCACGCTGCAGAACATATGATTCGTGGTATGATCAAAATGATCCATGGAAAAGGTGGCAGTATGCTGCCAAAATCTCACCGCATGGTGATATGTATTCCATCGGGCATTACTGAAGTTGAAAAACGTGCTGTGCGTGACTCCGCTGAGCATGCTGGTGCCAAAGAAGTATATATGATTCACGAGCCTATTGCCGCAGCATTGGGCATAGGTATTGACATTGAGCAACCAATCGGTTCCATGATTGTGGATATCGGAGGTGGTACAACAGAAATCGCTGTAATTGCGCTTTCTGGTATTGTCTGCGATCAGTCTATACGAGTGGCGGGCGACACCTTCAATAGAGATATATTGGACTACATGCGTCGCCAACATAATTTGTTGATAGGAGAGAGATCTGCCGAGAAAATCAAAATATCAGTTGGCTCTGCTCTTACGGAATTGGACGAGCCTCCAGAAGATTACGAGATACGCGGGAGGGATTTGATGACAGGTATTCCAAAGGTTATTAAAATCTCTTATTCTGAGATTGCTTTTGCTTTAGATAAATCAGTTTCCAAAATCGAAGAAGCCGTGCTCAAAGCATTGGAGATTTCTCCACCAGAGTTGTCTGCCGATATTTACGACAATGGAATTCACCTAACAGGTGGTGGTGCCATGCTTCGTGGACTAGACAAAAGACTTGCCATGAAAACCAAATTGCCAATACACATTGCAGAAGATCCGCTAAGGGCTGTGGTGAGAGGCACTGGACTTTCATTGAAAAACTTAGATAATTTTAAATCAGTATTGATGTCCTAAGCTAATACATGCGAACCCTACTCCTATTTATTTTCAGGATTCGGGCCTTCCTTTTATTTGTGGCCTTTGAAGCCCTTTGCTTCTGGTTAATTTTTACGAACAACCCTTATCAAAGTGCCGCTTTCTTCAATTCCTCAAACGAGATGGCGGCTACCTTGCTAAGTTACTCCAGCGATGCTACAGAGTACCTAAACTTAGCTGAGCAAAATCAGATATTGAATCAAGAAAATGCGATCCTTAAAGCGAAGCTTGCCAATATTGAACTGCTCTCGGATATCAATAAGGACACAACTATCCTGTCGGGCTTTGGACTGAGCGATTCGGTATATTATTATATTCCCGCTAAGGTGATAAACCAAAGCCTCCGCAATACACAAAATTACCTTACTATCGATAAGGGTTCTAATCACGGTATTGAGGAAGGAATGGGCGTAATTAGTAGCGATGGTGTTGTGGGCAGAGTCAAAGTTGTTGGTAGGAATTTCTCTACCATCACCTCAGTGTTGCATAGAGAAGTACTTACTTCATCAGTAATTCAAAGCAATAATAGCATCGGTAGCGTGCAATGGAGCGGCCAAGACCCTACAATTGCAAAGCTACTATATATCCCGAGGCATATAATTATCACTCCAGGCGATGCAGTGGTTACTTCTGGCTTTAGCACCGTTTATCCTCCCGCCATTCCAGTGGGTAATATTATCGACAAAGAAATTCGTGGTGATGCAACTTATTACGATATCAATATTCGCTTAAGCACAGATTTTACAAGCCTCAAATGGGTTTATGTGATTGGCAATAAAATGAAAGTGGAAAAAGATTCAATAGAAAATATAACTCTCGACATTAGTGAGCAATAGAATACTTGTAGGTCAGATCGCCAATTTCCTGCTATTCATACTTCTGCAAGTATTGATATTCAAAAACATGTCCTTGTTTGGTGTTGCTTTCGTATTTCCGTATTTAGTTTTTCTACTACTCGTTCCATTGGAGGCATCTTCCATTCTAATGGTTCTTTTAGGTTTTGCGGCAGGATTGGTAGTAGATATTTTTTATGATACACTAGGAATTCATGCTGCTGCATCTGTGTTGCTTGGATATGTGCGAGCAGGCTGGCTTCGTATTATAACTCCAGCGGGAGGTTACGAAACCGTAACCATTCCCAAAGTACAAGACACTGGCCTTTCGTGGTTTTTGGCGTATGCTTTCCCATTGATTTTTGTACATCAATTGGCTATATTTTATCTTGAAGCAGGAGGTTTTACCTTTTGGTGGATCACGCTTAACAAGGTTTTTTGGAGCACATTGCTCACAGGAACATTGGTAATTTTATTGCAATATCTATTTTTTAGTAAAAAGAAATTATAATGAATGATAATCGTAAATTCCTCATTCAAGGATTCTTTGTCTTGGTTGGGCTTATATTTATTATTCGTCTGTTTATGCTTCAAGTAGTTGACAAAAACTATAAGGCAATGGCAGATAGTAACGTAATACAGCGGGTGGATGAATTCCCTTACCGTGGACTTATGTTCGATCGCAATGGCGAATTACTTGTCATTAATAATCCTGTTTTTGATTTAATGGTAACGCCCCTTGAAGTAAATAAGCTTGATACTGCTTTCTTTTGCGAATTAGTAAAAATAGATCGTGAAACCTTCGACACCAAAATGAAGGAAGCGAAAGAATATTCACGTTTGAAGCCCTCCGTTTTTATCAAACAGCTTCCTCTTGAAGAATTTGCTCGCATACAAGATTACTTGGTTGATTTTCCCGGCTTCTTTATCAATGCCCGTTCGGTACGCTCCTATCCACATAATGTAATGTCACATGGACTTGGTTACTTGGCCGAAATCGACCGACAAAGATTGGATAGAGACACCACAAAATATTACAAAAAGGCCGATTATGTAGGAATGAGCGGCCTAGAATATAGCTATGAAGATGTGCTGCGAGGTAAGCGCGGAGTCAAATTCAAATTGGTAAACGTGCGTGGAGTTGACAAAGGCTCATTCAAGCAAGGTGAATTTGATACACTTCCATTTCCAGGTGATAATATTCAAACCACTTTAGACCTCGAATTACAAGTCTATGCAGAAAAGCTAATGGAGGGAAAAATTGGTAGCATTGTAGCCTTGGAACCAGGAACAGGAGAAATCCTCTCGATGGTATCCGCTCCTACTTATGATCCAAATTTGCTTTCTGGCAGAGCATTCGGCAATAATTATATGGATCTCTTAAATGATTCATTAAAGCCATTATTCAATAGACCTATTATGGCGGATGTCTATCCTCCGGGCTCAATTTTCAAAATGTTTCAAGGGCTTGTAGCCATGGAAGAAGGAGTGATAACTCCAGACACTAGAATATTTTGCAATAGAGGAATCATCGCCTGCCATGGCTCTCATACCAATGAAGATTTAGCAGGTGCAATCAAGCATTCCTGCAATCCCTATTTCCATCAAGTATTCCGCCTGATTGTAAACCAAAATGAATCTAGCAATACCTACAAGGACACAGAAATTGGTCTTGAAAAATGGAGAAACCATATGCTAAGTTTTGGTCTTGGTCAGCCATTGGGTGTGGATTTGCCAAATGAAAAAGCGGGAAGGTTGCCTGGCCCAGGATTATACAATCGAATTTATGGTGAAGGCCGTTGGAGATTTTCTACCATTTACTCGCTTAGTATCGGCCAAGGTGAGTTAGGCGTATCTCCAATGCAAATGGCAAATTTGGCAGCTATATTAGCCAATAGAGGTTATTACTACACCCCGCACATGGTAAAAGGCATCGGAGAGGATAATTTTGTGCCTGAAGAATTTACCACACCACATTACACAACTGTGAGCGCAGAGCATTACGAAACGGTAATCGACGCAATGTGGCGAGTTGTCAATGAGGATGGTGGAACAGGTTTTCGTGCACGAATTGAAGGTGTAGAAGTTTGCGGCAAAACAGGAACAAGCCAAAACCCAAGAGGAGAGGATCACTCAGTTTTTATCGCCTTTGCACCAAGAGAAAATCCAAAAATTGCTGTATCGGTATATGTAGAAAATTCCGGGCAAGGAGCAAGAGCTGCCGCCTCGATTGCTGGCTTAGTGATTGAAAAATATCTCAAAAGAGAAGTCACTAGAAAGAATATAGAAGAGTACGCATTGGCAAATCATTTTATCTATTGAGTTGAGACGGGAAGCAAAAATAACAGGCAAAATAGATTGGCTCATAATATTCATTTATGCTGCATTGGTAATGATGGGCTGGCTAAATATCTATGCCGCAGTGTACGATCCAGAAAATTTCAAAAGTATTTTTGACTTAGAAACTGACTCAGGAAAGCAACTTCTTTGGATTGGGACTTCCGTAATTTTGATCATTTTTATTATGGTGATGGATTTCCGCTTTTGGGACTCCTTCTCTATTATATTGTATGGTGCTATAATACTTATGCTCCTTGGGGTACTCATATTTGGGCGGGAGGTTAATGGCGCCAAAGCATGGTTCGAAGTAGGGAGTTTTAGATTACAACCTGCGGAGTTCTCAAAGTTTATCACGGCATTAGTTTTAGCCCGATTCCTGCAGCGATCAGATAAAAAAGTGGGTGAGTTTAAGAACTTGTCCATTATTGCCATGATTATTGGTGCTCCACTGTTTCTAATTTTCCTACAACCCGATCCTGGTACCGCCTTGGTTTTTGCTGCCTTTTTTATCGTATTATATAGAGAAGGACTTACTCCAGTTCCGTTTATTTTGGGATTATCTAGCGGCGTACTATTTATTCTCACGCTGATTGTTCCACAAATTTATATGGTCATTGGTGCCATCATTTTGGCGATAATTGTAATTTCGCTTGGACAAAAATCTTGGCAGAGATTCATAGGAGTCATTGGCACTTTGGCTTTTGTATTGATCATCATATTTAGTGTGGATTACTTGATGAACGAATCCACTATCCTTAAACCTCACCACAAAAACCGGGTAATGGTACTGGTAGATCCAAATATCGACCCCCTAGGAGTAGGCTGGAATGTGACGCAATCGAAAATCGCTATTGGATCAGGTGGCTTCTTTGGCAAAGGATTCCTAGATGGTACACAAACCAAGTTCAACTTTGTGCCTGCACAAAGTACCGATTTTATCTTTTGCACCATTGGAGAAGAGCATGGTTGGTTTGGTAGCTTTGTTTTGGTGGGCTTATTCATCACTCTATTACTTCGAGTAGTATATATTGCCGAGCGACAAAAATCCCGATTTGCTAGAATTTACGGCTATTCCGTAGCCTCTATTCTATTTATGCACTTTGCGCTCAATATCGCCATGACCATTGGCTTATTCCCAGTTATCGGGATTCCTTTACCCTTCTTTAGCTATGGAGGTTCATCGCTTTGGGCATTCACCATTTTGCTTTTCCTTCTTATTAAAATAGATTCGCATCGACTAGATGTATTTGGAAGATGAGCCAAAACTATACTTTGCAGCAACTTGCACTGCGCAATGGGCAAGATCGAGAAGAAGTATGGGTTGCTTATCAGGGTGTGATTTATGATGTTTCATTCTCGCGACTTTGGCGCAATGGCAAACATTATGAACATTGGGCAGGGCAGGATTTAACAATCGAACTCAAAGATGCGCCGCATACGCAAAAGGTATTTGAGCGATGTAGCATTGTAGGAAAATTAATTGAAGAGAAAAAAGGATGATTTTAATTGCAGATAGCGGCTCTACCAAAACTGATTGGCGACTAATTGACGATAATGGCCAAATTAGCCAAAATACTTCCAAGGGTTTGAATCCCTATTTTTGGACTGATGAAGAAATGGAAGTTGAAATCAGTGCATCCTTAGCTGGGTGGACAAATGAAGCTATCCAGAAAATCTACTTTTATGGAGCTGGACTAGGTAGCGAAGAACAACGCTTAAGAGTGAAAAATGTCCTTGAGCGAGTTTTTCCAAATTGCAAATCTTTTGCATGTGACCACGATTTGCTTGGCGCAGCAAGAGGCGCAAGTGGTCGTAACGCTGGTATAGTTTGTATCATCGGTACTGGCGCAAATGCTTGCCTGTACAATGGTGAATCGATTGACAAAGAAGCTGTATCTCCTGGCTATATTTTAGGAGATGAAGGTAGCGGCTCATGGTTTGGTAAAATGCTGATCCAAGCCTACCTGCGCAATGAAATGCCGGCAACAGAAATGCAAGCATTCAAAAGTACCTACACATTTTCTGATGCAGAAATTCTATCTAAAATCTACTCCCAAGCTCGTCCAAATCAGTTCCTGGCTAGTTTTATGCCATTCTTACTGGAGAGAAAAAACCAAGCTTGGATCTATCAATTCTTGGCAAATGGCTTCTCCCAATTTATAGAGAAGTACGTGCAACCACTGGAAGCATCACCTAACCTCCCGCTTCATTTTGTAGGTGGGGTGGCTTGGAGTTGTCAAGAGATTTTAACTGACCTTCTTCGGAAAAAAGGCCTTTCCACTGGTCGCTTTTTACAAAGTCCAATTGCTGGCCTCAGCCTTTATCATCAAGAAGAATTACTATGAAAAGCATCACTGAATCGGATTCTATTTATACAGATTTAGAAAAAAAATCTGTAGCAGAACTATTGAGAGGCATAAATGAAGAAGATAAAAAAGTGCCTTTGGCGGTAGAAAAAGTAATTCCACAAATCAGCTTATTGATAGAGAAGATTGTAGAAAAGATGAAATTGGGCGGGCGACTATTCTACATTGGCGCAGGAACAAGCGGGAGGTTGGGTGTAGTAGATGCTTCTGAATGTCCGCCAACTTATGGAGTGCCTCATGACTTAGTTGTAGGATTAATTGCGGGAGGAGATGTGGCAATTCGCAAATCTGTAGAACATGCGGAAGACGACACTGAGCAAGGCTGGAAAGATTTGCAATCGCATGACTTTGGGAAAAACGACTGCCTTGTAGGAATCGCTGCCTCTGGTCGCACTCCATATGTTATTGGTGCTGTGCAGAAAGCTCGCGAGAATGGAAGTGTAACCGGTTGTATTACCTGCAATAGTGGCTCAGCATTAGCAGCAGCAGCGGAATTCCCCATCGAGGTAATTGTTGGGCCCGAGTTTGTAACCGGCAGCACAAGGATGAAAAGTGGAACTGCGCAAAAGTTGGTGCTCAATATGATCTCCACCGCCACGATGATTCAACTTGGCAGGGTAAAAGGAAACAAAATGGTGGACATGCAGCTTAGTAATGAAAAATTGAAAAATAGAGGATTGGAAATGCTAATGGCAGAAACTGGTTTAGATGCGATGGAAGCGAAAAAACTCCTAAACACACACGGCTCTGTTCGCAAAGCAATGGATGCTTTTCAGAATAATGCATGAAATTGAACCATATTATCGCTGGCTAGAATTTTATCATCCCTATCAGGATGAGCAGTCGCCTTACTATGGCGAGCCAGAAGATAAAATATACTTTACCTCCGCTGTTTATAATTACCTGATCCATCCCGACTGGGATTCATTTGGTTCAGAAACGCTCTACATCAAAATCCTTTACGCCAATTACGGCAATGGCTATATGATTTTAGAAATGATAGGAGAGTGGAACGATGCCTTACACAATGATATCATGTACCTGAAAAGGGAAATTATTGATCATTTTGTCCCATTAGGCATCAATAAATTTATTCTAGTTGGTGAGAGTGTATTCAACTATCACGGAGATGAGGATGACTACTACGAAGAATGGTACAACGACGTAGAAGATGGCTGGATAGTGGCAATAGGATTTCAAGATTATATTTACAAGGAATGGGAGCGCTTCCATTTAGATTATTACATCCATTATGGAGGCACATTGGAGATTGAGAATTGGCGCACCTTAAAGCCGAACCTGCTTTGCGAATTGGTGGATAAATTGATTATTCGTCGTTTGAATTAAGGAATAGGAAAGCATCTAATCCACCTTAATCACCTCTGGAATAAGGTATTTTCTGCCATTGCTCAAGTTGAGGCAAAGCGCTCTGGTTCTTCTGCTTGCTTCCTTTTTGTAGGGTGTTCCTCTAAAGTGAAAGTCCTCTCCCGGAAGTACCTCATACAGAAATTTACCTCCCGCATTTTCATCAAATTTCATCAAGGCATGGAGCATCCTTGGATCTGCGCCGGTAGATGCTTTCGGATTTCGCATATGCAATTTCAACACTCGTAATAGGTCGGCTGGAAAAACCGCTTCATTCATCACCGGCTCCATCAAATGCTGAAAACTCCTTTTCCACTGTATACCATGTGGACTTACCGTATTGCCAAATGCCGCATACACTCGCCAATGCGCAATTTCATGCACATAGGTAATCAAAAATTGAAATGGGTTTAATCCCTCATTTACAGATATTTGTGGTATTCTATCTCGGCTATCTATGCGGAAATCCCCCCATTTGGTTTTGCGATTGCTAGCTACCTTAAAATAAAAAGGAGCCTCTTTCCAAAGATTAAAACTGTAATCCAATGCCGCCTGTGGTACTCGATTTTCTAGTCTTTTTCTTATTCGAAGCTCCTGATTCAATGTGTCTTATTTTTGTCTGAAAACTAATGCAAGTGGTACACCTTTCAAGTCAAAATGATCTCTCAACCTATTTTCAAGGTAACGCTCATAAGGCTCTTTGATGTATTGCGGTAAGTTACAGAAAAATGCAAAAGTTGGTGACTTTGTGGGCAACTGAGTGATGTATTTTATACGAATATATTTTCCTTTATAAGCGGGAGGTGGATATCGCTCAATCTCCTTCAGCATTACTTCATTCAGTTTGGATGTAGGTATTTTGGTAGATTTATTTTTATAAACCTCCGCTACTAATTCCACTGCTTGGAATATACGCTGCTTGGTAAGTACTGAAGTGAAAATAACAGGAATATAAGCGTATATGCCCAATTTATCCATTATTTCCTTTTTCATGTTATCCATGGTTTTATGGTCTTTTTCCACCAAATCCCACTTATTCACCATTAATACAATACCTCTACGATGCTTGATTACCTGCTGTATAATGGTAAGATCTTGCGCCTCGATGCCTACAGAGCCATCAATCATCACAATACATACATCCGCACTTTCCATGGCTTTCATAGATCGTAGCACAGAGTAAAACTCAATATCTTCCTTTACCTTTTTCTTCTTACGAATACCGGCAGTATCCACAAGGATAAAATCCTGTCCGAATAGCTTATACCTACTTTCGATGGAATCGCGGGTGGTTCCTGCTAAGTCGGTAACGATGCTGCGCTCTTTACCCAATAGGGCATTCAAAAAAGAAGATTTACCTACATTTGGCTTACCCAAAACGGCAATCCTCGGAATGCCTTCTTCAGGATCTTCAATGCCATCATCTTCGAAATGCTTCACAGCTTCATCAAGTAATTCACCCGTACCACTTCCACTTATAGAAGCAATTGGAAAAACATCACCGATATTGAGCCCATAAAATTCGCCAATCATGTGCAAGCGCTCCGTATTATCAGTTTTGTTCGCTGCAATCAAAATTGGCTTTTTGGTGCCACGCAACTCATTGGCAAATTCTTGGTCAAGGCCTGTTAAGCCTTCAAAAGTATCTACTACAAACACAATAACATTGGCTTCTTCTATTGCCAATTTCACTTGCTTGCGGATTTCCTCTTCAAATATATCGTCAGAGCCACTTACATATCCACCTGTGTCAATCACGGTAAAGTGCTTACCATTCCATTCGCCATAGCCATAGTGACGATCTCTCGTTACACCAGCTTGGTTGTCCATAATGGCTTTCCGCTCTTCTACTAGTCTGTTAAATAGGGTGGATTTACCTACGTTGGGTCTGCCAACGATTGCAATTACATTTGCCATAATTCTAAATTTTATTGATAACCAAATCTCTTTAGTTGGTTATCATTCTTTCTCCAGTCGGGTTCTACCCGTACATATTGCTCCAAATACACTTTTTTACCAAAAAATGCTTCCATTTCGAGGCGAGCTTCCGTTCCTGTCTTTTTCAAGGCAGATCCTTTGTCACCAATCAAAATGGCTCTTTGGGTCCTTCTTTCCACATATATTTCGGCCAATATGCGGATAATAGTTTCTTCCTCTTTGAAAGAAGTAATTACAACTTCACAGCTATAAGGTACTTCTTTTTTATAATTCAAAAATATCTTCTCTCTTAAGATTTCCGCTGCAAAGAATCGCTCTGTTTTATCCGTGAGTTCATCCTTGGGGAAATAGGCTGGGTGCTCTGGCAGTAATTCCAGCAGGGTTTCATACACAGTATCCACATTTGCTTTGAGCATAGCTGATACTGGGATGATTTTATGCGGATTCAATTTCTCCTGAAATTTCTCAATCAATTCATTTACACGATTGTCTTTATCGAGATCAATTTTATTGATCACCACAATGATCGGCACTCCAGTAGCTTTAATGGATTCTAGAATTTGCTCTTCAGGTTCAGTTTCGTAAAGATCGGCTACATATAGAATGATATCGGCATCTTCCAATGCTTCGTACACGTATCCCAACATCGATTTTTGCAAACTGTACTTAGGATCAAGGATACCAGGAGTGTCCGAATAAACGATTTGAAAGTCATCACCGCCAATAATACCCATAATCCGATGGCGGGTGGTTTGTGCTTTGCTGCTGATAATGGAAAGCCTTTCACCTACCAGACTATTCATCAGGGTAGATTTGCCCACATTGGGATAACCAATAATGGAAACAAAGCCTGCTTTATGTGATTTTGTCTCAGTCATAATTAAATTTCATGCAAAGATACTTGATTTTAAATTCTAATCCCTTACCTTTGTCATCCTTTAAGACACATCGCGGGATGGAGCAGTTGGTAGCTCGTCGGGCTCATAACCCGAAGGTCGCTGGTTCGAGTCCAGCTCCCGCTACTAAAAACCCTCTTTACACAACGTAGAGAGGGTTTTTCTTTTTTAGGTCGTCGGATTCGGGGATAGTTTGAGTTTTTTTTCATTAAAAAGTGGATGATCAAGCTTTCAAGAAATTGGGAAGCTTCCTTTGTGGACAAACATTTTGCAGCTTGCTTCCATTTGTCAAATAGCAGGCTTACAATTTAAGGTAATTGTGTTATTTTTCAGTTTCAAGAGATCAGATTAAATTTATGAAAAAGACCATCATCCTCAGTGCTCTTTCATTCCTGTGCATATTGACCATTCAAGCCCAGGAGATACAAGAAACTTTAAAAAATTACCAATTCAGAAATGTAGGGCCTTTAAGAGGTGGGCGTGTAACTGCCGTTGCAGGAGTAGCCGATATACCTTCGACCTTTTACATGGGCGCAACTGGTGGAGGAGTCTGGAAGACCACGAATTACGGTCATTCTTGGTTCAATGTATCTGATGGATATTTTTCAACCCCATCTATTGGTGCTATTTCAGTATACCAAAAAGATCCCAATGTTGTTTATGTGGGAACAGGTTCCGATGGTTTAAGATCCAATGTAATTACGGGTAAAGGAATTTACCGAACCGATGATGCCGGCAAAACCTGGGATTTCATCGGTTTGGAAGAAACCGGTCAGATTGGTGCTGTGGAGATCCACCCGGATAATCCGAATGTGGTATATGTAGCTGCAATTGGACAAGCCTTTGGAAAAAACAAAGAGCGGGGGGTGTATAAAACCATCAATGGTGGTCAAACTTGGGATAAGGTACTTTATCACTCCGACAGTGTGGGTTTCTCAGATTTGGAACTGGCTCCTGATGATCCGAATACCATTTACGCAGGTGCCTGGAGAGCTGAAAGAACCCCTTGGACTATTATAAGCGGATCATCTGAGGGTGGTATTTATAAATCAACCGATGGTGGTGCAACCTGGGCCAAGTTAACCAATGGTTTACCGGATAAGCTTATAGGTAAAATTGATTTTGCGGTTTCTGCAGCTAATCCAGATCGTGTGTATGCCAATATTGAAGCTTCAGATGATCAAGGAGGGCTCTATCGATCAGACGATAGAGGAGCTACTTGGGAATTTATTTCCGACAATAGTAACTTAACCAACAGACCTTTTTACTACACCAACATTTATGCTAATCCAAAAAATGCCGATGTAATATATAACTCTGCATTAAGATTTTTAAAATCAACCGACGGGGGTGAGACTTGGCGCAATATTTCAACACCGCACGGTGATAACCATGATTTGTGGATCAACCCCAACGACACCTCTATCTGGATCCAAAGCAACGATGGTGGAGCGAATATTACATTCACCAATGGTGAAACCTGGTCCACACAGTTTAATCAACCTACAGCAGAATTATATACCGTAGAGGTTGATGACCAATACCCTTATTGGCTATATGCAGGTCAGCAAGATAATTCAAGCACGATAGCAGTGCCAAGCATGCCTACTCAAAGTGTGCAAATAGGAAGTAATGCTTTTATCATCAATACTGGTGGTTGCGAAACAGGCCCAGCTGTACCTAAGCCAGGCGACCCAAACATTGTTTACTCCGCTTGTAAAGGCAGGTTTATGGTATTTGATAAGAGAACCGGGCAAGAACTTCAATATTATGTGGGTGCCACCAATATATATGGTCATAATCCAAAAGACCTTAAATTCAGATTTCAAAGAGTTGCCCCCATTCATGTTTCACCGCATGATCCTGATGTAGTTTACCATGCTTCCCAGTACCTTCACAAGACTACCGATGACGGTAAGACCTGGGAAATTATTTCCCCCGACCTCACGGCTTTCGATCCTGAATTTCAAGTTGTTTCAGGTTCACCAATTACTAGAGATGTTACGGGAGAAGAGTACTACAGTACCATCTATGCCATCAGGGAATCAACAATTCAAAAAGGCTTGATTTGGGTAGGCGCCAATGACGGGCCAGTCCATGTGACCAAAGATGGTGGGCAGAATTGGACCAATGTCACTCCCAATATGCCTAAGGGAGGAAGGGTAGATGCGGTAGAGCCCTCTCCACACAACCCTGCCAAGGCCTATGTGTCTGTTTTAAGAAACCAATTAGATAATGATTACCGTCCGTATATCTACAAAACAGAAGATTATGGACAAACCTGGGAGCTATTGACGCTAGGAGATAATGGATTACCTGCCGATTACCCAACACGGGTGGTCAGAGAGGATCCTGTCAAAGAAGGGGTACTATATGCAGGAACGGAGTTTGGATTATTTATCTCTTTCAATGATGGAAAAAATTGGCATGCCTTCAATAATAACCTCCCCGTTACACCTATCACGGATATCAAGATTCACAGAGATGATCTTGTCATGTCTACCATGGGTAGAGGGTTTTGGATTTTAGATAACATTATTAGCCTAAGAGCTTTAGCAGAGGTGAAGGATGAGCAGGCACATTTGTTTGATATTAAAGAAGGTGTTAGGAATAGACTTTATGCTAGGAGTGAACAGAATGGGCCTGAGTACCCGAGAATGGGTGTCACCATCGATTATTACATCAAGGATGAAAAAGAGAAAGTACAGTTGGATATTCTGGATGATCAAGGCCGAGTGGTAAGGACATTTGTAACTGGGCGTCCTGATCCGGAAGTAAATACCGAAAGAGATATGTCAACGGAATTTTCCAATCCACCGGCAGCAGGAGGGCTTCCTGGACAGAAAGGGTTCAATAGGTACAGCTGGAATATGCGTCATGCAGGAGGCTGGAACTCAAACCCAGAGAGAGCCTACATGGGCAATGGCCCAATGGTGTCTACCGGAACCTTTAAGGCTCGATTGACGGTAGGAAATATGGTGCTGGAGAAGCCTTTTGAGGTCGTATTAGATCCTAGGGTTACCTTGGTTTCAGATGCGGATGTAAAGGAACAAGAGAAGCTGGCACTGCAGATTCAATCGTTCTCAGATGAGGTTTCCAAGTTAATGGCTAAAATTGATGAAGAACGCAAAAACCTTGAGAATCGCCTTGATCTGGAAAAGGTAAATAGAAGAGATATCAGTAGGAAGGAACAACTGGATGAGCTTTACTATAAACTAGCAACCCCACCAGGTACATACATGGAACCTATGTTGAGTGCACAAACGGGTTACCTATCAAGTATGCTCGGCCAGGCCGATCAAAAACCTGGCAAGGATGCTTATGAGCGTTTCGAAGAGTTGAAGCTACGATTTGAGTCCATTAAAGCAGCGTATGAAGAACTTCAGGAGTAAATTCCTTACTTAACCCAAAGAATTAATTTATTCAATAAGACCCGCAAGGTTTCAGAAACCTTGCGGGTCTTTTAATTTTCAACTGAGCGACATTTGTATAGTCCTACACCAGATAAAAAGGTTATTAATATTTTAAAGGTCTGTTCTTCTTCAATTGTCCTCCCTTCCATCAACAATTCCAACCAATCACCCAAACCAGTCAACGTTATTTAGGCATTCACAATTCACAACCCATCACCTCCATCAACCATCCTCTATTCTCCATCAACTTCTTCCTCAACCGTTAACTCTCAGCAAATAAATTGAAATTTCAGTGCCTTCTCCTACTTTGCTGTGGACTTTCATTTTGCCATCGAGCTTTTGGATAAACTCATTGCAGATGAGGAGACCAATTCCAGTACCCTTTTCTCCATGGGTGCCTTTGGTGCTTTGGCGATTATCCCATTGAAACATTTTTTCTGATACCGAAGGTGGAATACCCACTCCCGTATCAATTACTTTGATTATAACATGCTCATCCATGCTTTTTACTTTCACACTTACCCTCCCGCTTTCTGTAAACTTGAGGCTATTCTGGACCAAATTCCTTAAAACGAACTCCAGCATATCAGAGTCAGCCTTTACTACTAATCCTTTTTCACCTTCTATCAATAGCTCAATATTCTTCATTTTGGCTGTAGCCATTTGCGCTTTTACCACCTTTTCCAAAAGACCATCCAGATTTACTGGCTCAAGATTTAGTGCTTTTCCTTCGCGCTGACTAATACCCCACTTCTGCAAATTGGTAAGTAGCTCGGCAGAAGTTGTTAGTACAGATTTAAGTTCAGGAGCATTTTCGGCATACTCCTCCAAAGTCAATAAGCCAGAAGTATATAGCTCTATCAATCCCAAACCATTATTGATAGAATTACGCAAATCGTGGCCTATTATAGACAGCAAACGCGCATTTATGGCATTTAACTGATTGATTTTCTTATTGTTATTCTTAATTTCCACATATGCATTGCCAAGGTCTTTGAGTTTGAGTCTAAGTTCCAGCAATTTCATCACTTGCTTTGACAATACATTTAAGCTGAACAATTGCTCTTCAGTCAACTCACGAGGCACTGTGTCGATTACGCACAAGGTTCCAAGTTTATGGCCATTGGGTGTCATTAGTGGCATGCCAGCATAGAATCTGACATTTGGGTCTTCAACTACATAGGGATTGTCATGAAAACGCTCATCTGTTGTTGCATCTTTCACAATCATTGGATTGTCTTGATTGATGGCATGTGCACAAAATGCGTGATTTCGGCTGGTTTCATCTCCTTCCATTCCTACAGCAGCTTTAAACCATTGCCTCTCAGCGTCTACAAGAGTAATTAAAGAAATCGGCGCATTACAAATATTGGATGCAAGCTTTACCAGATCATCAAACTCAGATTCACGAGGAGAGTCAAGTATATCGTACTTAAACAACTCCATCAAGCGCTCATCTTCATTTTCTGGGATTTCTGGATATATCATAAGAAATTATCGTAAAGCTTTACTTTATTAAAAAAATTTGAATTGCCTTTTCTTTGAAACGGAAAAATCTCCAATGATATCTAATAAGCTAATTACACGCCAACAAATGACTATTTGTTATTAATCCAAGTAGATATTTTTTGAATGGCAAATTCGGCGGAAGATAAAATAGGCCAAAAAAACTGAAATACATGCGGCATTCCATTCCAAGGGTCAAATTCAATATTTACACCTGCGTAATTGAGCTTTTCCACCAGTAATTTATTTTCATCAAAAAGTAGATCTGCAGATCCTGCTTGAATAAAAGCGGGAGGTAATCCTGACAGATCTGCGAATAATGGAGAGACAAATGAGTTTTTGTTGTTGGCCGAAGCTATATACAAAGCTGCAGAAGTCTTTAGTCTCTTTGCAGAAAGGATGGGGTCTTTGAAATTTGCTTTTTGGTACACAGCTCCATCGCAGGTCAAATCCACCCAGGGAGCGAGTAATATCAAGCCTTGCACTTGATTATTCTCTTCCTTTAGCTTCAAGGAAGCCGCCAAAGCTAATCCACCACCCGCTGAATCTCCAGCTAGAAAAATTTTTGCATTTGGGTACTTCAGCCGGCAGCCATCTATGGCATTGAGGGCATCGTCTAATGCATGTGGAAAGGGAAATTCAGGCGCAAGTTTATAATCTACCATTATCACTTCGCATTCACTTTCCAGAGCAATTTTGGCAGTAAGATGCCGGTGAGTTTGGGCAGAACCTGCTACATAGGCACCTCCGTGAAAGTATATTATGATTTTTCCTTCTTGCAAATTATTCGGAACGGCTCGCTCACATTTCACGCCATTTGCAGCAAAATTGTAGAGCGTTACTCCATCGGGTACAGAAAAGCGGGAGGCGACGGTTTGCATTTTCTTTCTAGAGTTTAGATAATCCTCCTTCTTGAAAATGGATGCCCATTTGAGAAGCCACAAATAAGCTTTTAATCCTCCCGCATTCATTGCATTTATCGTTTGGTATTTCGTGGAGGTCTTCCTTTTCCTCCGCCCTTAAAATTTCTACTAGATCCTGTTCTCGGCATTTTCTTATAATCTTCCATCGATATATAAGCCGGACCTTCGCCCAAACTTTCAGGCAATTTTATCTTTTTAATTTCCCGTTCAATCAGTGATTCAATTTTATGGAAATTGCCTAATTCCTTAGGATTCACAAATGTGAAAGCAACACCACCCGCATTAGAACCACGAGAGGTTCGGCCAATTCGGTGAATATAATCTTCGGCATCGGAAGGAAGATTATAATTGATTACCAGTTCTATACCATCAATATCTATCCCACGCGAAACGATATCTGTAGCCACCAAAACATTTGTCGTTCTATTACGGAAATTGTTCATCACTTTTTCCCGCTCAGTTTGCTCCAAGTCCGAATGCATTGATTGCACCTTAAGTGAAAGGCCTTGCAATTCCTTCTCAATTTCTTTCACCTCCGACTTTTTGGAGCAGAATATAATCACACTTTTAAGTGGTTTGGACTGCAAAAGATGCTTTATCAATTTCACCTTTTGCATATCGTGCACCATAAATGCCCCTTGGAAAATTCCTGCGGCAGGCTGCGATATGGCAATGTTGATTTGCTCTGGATTGTTGAGCACCTGCGCCGAAAGTTCACGAATACGTGGAGGCATAGTAGCAGAAAACAACAAAGTTTGACGCTCCTTAGGAATTGCGCTTATAATCTTGTTGATATCGTCCATAAAACCCATGTCCAGCATTTTGTCGGCCTCATCCAATATGAGCGTTTGCAATTGCTGCACTTTTACATAGCCAAGGTTGAGGTGGGAGATAAGTTTACCTGGAGTGGCAATTATCACGTCGGTGCCAGAAGTAAGTGCTTTCTTTTGTACATCGAATCCTGCTCCATCTCCTCCACCATATATTGCAGCTGAACTCAAGCCTGCAAAGTATGCAAAACCTTGAAAAGCAGTATCTATCTGCAATGCAAGCTCACGAGTAGGAGCAATGATTAATGCTCCAATTTGGTTTTCTTGTACTGGATTGCTGAGTAGTCTGGACATCACCGGCAATAGGTAAGCTGCTGTTTTGCCAGTACCCGTTTGGGCAATCCCTATCAAATCTTTTCCTTCTAATATAAGCGGAATCGCTTGTTGTTGAATTGGGGTGGGTTTTTCAAATCCCATTGCATCAAGCCCTTCGAATATTTTATCATCCAGCTTGAAGTCTTTAAATTTCAATTCCATTTATTATCTCCTTAATATTTCTATATGTTTGTCTTATTTAACTAAATGAAAGTGATTACGTTTACTTTGCATTTACCAACACCAAAATCCACATGCACAAATTTATACTTTCTTCCCTACTGTTTTGTATTAGTTTCTGGGCAGGCGCACAGGAAATGTCTTTCGAAGAGTACAATCCTGTTTCTACCCTAAAAGTACCTGAAAATCTTGTAAAAAAGGCAAAATATCCTTTTGTTGATATTCACGGTCACCAATGGCGCATGGCAACACAAAATCTGGATGAGCTTACTGCCCAAATGGATGAGCTCAATTTGGCTGTGATGATAAATTTAAGTGCTGGCAGTGGAAAACCACTGGCCGATGCTTACGAAAATGTAAAAAATAATGCCCCAGACAGGTTTATCCTTTTTGCGAATATACGGTTTGAGGGGATAGACGAGCCCAATTGGGGAGAGCGCACAGCCGAACAATTGGAGCGAGATCATGGATATGGAGCAAGAGGGCTTAAAATATTTAAAAGCTTAGGCTTTTCTGTAGAAGACGCTTCCGGTAAAAGGGTGGCTGTGGATGATCCAAGGCTTGATCCAATATGGGCTAAATGCGGCGAACTGAATATGCCTGTTCTTATCCATACCGCGGATCCCAAGTCCTTTTGGGATCCGATGGATGCCGATAATGAAAGATGGCTTGAACTGAAAACCCATCCAAACCGAAAAAGAGATGCTGATAATCCTGTGCCATTTGAGCAATTAATTCAAGAGCAACACAATGTTTTCAAAAAGCATCCCAACACAAAGTTTATTAATGCCCATATGGGTTGGTACCCGAACGACTTGGCACACTTAGGCAAACTGCTCGACGAGATGCCCAACATGTATGTGGAGATAGGAGCTGTTATCGCCGAACTAGGCCGACAGCCACGCTTTGCCCATGACTTCTTCGTGAAATACCAAGATCGTATTCTCTTTGGTAAGGACTCTTGGGTGCCTGAGGAATTTCCAACCTATTTTAGAGTACTGGAAAGTGCCGATGAATATTTCCCTTACCACAAAAAGTACCACGCTTTCTGGGCGATGTATGGTATGGACTTACCTGATGAAGTTCTCAAAAAGGTGTATTACAAAAACGCTTTGAGTTTGCTTCCAGATATCGATCGTAGCTTGTTTCCGGATTGAGGGATGGAGAAGGGAGGACAGTTGACGGTTGGCAGTTGAATTTTTCTTTGCGATCTTTTGCGTCTTCCCTCTGTGGTATTTGTGTTTAATTTTTTCATTGGAGACACGAGTTAAAAACTGGCGCCAGTGTCGTGTTTAATTTACCATCAGTCGGATTACAAATCCAATTTATCGGGAGTTCGACATTGCAAATGTCGAACATGTGGTCTTTGTGTTAAAATTATTCCTTTCTAAAAAGTAAACAGAAAGTAGAAAAACAGAATAAGCCAAAGAACATCCATGAAATGCCACCAAATGCTGAGCATTTCTAGACGGATTTTCTCGTATGGTGTGGTCAAATAAATAAGGCTGGCAACAGGATCGGATTGCTTGCGAGCTACTTTTAAATACAAGAATCCCAGAAATAACAAACCACCCACCAAGTGCACCAAATGCAAACCTGAAATCACATAGATATAAGCACCAGATCGCTCGCCAACAAAGCCAATACCCGCCAAATCTAATTCCTGCCAGCCAATAAACTGACTTGCCGCAAATGCCAACCCAAGTATAAGTGTATAAGCCAAACTGCGTTTTACCTCCTGCAAATCGTCATTCAAATACGCCGGCATAGCTCGTGCAAGCATAAAACTCGAAAGCAAAATAGTAAACGCACTAACAATAAATGATTTGGGAAAAGCAATGGTATTAAATCTATTAGCTTCAAGCATAGAAAGCGTAAAGGCCAATATCATAAAGAAGAAAATAAGACTACTTCCGACAACGCTCAAGATAATAAGCATTTTATGCGGATGCATCTTTTCAACCTTTTGCCATCTACTTAAACTGCTGGTATTTTCTTCCACATCTGCGCCTTTCATGTTACAGGAATATGAAGCTTAAACATTATGTGAGCACTATGGTTCATCTTTCATTCTCAATTTATCATTGAAATTTAAAGACGCTTTAATGCCGTGTACCAAAGGTAATCTTTACTTTTGCACCTGAATAGAATCACCGCTTTGGAAAAAAACGAATTTCTCTCTTTCTATCAACAAGATCCGCTCACGCTTACTCTTAGGGAAACCCTTGCCCAATCCAGTCCACAAAGCATTCGTATTGAGGGACTTTCGGGAAGTATGGATTCAGTAATTGCTGCTACAGTTCACCTACTTAGTCCACGAAGTACGCTATATGTATTGCACGATAGAGAGCAAGCCGTATATTTTCAAAACGACCTGCAAAATCTTCTTGACGATAAAGATGTGATGCTATTTCCCACTTCTTATCGCAAGCCATACTCCTACGAGGAAATAGAAAATGCGAATATTCTACAGCGCTCGGAAGTGGTAAGCAGGATGACATCTAGTAAAAAGCCAATGCTCATTGTGAGTTATCCCGAGGCACTTAGCGAAAAGGTGGTAAACAAGCGAAGTCTCACCGATAACACTTTCACTGCGAAAGTTGGCGAAAAAATAGATCTGAATTTCTTTACCGAATTACTGGAAACTTACGATTTCGAAAGAACTGACTTTGTATACGAGCCAGGTCAATATTCTATCCGTGGTGGCATTGTGGACGTGTTTAGCTTTTCAGATGATTTGCCTTATCGAATTGAGCTTTTCGGCAATGAGATTGAAAGCATTAGAAGTTTCGAACCCAATAGCCAACTTTCGAGAGATAACCTCCCGCTTATTACCCTGTTGCCCAATATGCAAACAAAGCTACTTATGGAGCAACGGGAGTCCTTTTTCGACTTTTTTCCAGACTCATCAGCTGTATGGATCAAAGATTTGGAGCAATGTTATGATGTCATTTCCAAGAATTTCGAAAAAGTAAAGCAGCATTTCGAGAATCTGGTAAAAGATAGTGGTAGTCCGAATTTGATGCTGAAACCGAATGAGCTTTTCGAAACCAGAGAAAGCTTCGAGCAAGCATTATTCAAAAAACATTTGGTAGAATTTGGTTCTAGATTTCAGCTGCCAAATGCACATAAACTCCAATACCATTCATTTCCACAGCCTTCATTCAATAAGAATTTTAATCTGCTGAAGGATGATTTGGAAGAAAAGCGCTCAAGAAATTATCTCTGTCTAATGGTGTCGGAGCAAGCGAGACAGCTGGATAGAATCGTGTCCATATTCGAGGAAATTGATCCTAACCTAAAGTTTCACACGCTATCACTAGGATTGCGGGAGGGATTTATAGACGAGAATCTTAAAATCGCCTGCTATACGGATCATCAGATTTTCGAGAGATACCATCGAGCCAAAACAAAGGAGAAGTTTTCCAAAAACAAGGCAATGACCTTGAAGGAGCTACAAACGCTACAAGCCGGTGATTATGTAACACACATCGACTATGGCATTGGGCGATTTGCAGGGATGGAAAAGGTGGAAACTAATGGCAAAACGCAAGAAGCGGTGCGCATTGTGTATCGTGATAATGATTTGTTATTTGTAAGTATTCACTCCCTCCACAAACTCGCCCGCTATACTGGCCAAGAAGGCACACCACCAGTAATGAGCAAACTGGGTTCGCCTGAATGGGAAAACAAGAAAAAGAAGGTAAAGAAAAAGGTTAAAGACATCGCCCAAAAGCTGATTCAACTCTATGCCAAGCGCAAGGCTACCGCAGGATTTGCCTTTTCCAAAGATGGTGTGATGCAGGCAGAGTTGGAGTCTTCCTTTATCTATGAAGATACGCCCGACCAAGCCACCGCAACGCAGGATGTGAAAAACGATATGGAGCAAGCCCACCCGATGGATAGGCTAGTGTGTGGAGATGTAGGCTTTGGCAAAACGGAAGTAGCCATTCGGGCAGCCTTCAAAGCGGTGGTAGATGGCAAGCAAGTTGCCGTACTCGTGCCTACTACGATTTTGGCTATGCAGCATCATCGCACTTTTACGGAGCGATTGAGCAATTTCGCCGTCACTATCGATTATATCAATCGTTTTAAAAGTACGGCGAGTATCAAAGAATCGGTAAAAAAGCTACAAGAAGGCAAGATTGATATCATCATCGGCACACACCGAATTGTGAGCAAGGATATCAAATTCAAAAATTTAGGCTTGTTAATCATAGATGAGGAACAGAAGTTTGGTGTTGCCGTAAAGGAAAAACTTAAGGAAATGCGTGTGAATGTAGATGTACTTACACTCACTGCCACGCCTATTCCACGAACATTGCATTTTTCTCTAATGGGCGCTCGAGATCTTAGTGTTATTTCCACTCCGCCACCAAATAGGCAAGCTGTAACTACCAAAATTTATACTTACAACGAGGAGGTAATTCGTGATGCTGTAAAAGAGGAATTGGACAGAAATGGTCAGGTTTTCTTTGTACACAACAGAGTAAGTGATATTGAGCAAATGGCGAATATCATATTACGCTTAGTTCCGGATGCGAAAATTACTGTTGCCCATGGACAAATGGATGGTGCCAAATTGGAAAAAGTCATGGCTTCCTTTATTGAAGGTGATTATGACGTACTCGTTTCTACCAATATTATCGAATCTGGATTGGATATTCCGAATGCCAATACCATCATAATCAATAGAGCACATATGTTTGGCTTATCCGACGTACACCAAATGCGCGGGAGGGTGGGTCGCTCCAACAAAAAGGCCTATTGCTATTTATTGGCTCCTCCCGCTTCCACACTTACCAATGAAGCCCGTAAAAGACTCCAAACCTTGGAGGAATTCAGTGAGCTGGGCGATGGTTTTAAAGTAGCCATGCGCGATCTTGATATTCGTGGAGCAGGAAATTTACTCGGAGGTGAACAAAGCGGATTTATCAACGATCTTGGCTTCGAAACCTACCATAAAGTGCTGGAAGAAACCGTGCAGGAATTGAAAGAAACTGAATTTAAAGACCTGTTCAAAAATAGCTTGATCGAAGCTGCCAAGAAAATTGTAACTGATTGCAGCATCGAAACAGATTTGGAATTAATCATTCCTGAGAGCTATGTAGGCAATATATCGGAGCGTCTGAGATTGTATTCAAGCTTAGACAGCATCAAAAATGAACAAGAATTAGCCGACTTTATCAGCTCGCTACGCGACAGATTTGGTCCATTACCGGATACAGTTGAAAGTCTAATCGAAACAGTACGCCTACGCTGGAAAGCTGAATTGCTAGGAATTGAGAAACTCCAACTGAAGAATGGCAACCTAAAAGCCTATTTCCTAGACGCCAAAAACGAAGCCTATTACAAATCTGATGTCTTTGGCAAAGTACTCACCTATGTGCAAATGCACCCAAGAAACTGCAAACTTCGCGACGTCAAAGGCAAACTAATCCTTAGCATTCAAAATGTAAACGAAGTAAGCCAAGCCATGGCCTTGCTGGATGCGATGGGAGGGAATTGATGTATGAGGAAGCTGGTAGAAGAATCGATTAAACCGTGATTCAAAAAAATGCGACAGATGATCGTGAAAATATATCGTCCTCGCTGAGCTGAAATAAAAAAGCCGATTCGAACAATAAGCCCAATCATTGCTGTTGTATTTGTATTGGTTGGCTAAATAAGCCTGTGTAATTTGCACGTCCAAAATCAAGATATTTTTATGAATCCATTATTAGATACATTTTCTACACCTTTCGAAACACCTCCATTTCACCTTATAAAAACAGAGCACTATTTACCCGCATTGCACAAAGCAATCGCCGAAGCAAAGCAAGAAATTGAAAGCATAAAAACGCGGGAGGAAGAAGCTACATTTAAAAATACTATTGAAGCCCTTGAGCAAACTGGCGAGAGAGTAAACCGTATCGCCGAAATATTCTTCAACCTAAACGAAGCTGAAACCAGCGAAGAAATGCAGGCTTTGGCTCAGGAGTTTTCTCCAATTTTGTCCGATTACGGCAATGATGTGTTGTTGGATGCTGATCTGTTTGCCAGAGTAAAAGCTGTTTGGGATAATAAAGCGAACTTCAATTTAGACAAAGAAGAGAGCAAACTGCTAGAGAAATCCTACAAATCATTTGTGCGAAATGGAGCACTACTCGATGAAATGGGTAAAACCAGACTCCGCAACATCGATAAGGAATTGGGAAAAGCTTCATTGACTTTCGGTGAGCATTTGCTGGCCGAAACCAATAGCTATCAATTGGTGATAGAAGATGAGGAAACCCTAAGTGGATTGCCTGAAAGTGCATTAGAAACAGCGGCGGTTACTGCTGAAGAATTAGGACATGCTGGAAAATGGGTCTTTACATTACATTTCCCAAGTTATATGGCTGTAACTACCTATGCAGATGACCGTGAATTGCGTGAGAGAATAGTAAAAGCCTATGCAAGCCGTGCAAGCCAAGGCGATGAAATGGACAATTCTGAACTAGTAAATAAGATTGTAGCTCTACGTCACGAAAGAGCGCAATTGCTAGGATATAATAATCATGCGCATTTTGTATTGGAAGAACGCATGGCTGGAGATGCCTCCAAAGTAACTTCATTCCTCAATAATTTGTTGGATGCCTCATTGCCAGTAGCGAAAAGGGAGCTGGAAGAATTGCAAGAATTTGCCAAGAGCATAGGTGGTCCGGCCAAACTAGAGCGCTGGGATATTGCCTATTATGCCGAAAAACTGAAAAAGGAACGCTACGAGGTAGATGATGAAATGCTTAAGCCTTTCTTCCAATTAGAGAAAGTGATCAATGGAGTCTTCGCTGTAGCAAATAAGCTTTATGACATCTCATTTATAGAAGACACGACTATTCCGAAATACCATAAGGATGTAATTACCTATAGAGTGGAAGATGGCAATGGAAGACATATTGCAGTATTCTATGCAGACTTCTTCCCTCGTGCTGGCAAGCGCAATGGCGCTTGGATGACAAGTTTCCGTGGACAAAGTATTCGCAATGGAAAAGAGCAAAGGCCATTGGTTTCTATCGTCTGTAATTTCACTAAGCCAGGCAAAACCACACCTTCCTTGCTTACTTTCAATGAAGTAACAACGCTATTCCATGAGTTTGGGCATGCGCTTCATGGAATGCTGGCTGAAGGAAAATACGAAAGCCTTACGGGCACGAGTGTGTATTGGGATTTTGTGGAACTGCCTTCCCAGATTATGGAAAATTGGGTTTTCGAAAAAGAATGCCTTGATCTATTTGCCAAACATTATGAAACTGACGAGAAAATCTCCGAGGAGCTGATAGAGCGAATAAAGAAAAGTGCAAACTTTATGGAAGGCTACCAAACGCTCCGTCAGATTAGTTTTGCACTACTCGATATGGCTTATCATGGAGAGATCCCTGGCAATATTGCTGATATCAAAGCTTTTGAGCAGGAGATAATGGGTAAAGTGAGTTTGGTGCCATCTATTCCAAACACCTCTTTTAGCACTTCTTTTGGCCATATATTCCAAGGTGGATATTCATCTGGCTACTATAGCTACAAGTGGGCGGAAGTTTTGGATGCTGATGCTTTCGAATACTTCAAGGAAAAAGGAATTTTCAATAAAGATGTTGCTAATGCTTTCAAAAAATTTGTGCTTTCGGCAGGAGGAGTGGAACACCCTATGGAGCTATACAAAAAGTTTAGAGGCCGAGAAGCAGATCCAAAAGCGCTTTTGAGAAGAGCTGGATTGGTAGAAGCTTAAATGTTTGTCAATAATTTTAATGAAGCCATTTGCCTTGGTAAAGAACCAATTAGCATATACTTTTTCACTATTTTACTGAAATTGAAAACCTTGCCCTTATATTTGCGCTTCGAAATTAAAAGACAACCCTATAAATCCAAATTCAATGATTATTGGTATCCCAAAGGAAATTAAGAATAACGAAAACCGCGTGGGTGCTACTCCAGCGGGCGTGAAGGAATTCATCAAAAGAGGCCATACAGTATATGTGCAATCTACTGCTGGCGAAGGAAGTGGTTTTACAGATCAGGACTATGTAGAGGCTGGTGCAATGCTTTTACCTACTATGGAAGAAGTATATAACGTCGCGGATATGATCGTGAAAGTGAAGGAGCCTATTGCGGTAGAATACCCACTTATCAAGAAAGATCAATTAGTATTCACATATTTCCACTTTGCTTCTAGTGAGCCACTTACTAAAGCAATGATCGAATCAGGTGCCGTTTGCTTGGCATACGAAACAGTAGAAAGACCGGATCGTTCTTTGCCTTTGCTAGTTCCTATGTCAGAAGTTGCCGGTAGAATGTCCATCCAAAAAGGTGCAAATTACCTTGAAAAACCATTGCAAGGACGTGGTATTTTGCTTGGTGGTGTACCAGGTGTATTACCAGCCAAAGTAATTGTACTTGGTGGTGGTGTAGTAGGCACTAATGCAGCTAAAATGGCCGCCGGCCTAGGTGCATCTGTTATTATGATGGACGTGAACTTACAGCGTCTTCGCTATTTAGATGATGTAATGCCTGCTAATGTTAGAACAATGATGTCTAACGAATATAATATCAGAGAGCAAATCAAAACTGCAGATTTGATTATTGGCGCAGTACTTATTCCAGGTGCCAAAGCTCCACATTTGCTTACTAGAGATATGCTTAAGCTTATGCGCCCAGGAACTGTCGTGGTGGACGTAGCTGTAGATCAAGGAGGCTGTATCGAAACTTGTAAGCCAACTACGCACGAAAATCCAACTTATATAATCGATGATGTAGTTCACTATTGCGTGGCTAATATGCCAGGCGCTGTGCCTTACACTTCTACACTTGCTTTGACTAATGCTACTTTGCCTTATGCATTGCAATTGGCTGAGAAAGGCTGGAAAAAAGCTTGTCAGGATAATAAAGAGCTAGAGCTTGGTCTTAACGTGGTAAATGGAGATATCGTTTACAAAGGCGTATCAGAAGCTTTTGATTTACCTTATGTGCCAGTATCTAAATACTTAGCTTAAAATAGAATTTTCTTTTTCATAATTAAAAATGCCCTTTAGCAAATGCTGAGGGCATTTTTTATGTCATTTTATACTCCTCCCGCGTTTTCTCCCATTGCTCAAGCAGCGGATCCATCTTTCTAAACCACCAACTCGGTACTAAACAAAGCAGTATCATCGCCGGATAACCCGATGGCAATTGTGGACTTTCATCGTGATGAGCCAATACCTGATAGCGTTTACTTGCATAAGTATGATGATCAGAATGTCTTTGTAAATGGAATAAAAATAGATTGCTGATGAGATGATTGGCATTCCAGGAATGAAGTGGATTTACTCTTTCATATCGGCCATTCTCTTTTTTTCGTCGTAAAATTCCGTAATGTTCAATATAATTTACCTGCTCTAACAAGGTGAATGCTAATATACTTTGGACAAAAAACAGTGCAGGAATTTGCCATACAAACTCACCAAACCATAGGGAAAAGACTAGAGTAATAGAACCTATAAAAAGAAGCGGGAGGATACTGTACCATAGCATCATATTGGTCCTACTCCATAATTTCAAATTTGCCTTTTGTAGTCGAGCTTTTTCTAATTCCCAAGCACTTTGCCAGCCGCCAATCACCGAGCGAAACCAAAACTGATAGAAAGTTTCCCTTTTGTGCGAAGTCGCCGGGTCTTCCAAAGTGGCCACGCGCACATGATGTCCTCTATTATGCTCAATATGAAAATGCATGTAGCAGACCATCATATACAGCAACTGGGCGGCAAATCGCTCTAGTTTGCTGGACTTATGACCCAATTCATGTCCTACTGTAATACCAATGCCGCCGGTAACCAACGCCAGACCTAAAACAAAACCAGGCAAATAAATTGGTGCAATAGCATTGATAGCAACTAAGTAAAAAGCATATAGCAAAATACCCAACTGAACAACTACCCACAATAATGTCAATGCTTTAAAATATCGATCCTTATTGAGGCTTTCGAATACTTCGTCGGAAACATTTTGCGAATCGGCACCAATGAAATAATCAAGGATTGGAATGAAAACGAATACAAAAACGGGTGTGAGATAGTGCCAAAAACTACCTAACCACACGCCAAGGCACCACAGTATCGGTACTAGAAATGCCAAGAGAAATCCGATTTTCTTTAACTTACTCATAGATTATGAGCAAGATATAAAACTAAACCGAGAGTTTAATTAATGTGCGCGGGAAAAATTTCTATTGCTTGCCAACGTTGGCTTTCGGATTCTTTGCCAAATACAAAATGGGTAAGTCCATTGCTCAGAACGAGGAAATCTGGATTGAGCGTTTTGGCATAAACCATCGCTTGATGCAATGTATTTTCGTCTATTCTAACAGAAGGAGCTTTACATTCACACAGTAGAAAATACCCTCCCGCCTTATTATGCACGAGTATATCTGAGCGCTTGGCTTGTTTATTATATCTCAAACCACTTTCTACCGAAATCAATCCTTTTGGATATTTCAGATGATCTATAAAAAAGGCTAACAAATGTTGCCGCACCCATTCTTCGGGCGTTAGGGTCAGATATTTTTTTCGAATTCTATCAAATATCAAGACTTTCTCTTCTTCCTTCTTAATTTTACAATCGACTTCGGGTAGATTAAGCTTGATCATGGCTTAAAATTAACCCAAAAATTTATCCTTTTGCAGGAGCTTGGATGAATGGCTGATGAAAGAAGAAAAATAGATAGCTCCATCACAAAACGAACAGAATATGAAGACAAAAAAGGAAATAGTTGACAACTGGCTTCCCAGATACACTGGGGTGCCATTAGATAAATTTGGCGAGTATATTTTGCTTACCAATTTTCACAATTACATCGAATTGTTTGCACAGAAATTTGGCGTAGAGGTAAATGGCAGAGATAAGCCTATGCAATCTGCCACTGCAGAAAACATTACGATCATCAATTTTGGGATGGGTAGTGCAATGGCTGCTACTGTGATGGATCTGCTTTCTGCAATCAAACCTAGAGCCGCCCTATTTTTAGGAAAATGCGGGGGGTTGAAAAAGAAGACTGAAATTGGAGATTTGATATTGCCAATTGCAGCTATTAGAGGAGAAGGTACCAGCAACGATTACCTACCACCGGAAGTACCAGCTTTGCCTTCATTTAGATTGCAAAGAGCCGTTTCCTCTATGATCAAAAAGCACGAGAAGGATTACTTTACAGGTACAGTATATACCACCAATCGCCGAGTGTGGGAGCATGATGCTGAGTTTAAAAGTTACCTCCGCGAGATTCGTGCAATGGCTGTGGATATGGAAACAGCTACAATATTCTCCGTAGGCTTTGTAAATGAAATCCCGCATGGAGCTTTGCTATTGGTATCGGACAATCCGATGATACCAGAAGGAGTAAAAACCGATGAAAGCGACAAAAAAGTAACTTCAAGTTTTGTAAACACGCATTTGGAGATTGGTATTGATGCCTTGAAAGAATTACGTGACTCTGGCGAATCGGTGAAACACCTTCGCTTTGAATAGATAAACAAAAGGACAAAAAAATAGGCTATCTCGAATCGAGATAGCCTATTTTTATATACTGAGTTCAAATTAGTTCATAGGAGGGAGCATCACTTTGTCAATAACGTGTACTACACCATTTGTCGCTTCGATATCAGCCGTGGTTACTGTAGCACCTGAGATACTAACTTTTCCGTCCCAAATCTTTACTTCCACTTCTGCACCTTGCACTGTCTTCGCTTTTTGTCCGTTTGACAAATCACTTGACATGATTTTACCTGGTACTACGTGGTAAGTCAATACTGCCACTAATTGCGCCTTGTTTTCTGGCTTCAATAAGTTTTCCACAGTTCCTTCCGGCAATGCTGCAAATGCTTCATTGGTTGGAGCGAATACTGTGAATGGACCATCACCTTTCAATACATCTACCAAATCTCCAGCTTTTACAGCTGCAACTAGTGTAGAAAGGAAATCCGTTGCAACAGCTAAATCAACGATATCGTTGTCAACTGCTTTTGCTTTCTTGATGCCATCATTGGCAAATACGATTGTTGAAGCAAACAACAACAATGCTACTAGGGATAATACTTTGTTTTTCATGATCTTATTAATTTTAGTTTAGGGCTTCTTAACAGGATGTTTGTTGAATGGTTTGAATAATTTTAAAAAAATTTTATTATGTCTCATTAAAGCCATTTGCTGATATGAATTTTGATAGCTATTTTATTCTGCTAAAAATCAATAATTTATAACATTAGAAAATTTGCTTTTGGAATTGTGCTTTCTGTCCGCGTAATATTTTTAAATTCAATTTTTCTGATATTTATGGTCTGATAGGTTGGGGTATTGGATTACAAATCCACATTATCATGTTTTCGGAATTACAAATCCCGAATAGGGGGTTTGTAGAGACGTAGCGTGCTACGTCTCTACCGGGTTTGGGTTTCATGGCATTAAAAACAGTGAAATAATAAATTTCCCTCCCACAATTTTATGTTTGGAATTAAAGCAAATGGCATCTACTTATTAAATGAATTAGAAGCTTATCTTTGCGCATTATTTGGCAGAAAATTGGCATAAGAAATGCTAATTGCCCGATGGAAAAATCCCGTTAAATTTGCAGCTGAAATGAAAATGAATAAAATGAAAAGTACTTTACTTGCTTGTCTATTAGTAGTTACTGGTTTTGGATTTACTTCTTGCGAACAAAAACAAGAAGAGCAGCAAACTGAAGTCGTAAAGAATTCGGCAATGAAAGAAGAGCTGCCATCCCTCAATGATGTGTTAAAGGAAGAAAGTAATATCAAAACCTTCCTCGTAGCATTGGACTCTGCGAAAATGTCATGGGTATTGCGTCAGGACACTGATGCTTACATATTGTTTGCGCCAACGGATGAGGCATTTGCGCTCTTAGGTGAAGAGGCTGTAGCCAATTTGTTGTTACCGGAAAATAGAACCACGCTTTTCAATTTGGTACGCAACCATATCGTAAAAGGTAGAGTGCCTTCTTCTATGATGACTGGCGGAATGTCTGCCGAAACTGAAAGCCGTACCAAACTTGTCTTCGAAAGATCTGAAGATGGAACCAAAACCGTGAATGGAGCCAACTTCGTGAAAACAGATATTGAAGGTAGTAATGGTATTGTGCATATTATCGATAGAGTAATCGAATAAGCCCATTCCATAAAGTACCAAAAAGCAAAGCTGAACAGAGTGATTTTTTCGGCTTTGTTGTTTAATAGCATTGTTGGCTACTCTAAGCTTAAAACGTGAGATTAGATTTGAGTTTAAATAAACAAAAAATCAATTGATCTCTTTCATCATTTGTCAATTTATTAGCAATAGCCTTCATCTGAGCAGAATACTCATTCTCCCCGTATTTCTTAATGTTGGCCAATATTTCCTCTTTACTTGTATTTAGGGCATTTACATAACCTATCCCTAAATAATCTTCAGTTGAGTTTCCCAACACAAACATTGGTATTGCCCTAGTGAAGGTCATATCGTTTACTAAATCACTGTAGCTAAACTCATAGCTTTTCCCTGTTGAAAAATCCTTAACAAATTTTTTATTAGCATCCTTTTTTAGAGAGAAAAAAGCAAACCCGTTTTCATATTCCGTGTAAGACCTACGTCTAGAATAAGAATTTGCCTTTTCCATAAATTCCCTGATCGTGTATGGATCGACAGGATATTCCCTTTTGAGCGCTTCTAATTGTTGATAGTCTGGAGTTGGAACTTTCCTCCAAACTTCGGTTTTTGTAGCTCCTACATTATAGATATTTTCATTGTACGATTCTTGAAAAGTAGTCTTATCCTTAAATTCTGTAAAATCTACATGAACCTTGAAAAATTGACCATGAGATTGATCTAATGCTTCATATTTTACCTTAAAGGTATTATCAGTAATGACAAGATTTTTTTTATCATTCTGTGTGAAAACATAACCACTATTGGGAAGGCGGGCTATTCTAAGACCTATAAAATCAAGTTCAGAAGTACGTAACAATTTCCCATTTGAAGCATCATAATGCATAATTTTGCTACGGTTACTATCTAAGACAAGGGCTTCCTTACCATCATGACTTACAGTAAAACCCATCAGAATACTATACTTATCTGGGCCTTCACCATAATCATCAATTGTATATAAGTACTTTCCATCAATACCAAATACAAATATTCTTCTGGTTCCAAAGCTATCTAAAAGAAAAATTCGATTCCCCTTGATCTTAACATTACTAATCTCTTCGAAAAACATATCCTCAGGAAAATCCAATAGTAGGATTTTCTCCATCTCATAGATATCGGAAAGTCGAGTTTCTTTGATTAGTGTGGTGCTGTCTGGGTCAAAGTTTGAAAAGATAAATTTTTGAGTGGTATTAGTAATATCCTTACCTACTGTTATAGAGCAGGAAAATATGATTAAGATAAAAATGGATAAAGCTAATTGTTTCATACTAAACAGTTTAATGCTAAGAATAACTGAATTAATATGCAAATTTTTATCTAAATATTATTTTATTAGATAAAACAGATTGCATTTAGGGAAGTCAAAATAATTAAAGCTATAACTGATAAAGTGGTTTTATATTATATCAAACTGATATAGAGGAGAAAATAATTTTTCTTTACTAAGCAGAATATTACTAAACAAAGCATCAGCCAATCTCTCTACAAACAAAAACACCCTAAAAGCCAGCGCTCCTAGGGTGTTTGTCAGTATTAATTTGGGTATAGAAATCAGATTACAAAAGGATACTTATTTTTCTCGATCATATAATCTGCAATTTCTCTTCTTAGCTCTTTGGCATTGATGGCGTCCATTTTGGTAAATCTCTTCAAGCCCATCAATAGTACTTTTTGCTCGTCGCCTTTGGTAAATGCCGCAATCGCTTCTTTGCCTGCTTTGTGTACCTTTTCTACGGCTTCAAACAAATACACTTGAGCCATACTTACATAATGCTTAGCAGCTTCTTCGCCTTTCAGCTCAATCAATTTCTCAGAGCGTAATAAAGTAGATTCTGCTGCATATATTTCGATCATCAAATCAGCTAGGTTTAGCATAATCTCTTGCTCATCTTCTATACGATCTGATAGTGCTTGAGCGGCCTTTCCGCCAATCATCAAGAAGGCTTTTTTCAAGTTTTTGATTACTTCTTTCTCCTTAGCAAAAGCAACTGAAGCATCTGGACTTGCAAATGAAGGTACAGAAATCAATTCCTTACCTACTGCCATTGCTGGCGTCATGATATCCAACTCGCCTTTCATGGCTCTACGCAATACCATGCCTACCATCAGCATACGGTTAATTTCGTTGGTTCCTTCGTAGATTCTTGCAATTCTACTATCGCGGTAGGCTCTTTCCATTGGCGCATCGGCCGAAAAGCCCATACCACCATATATCTGCACGCCTTCGTCCACTACATAATCCAGCACTTCCGAGCCATGTACTTTGCTGATTGCTGCTTCGATCGCAAATTGCTCTACACCTTTCAGCTTGGCTTCATTTACTTCCATTCCTTCGGCAATCAATGCATCTGTTTTATCCTCGATATCCTGTCCTGCACGGTAGCTCAATGATTCACTGGCATAAGTACGAATGGCCATTTGCGCAAGCTTATGCTTCATCGCGCCAAAGCTTGAAATGGATTTGCCAAATTGCTTACGCTCATTAGCATAGTTTACCGCCAAGCTTATCACACTTCTACATCCGCCCAATACGCCAGCACCTAATTTTACTCTACCAATATTGAGGATATTCACGGCAATCTTAAATCCATTCTGGCGATCGCTCAGCATGTTTTCTACCGGTACCTTACAATCGTTGAAGAATACTTGACGAGTAGATGAGCCTTTAATGCCCATTTTCTTTTCTTCCTCATTCATGGTAATGCCACCGAATGACTTCTCTACGATAAATGCCGTCAAGTTTTTATCATCTTCAATTTTGGCAAATACTATAAAGATATCGGCAAAACCACCGTTGG
Source organism: Peijinzhouia sedimentorum (assembly GCF_049340005.1). NCBI lineage: Bacteria > Pseudomonadati > Bacteroidota > Cytophagia > Cytophagales > Peijinzhouiaceae > Peijinzhouia > Peijinzhouia sedimentorum. The sequence goes on from NZ_JBMPIY010000003.1 coordinate 279,913, forward strand.
ATATCCACATTTTCTGGCCTGTGATCAGGTAATGCTTGCCATCATCGCTTAGTACTGCTTTGGTTTTACCAGAGTTGGCATCCGAGCCTGCGTCAGGTTCGGTAAGGCAATAGCAAGCAGCCCATTTGCCAGTGGCTAGCATTGGCAAATACTTGGTTTTCTGCTCTTCGGTGCCATAAAATAAGATTGGTAAAGTACCAATGCCCGTATGCGCACCATAAGTAGTAGAGAATGAACCCGCCGAGCCAATTACATCTGCAATAAGCATGGAGGTATTGAAACTCATGCCCAATCCACCATATTCCTCAGGTACTGAAATACCCAATAAACCTAGTTCGCCGGCCTTTTTCAAAATGCTAGGTACCAAATCAGGCTCTTTCATGCTGTCGATCCTATCGGCAAGAGGCATAATTTCCGTATCGATAAAATCTTGACAGGCGCTTGCCATCATTCTTTGCTCCTCGTTGAATTGCTCTGGAATAAAGATTTCATTTGCTTCTGTTTCGCGGATAAGAAATTCTCCTCCTTGAATTGCTTTGTTGCTTGTAATTGTTGCCATTGTTGTATGACTGTTAATGATAAATTTTGATTTTTGAAAAAGCGGGAGGATTTAGCTCAATAGCTCATAAATACCCGCAACACCTTGGCCACCACCTACACAGGCTGTCACCATTCCATATTTTTGCTTACGTCTTCTCATTTCGTTGAAAAGCTGTACCGATAACTTCGCACCAGAGCAACCCAGTGGGTGACCCAATGCAATCGCTCCACCATTTACATTGATGATATCTGGATTCAGACCAAGTTCTTTGATTACAGCCAATGACTGTGTAGCGAATGCTTCGTTCAACTCAATCTGATCTATATCACCTATTTTCAAACCTGTTTGCTTCAATACTTTTGGAATAGCAGCTACCGGCCCAATGCCCATAATGCGTGGATTAACACCCGCTGCAGTATAGCCTACGAGTCTGGCAATGGGTTCGAGTTTTAGCTCTTTCACCATTCTTTCGGACATCACCATTACGAATGCAGCACCATCGGAAGTCTGCGAGGAATTACCTGCGGTTACGATTCCTCCCGCTGCAAATGCAGGTCGCAATGAGCCAAGCACTTCCATCGAAGTATCAGCTCTTGGGCCTTCATCGGTATCTACCACAAAACTTCTATTTTTCTTTTTGCCATTGGCATCTACATAGGTTTCTTCTACCGTTATCGGCACTATATCTTCCTTGAATCTACCTTCATTGATTGCTGCAATGGCTTTTTGATGGGAGTTGTAAGAAAACTGATCGGCTTCTTCTCTGCCGATGTTGAAATCCTTAGCAACTTCCTCAGCTGTAAGACCCATACCTAGATAGTAATCTGGGTGCTTTTCGGCGATTTTCCAGTTAAGGGCTGTCTTGTAACCCATTACAGGCACTAGGGACATGGATTCCGTACCTCCCGCTATGATACAATCTGCCATACCTGCTTTGATCTTGGCAGTAGCTATAGCGATCGTTTCAAGTCCAGATCCGCAATATCTATTTACAATCATTCCCGGTACTTCTATCGGCAAGGATAATAAAGAGATCATTCTACCCATTTGCATACCTTGCTCTGCTTCCGGTACTGCATTTCCCACGATCAGATCGTCCACTCTGCTTGGGTCAAAATCTTTGATGGAGCCCACCAAATGTTTGATTACATCAGCGGCCAAATCATCCGGTCTCATAAATCTGAAACCGCCCTTCTTGGCTTTTCCTACTGCTGTTCTATAACCTGCTACTATATATGCTTCCATTTTATTTTAATTTTTTGATTCAACATTTGAGCTTACGATACATTAATTGCGAAGTGGCTTGCCCTTGAATAATATGCTGTGAATACGCTCCAGCGTTTTAGGCTCTCCACACAGGCTAAGGAATGCCTCGCGCTCAAGCTCAATAAGGTATTGCTCGGATACAAGAGTGGCTTCACTCAAATCGCCGCCGTTCATTACCCATGATAATTTCTGAGCTACTTTTGCATCATGCTCAGAGATGTATTTTCCATAAAGCATGCCTGCAATACCTGCTTGGAACAAAGCTAGACCCGTTTTGCCTTGTACTTTGATGTCCGTACGCATGGTTGGCTGTGTATAGCCGGCATTGTACAATTCAAGCACTTTGGCTTTAGCGTCGGTGATTACTCTTTTGCGATTGAGGGTAATTTCGTCGGTACTTCTTAAGTAGCCTAGATTTCTTACCTCTGCTGCTGATGTGCCTACTTTGGCAGTAGCAATATTCATAAAGTACTCCTGTAATCTGTTCAGCTCAGGGTCGCCGGTTTTGTAGGAGTCAGATGCTCTAAGCGTCATTTCTTTGGAGCCTGCTCCTGCTGGAATTAGACCTACGCCAAACTCCACCAAACCCATATAGGTTTCAGCATGTGCTTGTACTGCATCGCAATGCATGGACAACTCACAACCGCCACCTAATGCCAAACCCGAAGGCGCAGCCACTACTGGGATGGATGAGAATCTCGCACGCATCATCGTTTGCTGAAACTGTGCAATCATCAAATCTACTTCGTCGAATTCCTGCTCGCTAGCATACATAAATAGCATGGCCAAATTGGCTCCTGCTGAGAAATTCGCTCCATCGTTACCAATTACAAGGCCTTTATAATTCTTCTCGGCCATGGCAATCGCGGTGTTAATTCCTTCTATTACTTCACCGCCAATAGAATTCATTTTGGTATGGAATTCCAAACCTAGAACTTCATCGCCTAGGTCATAAACTGAAGCGCCATCGTTGCCCCATACTTTATTGGTTTTCTTAAGGTTATCAAGGATGATAAGGCCTTCAGTACCTGGAATTACTTTGTAAGATTTGCTAGTGATGTCATAATACTTCTTTTTGCCATCTTCCACTTTGTAGAATGATTCGGCTCCACTTGCCAGCATTTCCTGCACCCATGCCGCTGGTTTTTGTCCAGCCTCTTCCATTTTCTTGGCTGTTTCGGCTACGCCTAGCAGATCCCAAGTTTCGAATGGACCAAGTTCCCAGCCGAAGCCAGCACATACCGCCTGATCTATTCTGAAAAGCTCATCGGCGATTTCTGGAATACGGAATGAGCAATATCGGAATGCATCGTAAAAAGTCGTGCGGTAGAATTCGCCTGCCTTATCGTCGAAGTTTACAAGGAATGGAATTCTCTTTTTCAGATCGTCAATTTCTTTGGAAGCTTCAAGAGCTTTGAATTTAGGCTTTTCTGCAAGTTTGTATTCGTATGTGTTGAAATCTACTTCATAGAGGGTTTTGCTTCCATCCTTGCCCTTTTCCATTTTGAAATAGCCTTGCTTGGTTTTGTCTCCCCACCATTTGCGATCGTGCATTTCTTTCACAATTCCCGGAAGCTTAAACATCTCACGAGATTCATCGTGTTGTAGACCTTGGTAAAGATTGTTGGCTACGTTTACCGTAGTATCCAAACCAACAACATCCATCGTACGGAAAGTCGCTGATTTTGCTCTACCTATTACTGGGCCAGTTAGTTTATCCACTTCGGAAACAGTAAGACCCATTTTCTCGATGGTATGCATTGCCGACATGATGGCGTAAATGCCGATTCTGTTTGCGATAAATGCGGGAGTATCTTTACAAAGAACAGTTTCCTTTCCTAAAAAGAGATCTCCATAATGCATTAAGAAATCAATGATTTTTGGATCCGTTTTCGGACCTGGAATAATTTCTAACAAGCGTAAATAACGCGGGGGGTTAAAAAAGTGCGTTCCACAGAAGTTGCTTTGGAAATCATCACTTCTGCCTTCACACATTAGCTGCATTGGGATACCTGAAGTATTTGAGGTAATAAGCGTGCCCGGCTTGCGGAATTTCTCTACTTTATCAAAGATGATTTTCTTAATATCTAATCGCTCTACGACTACTTCAATAATCCAATCTACATCGGCAATGCCTTTCATGTCATCATCAAGATTGCCTGTTTTGATAAGTGAGGCTGCCTTTTCCTCATACACTGGCGAAGGCTTAGATTTTACCGCAGTCATCAAGGCTTCATTTACGATCCTATTTCTGACAGCTGGGTGATCCAATGTTAGACCCTTTTTAGTCTCTGCATCATTCAATTCCTTAGGTGGGATGTCAAGGAGCAATACCTTCACTCCAATATTAGCGAAGTGTAAGGCAATTCGGGAGCCCATTACTCCGGATCCTAATACGGCTACATGTTTTATCGATCTCATCATGAGTTAATTAGATTTTATAATTCTTTTTTAGCTATTAATTTCACTTAGTACTGATTTGGGTTTGAAGATTCGATCCTCATCCACTATTCGGAATATGTCCTGAATCACTTCAAAGAAGACTTTTAGCTTTTCTGGATCAATGTTTTCCGTGATATACTTATTGAAAGTGATCACAGTATGTCTAGATAAGTCTCTCTTCTTTTTACCTTTCTCCGTAAGATAAATCCGCACCGAACGGCCATCTTTTGCATCTGGCTGTTTATAGATCATGCCTTTTTCTTCCATTGTCTTGAGCATTCTAGTCAAGCTTCTAGACTCAAGGCCTAACAATGGAGCAATCTTGGTAGCAGGCGTTCCTTCTTTGGAATCGATATTCAAAAGCACAAAGCCAATGGACATGGTGAAATCATACTGCGCTGCCTGTTGGTTGTACATGCGTGATATGGCATGCCAAGCAGACTTAATATGGAAATCAATGGTTTCTTCGCGCTTCATTTTCAAGTATTTCAAACAAATTTAGAAAAATTTGTTATGCATGCATACTATTTCACGAAAAAATAAACTGATAGTTTGAATTTTTTTTCTGAAGCGTCTTTTTTAGGCTTTTATTAGCTTATCAATGGGCTGCTATTCGCGAGCATGGAGATTTTTTTGATACTCATATTTTGTGTTGTGGACGCACGCGATATGCTGGCGTGTTTGGCTAAAGCCTAGTTAAATGAAAATTTCTTCCCCCAGATAAATCTGGAGGCTATTCATTATCTTCAAATCTTTAATGCATTGAGTTTGTAATTGCCCTGGATCATTTAATCATATGAATAGAATTGAATAGGAATGGGGCTTTAGCCCATTCTGTAAAAGCCAAAAATGGAAATTGGCTTTAGCCAAATAAGAGCTTTGGTTAGAGAGAAGTTTAAAACCTATCTAATTCATCAATATCGTAATCAGAGCCTTTGCCATATTTCACTAAATCGAAAAGCTGATATGTTTCTAGAGAGTTAAGATCTTTGAGAAGGAAATTATCATTATACAATCTAGACAACACTTCGAACTCAAATCTTTCTGAGTAATTGATTAGATAGTACTTTTTGCCAACGCGTATGGCATTAAAAGAAATGGGCATATTTTATTTAAATCTGGAAAGAAACAAAACGTCCTTAAGCTATACAAAGAAACCTCGTAGATTTATCGAAGGCAAATCAAATACTATTAAATTACCTGTCAATTTAAGGAGCTTCTATATATACATTTCTTCAATTTCTCTATTGTATTTATCTTCCACAATTCGTCTCTTCAATTTCATAGTTGGCGTCAGTTCACCAGTCTCAATTCCCCAAGAAGTATCCATCAAAGTGAATTTCTTAATCTGCTCCCAACTTCCAAATAGCTTGTTGTATTTGTCCACTGCCTCTTGATAGCGATCAATCACCTTTTGATTTTTGATCATTTCTGCATCTGTAGAATAAGGTATATTTTGATTTTTGCACCAATCTTTTAATGCTTCGAAGTTAGGAACAATCAAAGCTGAAGGAAAACGTCGATTATCACCAACCACACAAAGCTGATCGATAAACATGCTTTCCTTGAATTTATTTTCCATCACTTGAGGAGCAAGATATTTACCACCAGAGGTTTTGAACATCTCTTTTTTCCGATCCGTGATTTTCAAATATTTACCATCGATTAATGTACCGATATCCCCTGTATGGAACCAACCGTTTTTGATTACTTCATCGGTCAATTCAGGCTGCTTATAATAGCCCATCATTACGTTTGGACCTTTTACAAGGATTTCGCCATCATCAGCAATTTTAACTTCTACATCTTTTACTAAAGTACCCACACATCCAATTCTGATTCCTTCGTGTGTTGGAATGGAAGCAGTAACTACTGGAGAAGTTTCTGTTAATCCATAACCTTCGCAAATCTTGATTTCTGCTGCCCAAAATACCCTTGCAAGACGAGGTTGAAGTGCCGAAGCTCCAGAATTGATTGAAACTATCTCGCCTCCCAATGCCTCCCGCCATTTACTAAAGATTATTTTGCGAGCTAAGCCCAATTGCTTGTTGTACCACCAACCTTGATTTTGATTGGGTTCATATTTCAATCCTAAGTTCAAAGCCCAAAAGAAGAGTGTTTTCTTAATTCCTGTGAGTTCATAGCCTTTAGAAACTATTTTATCATATATTTTCTCTAATAGTCGAGGTACGGTATTGAATAAATGCGGCTTAATTTCTTGAATATTTGCAGCAATTGACTCTAAGTTTTCCGCATAGTAAATGCTAATGCCCAAATATGTGAAGTAATAGAATCCGGTGCGCTCATAAATATGGCAAAGTGGCAAAAAGCTAATAGCTCTTGACTGTCCTGGCACTACTCTAGGCTCCATAGAAGCACGCTCTGCGACGGAAACAGTATTGCTAAATACATTGGTGTGGCTAAGCATTACGCCCTTTGGCCGGCCTGTGGTGCCCGAAGTATAGATGATGGTCATCAGTTCTTCAGGATTGATAGTTGCCTTAATAGCTTCCAATGCACTTATATCTTTTCCTTTGCCGAGATCTAAAACCTCCCGCCAATTTTTGGCTCCTGAAACATTATCGAAAGTGTATATATCTTGAATATTACAGCCTTTGGCGCCTTCATTTGCTTTTTTATACAGCTCTTCATTTCCAACAAATACAAGTTTGGTTTCAGAATGGTTGAAAATATAATTGTAGTCATCTACCGTAATAGTAGGATACATGGGCACACTAATGGCACCAATTTGCTGTACCGCCAAATCAATGAAATTCCATTCAGGACGATTGTCGGAGATAATGGCAACTTTATCTTCTTTACCAATTCCTATTTGCTGCAGGCCAAGACTCATTTCATTAACAATGTGGATTACATCATCTGTAGAATAATGCACCCATTTGCCATCTTGCTTGGCAGAAATTGCGTGGTCTAAGTTATAGTTTTCTTTTTGTAAGGTAAGGAGATCAAAGAGTCTACTTGGATTCATAATAATTTCATTAAGTCTTCAATTTATAAAATAAGACTTAATAATTATTAATTGTTTGCCAAATTTTGTACTGATTGTACGCGCTTATAAGGAGGTATTCGTATCACCACGCAAAAATCTAAATCTGCGGCGGACATCCTCTACATAAAGACTTGAAGGATAATCGCGTAAAAATCGCTGATAGGTCTCCATTGCTTTGGTGTAATCCTCTAATTGCTCCTCATAGATTTTCCCCAATTGAAACAGGGCGTCGTCTGCCAAAATATCGTCGGGATATAAATCAAGAATTGAATTGAGATTTAGAATAGCGTTTTCGAAATCTCCTCTTTCGAGTAGAATTTTACTTTTCAATAGATAGCTCTCATCTTCGATTGGGTGATTTGGATAGGCTTCCAGTAAACTATCCAATAAATGTAATGACCTGTCCTTTTGATTGGAGAAATAGGCCAAATCTGCTTTGGAATAAATATTTAGCGCTGCATAGGTAGAATCATAATCCATGTTGTCGCTAATAAGCAGACTCAAATCTAAGGCATCGTTTGCAATCTCGCGGGTGGTGGCTTCTTTCAATATGTCTAGGTGACTTTTAGAAAGTTCGAAATCTCCTCTGTAGAATGAGAGTTTGGCATTTTTCAGTTTTGCTTCGAAACCGATATTCTCACTTCTATTTGCTTTTTCTACTTGCGAATAAAGCAAGGATGATTCCCACGGTTCTCCATGAATTACAAGTATGTCTCCCAATTCTATTTTGGCTTTGGCTGTTATGTTTTTGGAAGCGGATTCGAAACGTAATACTTGTTCTAAAAAGTAAATCGCGCTATCCAATTCATCTAGGTAATAAGCATGGAGCTTGGACTTATTGATCATAGCTTCAAAGCTTATATTATTGTAGCCAATTTCCTTGATTAATTGGTTGTAATCAGCCATTAAACTCTTAAGCTGATTGGTAGCTACTGGAAATTTATTTTTGATCGAATTCTCTTTAGACTGGATTAGGTATAATCTGGCCATCAAGTAATTTTGCTTGGAGGTAAATTCATCTACATAAAACTGGAAGAATTTCTCTGCATGTTCATATTCTTCATTTTGGTAGGCAATCACACCCGTTTCGAAAACTTTGGAATCTTCCTTTTGAAAACGACGGTCGAATGCACGAGCTTGGATAAAAGCTTGAGTGAAATCTTTCATTTGCACATTCACCCAAATTAGCATTTCAGGATAATTGGGATCGTTCGGATCTTCTTGAATTTTGCCTATAAGCCAAGATCTGAATTTTGGTAGATCTTCTTCTTCGGTAAGGCTATTCTGTAATTGGTCTTTTACAAAGTTGAGATTTACAGGATTTCCTTTTAGAAAATTGAAATACTCTTCAATCATCAATTCCTTTTGATTGGTAAGGCGGTAGAGCGTAGCCAAATCCATTGCATACGCTCTATCAGAATTGATTGCCTCACGCGATGATAGGTAAGTTTGGATGGCGAATTTACTGAAATTGGCATTGTAGAGTGTGGTAGCTACAAAACGAGTTCTGTTTTGATCTTGCTGGACAACTAGGATTAGCTCATTAAAAATTGCCTCCATTTTATCTTCTTGATTCTGCTGATAATAAAGGGAACCAAGATCTATCCAATATTGATGATTGTCGGGATTAGCATTCTTTTGCTTTACCAGATACTTTTCGGCTTTTTCATATTCCAAATTGCCAAGCATCAATTCCAGGTAACGCTCGTGGATAAAAGGAATGTTTGCTGGATTCGCCGAAAGTTTGTCAAACATCTCCAATGCCTTTTCTCGATCACCTTGATTGTAGTATTCATAAGCCAAGGTGATATTTTGGTTGTCTTGAGCGAAAACCTGGAAGGAGACGAAAGTTAAAAATATGAGGAATAATTTTTTCATTGCACGTTTATCCACAAGGCAACAATCATTGTTTATTTTTTTAAAAGTAAAAGATAACTATTACTAGTCATGTGGATTTGTTGATAAGTCTTGAAACTGTAAGTTATTAACGCTTATTTTAATAAAATGTCTATAACTTTTTCTTATTCACATTTTACCCACTTCTAAATGCTTGAAATCGAAGTTACTAAAAATAAATGTTCAAATGTGTTGATAATTGTTGAATACATGTTGACATCATTTCAATGTTGGTAAATCCTGTTTGAATGGTCGATTTATGCTTATAAGTATAGAAGGTCTAGTAAACGGGTATTCTAGTGAAATCTATCAACTCCAAATCACAAATTTTCCATAGTTGCTAACAGTTTATCCACAGAGCTAATCCTTAATTGTGACGTTTATATCTGTCACTTCCCAGTTTGCTCTAAGCGTTATAATATATGGATTTTCTCCTTCTTCGGGATTAGCCTTTTTATATAGAAAAGCAGGCTCAGGTGCTTCTAGTATTTGTCCATTTCCTTTGCTCCATACTCCATCCTTATTGGAATCTACCAAAACGCGAATTTTATAGTCTCCAGGGGAAACAAGATTGAAAGCGTATTGAGCTGTGTTCTTAAGTTCATTTACAACTCTATTTTGAGAGTTTAGCAATTGTACCCAAAAATCTTTCCCATTTGTATTTGAAATTGTTCCTTTGATGGTTCCAAAATCTCTAGCTGTTTTGATTTCGTATGTCGCTAGAATCCTTTCTAACGTATCATTTTCTACGGAAGCATAGGATCCTTCAGGAATTATGAGCTGTAATTTTTCACCTTCATTCAAGGTGTCTAGATTTAGCTTTATTTGAGCTCTTGTTCTTTTTTCATTAAACTCAAGTATATCTTCTGCTTGATAATATGTGAATACAGAATCAATCATTGTTGAGATTGAATCTGCTTTTAGCTCTAACATAGGTTTTGTAAAGGTGATCTCAAATTTATCATTTTTAGCAACTTTAGAGGGTAGTGTTGGGATCATAGTATAGCCTAATGTTTCTTTTGCTGCATTTGACTCTGTGAATTTGATATATAAATCTTTATTGACCTCTAATCCCAAGCTGTCTGTGGTTGTAAAGTTGACAAAAATACTATCAGCTCCTAATTCAGGAAAAGTATTAAATACCTTTATTGAATAATCCTCCCGCTGATCTATTGAATATATATTTATAGTGGTATCTGTAGGTGTTAACGAATAGTCTATAAATGGCTTATTCATTCTTATTAAGAATGATTTACCAATTGGTCTGGCAGATACTAGTTGCAATGAATCGGAAAAGTTTAGAACAAGTGGTATCGTAAATCCAACCATATCTTGATCAATATTTAATTGTTCAGGATAGTAGCCATGTATTTCGTCAAATGAATTGATTTGCAAGTTTGAGTTTTTGTCTTCCCAAACATAAAGTTCATACACCCCTGGAGTTAAGTTTCTTAATGAAAAATTGCCAGAAGAATCAGTTTTAGCAAAATAACGAGGTTTGGAATTGTATGCGCTTAAAGTATCTGAGGGTAGATATAGACCGGCAATCCAATCATTTTTAATATCTCCAGTCAATAGATTATACGCTGAACCTTGGATATTTAGAGAATCTATAAATGGGCCAGTTGAAAAGGTTAATATTAAGTCTTCAGCTGGATTGTCTTCTGTAATATCTTGAATTCCATCCCTAAAATTGAATGTAAAGGTAGTAGCTGAATCAAGGTCATTTTCGAATTCTAGTTCGAATTGCTGTCTATTTATTTTCGTGGTGTAAGGATTATCAATAGATGGAGAAATGATTAATTGCTCCTTAAGTTTTTCCTCTTTTATATATTCATTGAATCGTAGTGTAATTGTCTTTCCTGTAAAATTTACTTCACGATCTTCTGGATCAGATGATAATAAAATAGGTGGATCTATATCTTCTGGCCCACCTGTGGGTGTTGTTTGATTTGCACAGCCTGCAGATACAAGTAGGATAAAGAAAAGAAGCGGGAGGTTAAACTTCATAATCATTTGGAAATAAAAAGAGGAAGAGATTTCTTATCTCTTTTTCAGTACATATATAAGGCTTGAATAGTTATTTTGATTATTCTTTGCCCATTTATTTGATTTCAAGCCATTCCAAAAAGCCTGCCAATAGTTCATTTTACCTTTAGCATGTTTCTCGCTCAATAAGCTTACGTAAAATGCATCTAGTTTCATAGGAAGTGTTTGTACAACTTCTAATTTATGCTTCTTAAAAAGCAAAGCAGCTGTTTCTTGATTGAAGTGATATAAGTGTCTTGGGACATCAAAGGCAGCCCAATCATTTTTATAGTGTACAGAATCCCAAGAAGCGCTATTTGGTAAGGCAATAAATAGACTTCCTTCTTTATGTAAGAGCTTTCGTACCTTTTTCATTGTGCCATTCAGATCGGCAACATGCTCCAATACATGAAACATAGTAATGGCATCGAATTTCGTTTTTTCTATCAGCTGGATGTTTTCATAGATGCTAATGCCATTTAATTCTTCCGCACTTTTCCTTGCAAGAGTTCCAGGCTCTACTGCATTAATAAGCCATTTATTCTTTTTAGCTTCATTGATAAATTCTCCTGTTCCACAACCAATATCCAGTAAGGTGTTTTTGTTCGCTGTGAATTTATTAATCATTGTCACTTTGGAGCGTACAGTAAATTTTCTAGCGATTTTGTAAATGCGATTTATTAAGCTGTTACTTTTCTTATTATGGGAGATATAATCTTCAGATTCGTAATAACTGCCAAGCCTTTGTTCTGATGGTCGAGGGTTAGTATACAGGAAGCCGCAATTTCGACAGCGCGAAATTGCGAAGCTCTCCTTCGATACTGTGTGATCTTTACATATAATTAAATTATCGCTCAGCTTTGATTCACATACTGGGCAACTCTCTACTTTTTCGAACATAGCTATCTTCCTAAGTAAACCATTAAGATGGAAATATCGGCTGGCTTTACTCCGCTAATTCTGGAGGCTTGACCAATCGTTTCAGGTTTTATGGATTTGAACTTCTCTTTCGATTCAGATGATAAAGCTACAAGTTTATTGTAATCAAAATGTGAAGGAATTTTTAAATCCTCTAACGAGCTCATTTTCTCGGCCATTGTCCTTTCTTTTTCCAAATAGCTCTCGTATTTCGCGCTTATCTCAACTTGCTCTATCACGTCAATATTAAATTCATTTATATCTAAATTTATATTTTCGCATATATCTAATAGATTTTGTATTGATATTTCTGGTCTTTTTAGTAAATTATATAGTGTAGTTTTCTCCTTTATAGGTGCAGTTTTCAGCTCTTCTAAATGCGCGTTAACCTCTTCTGGAGTCACTTTTAGCTTCAAAAGGTCTTTTTGTAACAATTCTATTCCCTTTTTCTTTTCATTTAGCTTATTTAATCTTTCATCACTCGCTAAGCCAATTTGGTGGCCTAATTCTGTAAGTCTGATATCTGCATTGTCCTGTCTCAATAGAATTCTGAACTCTGCGCGGGAGGTAAACATACGATATGGCTCCTCTGTACCTTTATTAATTAAATCATCTATAAGTACTCCAATATATGCATCAGATCTTTTGAGGACGATTGGTTCTAAGGATTTTACTTTTCTATGTGCATTTATTCCGGCCATTAATCCTTGGCAAGCGGCTTCTTCATAGCCAGTAGTTCCATTTATTTGACCTGCGAAATATAGATTCTCTACGAGCTTAGTTTCCAAACTTAGCTTCAATTGTGTTGGTGGGAAGTAATCATATTCGATAGCATATCCTGGTCTGAACATTTTGGCATTTTCAAATCCGGTTATTTTACGCAATGCTTTCAGCTGAATATCCTCTGGTAGAGATGATGAAAAACCGTTTACATATACTTCTACTGTGTCCCATCCTTCGGGCTCTACAAATATTTGATGTCTATCTCTTTCTGCAAAACGATTGATTTTATCTTCAATTGATGGACAATATCTTGGACCTAAACCTTGGATGCGGCCATTGAACATTGGTGATTTGTCAAAGCCTGTTTTGAGTGTTTCATGCACTTCGGGATTAGTGTAGGTAATGTAGCAGCTCCTTTGTTTAGTCAGTGGCTCTGATAGATTAGAATAGGAAAACCTGCTAGGATTCTCATCTCCGAACTGTTCTTCCATGAGCTCATAATTGAGACTTCTACCATCCACTCTGGGTGGGGTGCCAGTTTTCATTCTACCCGCTTCAAAGCCTAATTCAACCAATTGTTCTGTGATTCCTTTTGCAGCTTTCTCACCTGATCTGCCACCACCCATCTTCTTTTCCCCAATATGAATTATTCCATTTAGGAAGGTTCCATTAGTTAAAATCACAGATTCGGCTTCTATTTCTATGCCTAAGCTGGTAATTACACCACATGCCTTATTATCCTTTACAATGATTCCAGTGACCATTTCTTGCCAGAAATCAAGGTTTGGAGTTTGTTCTAAGGTCAATCTCCATTCCTCTGCAAACTTCATTCTATCGCTTTGCGCTCTTGGGCTCCACATTGCAGGGCCTTTAGATCTATTAAGCATGCGAAACTGTATGGCAGATTTATCTGTGATAATTGCTGACATTCCACCTAGAGCATCAATTTCACGCACTATTTGGCCTTTTGCAACCCCACCCATAGCTGGATTGCAAGACATCTGTGCGATGGTTTGCATGTTCATCGTTACCAATAAAACAGATGAACCCATTTTAGCTGCTGCATGTGCCGCTTCACAGCCTGCATGCCCAGCACCAACCACAATTACATCGTATTTTGAAAACATATTCTCGTTATAAAAGAAAAGTGTTCCACGTGAAACACTTTATTTAACCTCTATTCAATTTCAAACGTTCCACGTGGAACATTGATTTTATAAGCGCAAAGATAGATAGTAGTCCTCGCTTTTTCTCATCCTTTGTTGCTCCTCTTCTGTCTTGTCTCCATGTCCCATTAGGTGAAGTACTCCATGTACCAACACTCTATGAAGTTCCTGATCAAATTCGGTTTCAAAAGTCTTTGCATTTTCTATGATGCGTGGAATACTGATGAAAATATCTCCTTCGATTTCGAATTCAGATTCTGAATTGTCGAAGGTGATTATATCAGTGAAGGTGTCGTGGTTTAAATATTCTTGGTTGATCTTCAAAAGGTATTCGTCCGAACAGAAAATGTAATTCAATTCCATGAGGATGAATTTCTCATTATTGATAATTCCCTCAAGCCATTTGGCCGTTCTTTCTTCATTTTCTAGTTCGAACTCGTAGTCTTCAGTATGAAAATGAATGGGCGTTTCCTCCATCTTGTTGGAATTTATAAGTAGAAACTAAGTTCAACAACTCTCCCGTCTTTTTGAAAGGTTACTTCGTCAGCTAGATTTTTCATTAAAAATATTCCACGGCCACCAGTTTTTTCTAAATTTTCCGGGGCTGTTGGGTCTGGTAATGTATTATAGTCAAATCCTTTTCCCTCGTCTTCAATTACAAATTTGATTACATCGTCTTTTAATGTAAGGCTCAAATTCACAGATTTTCCTTTGTCGCTCTTATTGCCATGCTTTATCGCATTGCTTACAGACTCAGTTACGGCAATCATTATATTTCCATAGATATCATCGTTTAGCTCAAATCTTTCTTTTGCATTATCGATGAAGCTCTCAATAATTCTAATGTTTTCAATCATTGAGGGTATTTCTATTTTAATAGTATTCATATGTATGTACAGACCGTTACTTGTTTATTCTTTTGAAATATTCATTTACCTCATTTTTGTAATAAGGATTCAATTTAGGAGGAATTGTTCTTAGTAGCTCAATTTCTTTCTCCTTTGCTCTCAAATATTCTTCGAAAAGTTTCGGGGCTGGTTTTTCATACTCACCCGCTTCTTCACCTTTTCTTTCATCATCGGTTTGATCCTCCCGCATTGCATTTTCTGCATCTAATAATCTGGTATTCAATGGGTTCTGTCTTTCTAAGAGTTCATCACCTATATTTTTATTCACCAAATCTACTTCGTTTTGCTCCATCTCCTTAATGATATCCTGAATTTCTTGAGCCAATTCACCATCCATTGTTTGTCCTTGCATTTCTTGCATCATTCGACGGAGTTTTTCTTGCTCTGCAGCCATCTTGGCGAGTTCCTCTGAAAGTTGTCGGCCTTCCATTCCACTCTTCTTAATTTCATTTATTTGTTCGCTCAGTTGTTTCTGCAATTCACTAAGGCTCATTTTATTTCCTTTTGAATTTGATTGCCCTCCTTGGCCTCCACCATTAGGTGGGTTTTGCAATTGCTTCAAAAGGTCATCGAGCATGAGTGCAAGATTATTCATGGAAGTCATAGCAAACTCTTGGCGACCGACTGATTGATTGGTTCTACGCTCCTTAAGAGCTTCTAGCGAGCCATCAAAATGTCTGTTAAGTTCCGTCAATTCTCTATTGATGAATGATGATAATTGGAAAACGCGGGAGGATAGTGCCTGCAAACTATCTTGTAATACTTTGGAGTTCGTTTTCAATTCTAATTGTACGGCAGCCAATTCCATATAGCGTGGATCGGTTGATTGCACTTCCTTGAAATCCTTAAGTAAAGTTTCCTGCTCAAATGAAAGTTTGATAAGGTTGTTGAGAATTGTTCTAAGACTGGCAATATTCTCTGATTGCATTTCCATCTGATTGGATTCCTGCATTTCTGTGAGAGATTGCGCTAGCTTTTGTAGGGATTCACTCGCTTTTTGCTGGTTTTGCTGAGAGCCTTGTTTATCCTTGTTTTGGAGCTTTTGTTCACTTTGCTCCATTTCAGAACCAATTTCCTCTTCGAGTTCCTCAGTATTGCTAAGGTCATCCGGCTGTTTCAGCTGTTCATTGAACTCCTTCATTTCATCCAGCTGCTCTTTCAAGTTTTCAAATTCTTTCTTCAAGTCTTGCTGTTCTTTTAATAACTCTTCTTCAGCTTTCTCTCCAGCCTCTGTTTCTTCTTTTAGTTCTTCTTGTTTCTTAGCGAGTTCCTCAGCCGACTGAATCGCTTCTTCAGCCTTCATTTCATATTTCAGTCTTTTGAATAATTCAAGTGTTCTGTCAAGCTCCTTCTCTAAGTTCTTTTCCTTTTCTGAAATCTGATTCATCAGACTTTGAACTTGATTAATATTTTTATTCTCTTCAAGAAGTTTCCGCAATTCATCATAGAGTTTTTTGGTCTCTTCATCCAAAACCTCATCCATGAGCTTTTGAACCATCTCCATTTTTTCTCTAAGTTTTTCATTTTCAGGCCCAAATCTTTCAAGCATTTGCTCATTTTCCTTGGCCTGTTCTTGCATCTTTTCTATTTGATTATCAAGACTTTGTCTTTTTTCAAACAATTGCTCAATTGCCTGCTGATCTTGCCAATCTAGATTGCGTTTTCCTTTGAGGCGACGCTCAATTTCTTCAACCATTTCATTTACTTCCTTGGCTTCTTTGGCAGCATTGTCAGTTTCATTTTGAGTTCCCTCGGCTGTACGATCTAAGATTTCCTTTATTTCAGCTTTATCAGGAATACTCATTACAAATACGGGCGTTTTCGTGCTTTTAATGCCATTTACGCCATCATTGTCATAAGCCTCCAAGTAGTATTCGAGCTTGCTACCTTCACTCAAGTTGAGCGAATCTGTATCGAATTGATAATAGAGGTTTTGATCTTTTTGAGTAGTATTGATGGGAATATCGACAGATGTGTAATTTTCCTCCCGCTCCTTTTTATACTTCAATTTGAGCGATGTAAGTCCATAATCATCAGAAACGCTGCCACCAAATACGATAAATGAATACAAGGTTGTATCTACATATTGCTGAATGCTTAGATCAGGGAATTGATCTTTTATTACCTCTATTCTATACTGAATAGGATCTGCATTTGCCGCTTTATCATTTTTTAACTCGATACTGTATCGATCATTATTTCGCATTTTTTTGCTAAAAAGGAAATTCTCTCTGCCTTCTTTCTCTGCATATTTGCTTTGCTTATCACTATCGAATGTGAAAGTAAGTGAATCTGTTTCGCCTGTCTCCAAATTCCAAACTACATCTGTTCCTTCAGGCACCTTTAGATTTCCACTATTTTTGAAGGTTTCTGATTCTTTGCCTATGTACTTTGGGTATAAAAGGCTTATTTCCATTAAGCCAAGAGAGGGCCTTCTAATTACTTCTAATTCATAGCTCTGCGACTCAAATCCCGCAGCTTCAAATCGGAATTTAAAATTGTCTTGAACCCTTGTAAATGTATGCTGATAGCTTTTGGCTCCTGTAGAGCTCATTTTTATACGACGCTCATTTACAATAAGATATGCTTGGTCAGGAACGGCATTTCCATCCAAATTTAGCTCTACTGTAAAATCCTCGTTTTTAAAAGCTTCTAAATTTTCATTCACCATAAAGAAGCGGAAAGGAGCTTCAGGTATAAACTCCTTGCTATACTGAACAATACGGGAGGTAGATTCCGTAACGAAGGCAGGGAATACGATAAGAATAAGCCCGATGGCTAAAAATGGAATGGCTAATAAACGGAGATAGCGAAGGTTAATTTTGAGATCTATTGCGCTGCTGAATGGGACGTAGCTAATTTCCTTAGTCTTTTGCTCGATACCAGCTTTGATCAAAGCTTCCGAGGCATTTGGAAGGCTTGAAAGTTGAAGCACATTTAGCAATTTGTCCTTCACTTCCGGAAAATATTGACCTATTTGCTTCGCAGCCTCTTCATCTGAAATTTGCTGTTTATTATTAAAGAGAACGATGATTGGTTTCAACACCCACTGAATCATACTAAAAGCAAAAACACCAATAAGCGCCACAAAAAGCATTGCTCTGCCCGCAGAATTTAATCTCAAAAGAAACTCTATACTATTGGCTGCCAAGAAGGTAATACTAATCCAAAGCAATGAAAAAATCACTCCTTTGATAAGAATATTCAGGTAGTACTTTTTTTTGTACTCTCTTAATTGCTGCTTGATGTTGTTGCCGTTTTCCCTCATATCACTCTTAAACAACGTTGCTTTGATTATCAGGTTGTTAGAAAAGGGTTAATTTAGTTTATTTCGAGGAAAAGAGGGCAATGATCGGAGTGAAAAGCATCAGCTTGTATATGAGCGGTTTTAAGTTGGTCTGTCAAGTTAGAAGTTGCCATATTATAATCGATTCGCCAACCTAGGTTTTTCGCCCTTGCATTGGCTCTATAGCTCCACCAAGTATATTGATGTGGGTTCTCATTGAAATGCCTAAAAGTATCTACAAATCCCGAATCAATAAATTTACTAAGCCATTCTCGCTCCTCTGGAAGAAAGCCGCTGGAGTTCTTATTAGATACTGGATTGTGGATATCTATTGGCTTATGGCAAATATTATAATCGCCGCTGATGATCAGTTTTGGCCTTTCTCTTCGCAAGTCTTGTGTGTAGCCTAAGAAGTCATCCAAAAACGTCATTTTAATATCTTGTCTCACATCGCCACTGCTTCCTGATGGTATATAAGTACTCATTATGGACAAATCACCAAAGTCTGCTCGAAGTATTCTGCCTTCTGCATCGTAAAAGCTATGATCCATTCCATGGACAATATGGTCAGGCTTGGTTTTGCTTAGCAGTGCTACTCCGCTGTAGCCTTTTTTCTCGGCTGGAAACCAATTTACAAAATATCCAAGATCGGTAAATTGGCTTATATCTACTTGTGATTCAAGCGCTTTTACTTCTTGTAAGCAAATTACATCCGGATTTTCTTGTTTAAGCCAATCAAGAAATCCTTTGTTAATAGCGGCTCTAATGCCGTTCACATTGTACGTACAAATCTTCATCAAAAAGTCAGTTCTAGTTCTTTTTCAAAATACTCAAGTATATGCATTTTCAAGAGCTTTTCCTGCTCTAGCAAGTCAAATCTAGGCAATATTTTGACGGCTTTCCAATGTGGCCATCCTTCTTTGTCTAAGCCTTCCAGTTCATAAAATCCTGAGTAGCTCAGCACTTTACATATTGCAATATGCATCAAATCCTGCTTTTCTTCTTTGCTAAATGTGCGGGTACCAGCACCCAATTCTTGCACACCAATCAGAAACAACACAGCATTTAAATCTTTCGGTCGTTTACCGATTTGCTCCTCCAAATGCTTAAGGAGTCTTACCCATTTACGTTCTGTTTCTAAATCTTTACTGTAAGTCATTTTTTTCCTGCTCTAGTGCTTCCCAGTATTCCACGGCTCTGCGCAGGTGTGGAATTACTATACTACCGCCAATTAAAGTAGCAATACTGAAAACCTCAAAAAGTTTATCTCTGTTCAAGCCAATTTCAAAACATTTGCCCAAATGGTAGCGAATACAATCATCGCAGCGAAGCACCATTGAACATGAAAGACCAAGCATTTCCTTCGTTTCCACATCCAAATGTCCTGCTTGGAATGCATTGGTATCTAGGTTGAAAAATCGCTTGATAACTTTATTATCCTCTCCAAGGATTTTTTCGTTCATCTCTGCCCTGTAGGCATTAAAGTCGTTTACTATGCTCATTTTTTGTAAATTAATGGTCAAAGTTACACCAATTATTAGTCGGGAATTCAATTTGGAGGCACATGATCAATGAATTTATTTCATTATTTTTTCCGGATTGCTGTGTTCATTGCAACGAAAGCTTGGTAGATGGTGAAAAACACCTTTGTACCATTTGCCGAATTCAGCTACCATATTCAAGCAACAATGAAAAAGAGCGGGAGGTAATATTAGAGCGATTCGTGTTCGAAAACCGTCCAACAGATGCGTATTCCTTATTGAAGTTCCATAAAAAGGGAATTACCCAATCGCTACTGCATGAACTGAAGTATAAAGGCCAGCAGACAATTGGAAATATGATGGGTGAATGGCTAGCCACGAGGCTTATCGAATCCAATCATTGGCCAGGCATAGATTTTATAGTTCCTGTTCCTTTGCACAAAGCCAAATTACGTCAAAGAGGCTTTAATCAAAGTGCATGTTTCGGGCAGGGGATTGCAGAAGTTTCCAATACTGAAATGAAGCCAGATTTGATTCGTAGAATTAAGCCTTCGGATACTCAAACCAAGAAATCACGATTGGAGCGATGGCAAAATGTGGAGAGCATCTTTGAACTTACTGAACCAAAGCTAGTAAATGGCAGCAGCATTTTGCTGATTGATGATGTATTGACTACTGGGGCTACAATGGAAGCTTGTATTCAATGTTTGAAGAAAGGTAATCCACATGAGATATATGTAGCTGTTGTCGCGGTGGCGCAGTGATGGAAGGTTTGGATTTTGAGGACTTAAATAGTTGGTTTTTAATGTTTTGCATTTTAATTGTTCCTGAGGGATAGGAGCGACACGCTCGCGCCAGCTTTGGAGAAATCAAGGGAGCATGCTCCTTTGGCTAGAGCAAAAAATTTTCTGGTGAACGGGTGACTCATGAGCATAATTTGCAAAAGCGTGGTAAATTTAATTTTCTCGGAATGACGGCAAGCTGGACCGTTCATCACCAAAAGAAAAAAGCGACCTATTGCTAAGTCGCTTTTTCAAATATTGTTGAGTTTTAGATTATCTACCTGGAGCAATCATCGCAGCACGGAAACCAATAGTAGCAGTACTACTATCTTGAGTCATATATCGTCTTGTACCTGGAGATAACCAATAAGCAATATCTGCCCATGATCCACCTTTATATACTCTTATTTCATCCGTAATCAGCGAATTATAGCCTTCGCTATCATAATTACTTTCCTCATCTTGATATCCGCTTCTACGCACTGGGTTCAAATCCGAGAAATCTTCGAATGAAAGTGGTCTATACACGTCAAATACCCATTCATTCACATTTCCAGCCATATTGTATAAGCCAAAGTCATTTGGAATGTAAGAGTATATTTCTTCTGTAATAGTAGCACCATCATTTGGCGCACCTGCAATACCAGCATAGTCACCACGGCCACGTTTGAAATTAGCGAGGAACATCCCTTGTGTATTTTTGCCATAAGGGTTTCTTAAGCCCCTGCCATCCCAAGGGTATAGTCGTTGATGCATTTGCATTTCATCGTCGAACTGTGTGCCGATCATGCCTTTAGCTGCGTATTCCCATTCGGCTTCGTTTGGTAGTCTGTAAGATGGTAGCGCTATACCACGAGCCAATAGATCCATTCTATCGATATACTCGCCTTCAGCCTCCCGCACAATTAGCCCTGCTCCATCGGCAACCATTCTGTTTACGGCTTGCGTTCTCCAGATGCAATAGTCATTTGCTTGTGCCCAGCTTACGCCAACTACTGGATAGTATCTGAATCCAGCATGACGAAGGTAATACTCTACGTAGGAATCGTTAAAGGAAAACTCACTTGCCCAAACAAGAGTATCTGGCAAAGCGGCCTCATACACTTCGAATACTGAATCTCTTTTGAGATAGAACAAGTATTCGTTCCAGTGAATATTGGCAACTTCTGTTTCATCCATAAAGAATGAGTTTACAGTCACCGTTCTTTCGATATTATCTCTACTGTAGAGGATATCCTCCTCAAGAGAACCGAGTACTGTACGGCCGCCTTCGATAAATACCAAGTTGGGACCTACAGGCATATCGGCAATTTCTGGCACTTGGAAACCATCAGTATCATTGTACCCTAAGCCAGTAACTGTACTAAAGCTTCCAGGACTTTGGGCATCGGGATTTTTGCCGGCGCTTAAAAAACAAGAACTTAAACTCGCCGATGCGGCAAGAATAAGAGCTAAAGAATAAAATCTTTGGATACTTCGCATATGAAAATCCTTATTGAAATAGGCCGAAATATACGGCAATAATTGAATAACCTAAAAAACGACAAATTATTGCAAAACGTTCTAAAAGCCAAAATATACTACAAGTACAGCTTAAACGGTAATTCGTACCATGTATTATGTTCGATATAAAATTTATTAAACTTTAAAAATATTTTGTCAATCGTTAAAATATCCGCTAAACAGCCGCTTTTTCCACTAGTTCAAGGAGGTTTGTATATTCAAAAATAGGGAGCAACTTTGTAGAAATTAGGCATGACAACAGAAACACCGAAAATTTCGCACAGCAAAGCATACTGGGCTTTACAAGGTTTTGGTTGGGGTATTTATTTCATCCTCAATCAAATAATATTTCTTTCCATTCTTGATTTTAAGCAAAGTGCTCTACTCAATTTCTTTTTGGTTGCAGTAGGTTTTTCGCTTTCTCACTTATTTCGCTCTCTTATCCATCATCAAAATTGGAAATCGCTCTCCATAGGTAAGTTAGTGCTTAAGGTTGTAATCGCAAGTGCTGTAATTGGTTTAATTTGGGCGTTTATTACGATTCCATTCAATTTATACATACTGGATGGAGGTGAAGTTGACACAGTCGAAACTTCCAAATCAGCGGGTTTTTCTACTATTCTGAGTATCTTATTGATGACAATAAACTATGCCATCACTATTTTTGGTTGGTCACTTATATATTTCAGTTATCATTTTTTTAGCCAGTATAAGCAAACTGAAGTAGAGAAATGGAAACTAGAAGCCGCAGTAAAAGACGCAGAATTAATGGCGCTCAAAGCACAAATAAACCCACATTTTATATTCAATAGCCTTAATAATATCCGCTCCTTAATTGTAGAGGACGCCGAAAAAGCACGTGACATGATCACGCATTTGTCAGACTTGCTTAGATATGCAATACATTTTAGCAACCAAGAAACGGTGACTTTGCGTAGAGAATTGGAAGTGGTAAAAAACTATTTGGACTTGGAGTCCATCCAATTTGAGGAAAGAATGAATTACAGTATTGATGCAGACGAAGACTGTATGGATGTGAAAATACCGCCAATGGTAATACAGCTATTAGTGGAGAATGCTGTAAAACATAGTTTGGCCTTGATAAAGGCGGGAGGAGAAATTCACATTAATGCAAAAAGGCTAGATGGGGAAATGGTGGTGGAAGTAAAAAATACTGGACAGCTTAAAACCAGCGTTAATGGCGCAGGTATTGGGTTGAAAAATGCAACCGAACGATTACAAATACTATTTGGCAAGCGGAGCAATTTGAGTGTAAAAAACTCAAGCGACAATAATGTAACTGCCAAATTTACTGTACCTTTAAATGTGTAATTTGCTGTAATTGCAGCATAACAACAAACCTATGAAAGCACTAATCATTGACGATAGCAGACTTGCTCGTAACGAACTAAGAAGATTATTAAAGGATTACGATAAGATTCAGATTGTAGGTGAGGCTGGCGATGCAGAAGAAGCCATAGAGAAAATCGATTCGCTAAAACCTGCCTTACTTTTCTTAGATATTCAAATGCCTGGAAAGGACGGCTTTCAGTTACTTGAAAGTCTCGACAAAGTGCCAGATGTGATATTCACCACCGCTTATGATGAATATGCTCTCAAAGCCTATGATTTTAATGCGTTGGATTATTTGGTAAAGCCTATCGAAAAGCAAAGATTAGCTGCGACGATTAGTAAGGTTCTACAAAGAGAGAAAGAAGTTGAATCTCGCACAGAGAATCAAGAGCTGCTTGGACTCAACGATCAGGTTTTTGTAAAGGACGGCGATAAGTGCTGGTTCGTGCAGTTATCTACCGTTCGTTTATTTGAGGTCAATGGCAACTATACTACTATTTATTTCGATAGTTCAAAGCCAATGATTCCACGCACCTTGAATTACTTAGAATCTAGACTAGACGACAAAGTATTTTTTAGAGCCAACCGACAACAGATCATTAACCTAAAATGGGTCGAACGTATCGAGCCTTGGTTTAGCGGCAGTTTAAAAATATACCTTAAAGGAGGTCAAGAGGTAGAAGTCTCCCGCAGACAAACAATCAAATTTAAAGAGATAATGAGCTTGTGAGTCGGGTTGAAGGAGAAGGGTTTTGAGTTGAAGGGAAATCGGGGTGATTCATTGATTGTCTCTTTTTCTCATCAACCATCAATAGTTTTCCCTCTCAACCCATATCTCATAACCTCTATTCATCCTTTCTATCTAAGTTCTTCGATCAGCCCCTTATCAGATTTATGGACGGCTAGGTAATTGAGACCGATGAAGTCTTCCATTTCAATATTGTAGGGTTTGAATTCTACAGACTTGGGATAAATTTTTCCGATCTGATATCCATACTTATTTAACAATTCATAGAAGTCCCTAAGTAGGAATTTGGATAAGATATTATTTAGGTTGTATTCGAATTGAATGACCCGAATCTTGTGTTGTTGTAAATATTCTTCTAGGCCTTTTAATACTAGATAGTCGGAGCCTTCTGTATCGATTTTAAGGAAATCAATCTCTTGAATATTCGCTTCAAGACAATATTCTTTGCTATTTCTTAGGCGGCAAAGAACTTTCTGAACAAGCGTATTTTCTAATTTTATATCATATATACTGGTAAATGTAGAGCGATCTGGAAAGTAGTTGAACTCTAAAGACTGTGTTTTATCAGACAACCCGAAGTTGTTTAAATGGACGTATTTGTTTGGAGATACTCTCGCATTAAGTTTTTGGAAAGTTGCTGGAATAGGCTCAAAAGAATGAATACTTGCATTGGGAAATTTGTTTGACGCAAGGATCGACCAATCGCCCACATTCGCACCAACATCAAAAACGATTTTTGGATTATGCTTCGAGAGAATTTTGATTACCCGTAATTCGCCATTGGTATTATGGTCATTATTTCTGTTTTCGTAAATTGAGATATACTTTTTGGCAAGATTGAAGAGAGACTTGAAAATTGGTGAAGATCGCCTATTTGATATAAAAAGATGAATTTTTTTCTTGAAGGGATGCTTTGCCATTATTCGTTATTCAGTGAAGATGCAAAAGTGAATGTATTATAAAATTAGCCAAACATTTAGATTTTGTATCAAAGTATTGGAAATAGGATTAATCTCGTCTTCCCTAGTGCACTTATTTAATTAGAAGCAAATGTTGTTAAAAAAGTAGAGTTTACCTGTTTTGGGATAGGTTCGTTTGGCAAAAGCGTGTAGATGTGAGAAGGTAGAGACAGAGCATATCCTGTCTCTACAGCGTTGGGGTTTTGTAGAAATTGTGATTGATTTGATCATGGGAGATGCGATTAATTGCACCTCCTACTATGTTTTAGTGATTATTTTAACTGTGATTTGTATTCCTCAATCAATCATTTTTTCAGCAAAATATAGCCTAATGTTCTACTACGGGTAATTGGGAATGGTATTGATCACCCTCCCGCTTTTTTTTCCCATAAACAGTCCTTTAGTCTCTATCAAATTATTCTTCAATAGTTAACAGAACCCTAATTCAGACATTTTTTCTTACTTTAGAAATTATTATCCAACTATACCATGAGCCAATTGAATAACCGTCGAGTATTTATCAAAAAGAGTCTGCTAGGAAGTGCTGCGCTTAGCAGTATAGGCTTGGTCGGGTTAAATTCCTGTCAAACTGAAAATTCTAATTCAGCTGAACCAATTGCTTCAAATGAATCAAATAAACCTCTTGTGATCTCCACTTGGGATGCTGGCTTAGCAGCAAATGCCGAAGCATGGCGAACTTTAGAAGCGGGAGGTTCTGCTCTCGATGCAGTGGAAGCTGGCGTGCGGATAACCGAAGCCGATATTAAAAATACTACTGTAGGCATTGGCGGCTCACCCGATCGAGATGGCTTTGTAACCCTCGATGCTTGCATTATGGATCATAAAGGTGGTTGCGGTTCGGTAGCATTTTTGGAAAATATTGTCCATCCCATTTCAGTGGCTCGCAAGGTAATGGAAAATACGCCTCATATAATGTTAGTGGGTGAAGGTGCGCTAAAGTTTGCTAGAGAAATGGGTTTTGAGGAGGTGAATTTATTAACTGAAGATGGCAAAAGAGCATGGGAAAAATGGCTCGAAAATCAAGAATATAAGCCTAAGATAAATGTAGAAAATCATGACACTATTGGCATGTTGGCAATAGATGCAAATGGACATCTATCTGGCGCATGTACTACAAGTGGCGCCGCCTATAAAATGCGCGGGAGGGTTGGCGATAGCCCAATAATTGGTGCAGGTTTGTTTGTAGACCAGGAAGCGGGTGCCGCTACAGCAACTGGACTTGGCGAGGAGGTAATCCGAAATGCAGGTAGTGCTATTGTGGTAGAACTGATGCGCCAAGGAGCCAAGCCAATGGAAGCTTGCAAAGAAGTAGTAGAGCGTATTATTCGCAAAAACCCTGAATCACCTGAACTGCAAGTTGGTTTTATAGCCCTCAATCCAAATGGAGAATATGGTGGATATGCCATCCAAAAAGGCTTTACCTATGCAGTGCATTCACAATCTGGAGCAGAATTGCTTAAAGCAACAGCTCATTTCTAATCGACCAAGTATCTGCTTGCAATGAAAAAGCTGCTTAAAATTTTGGCCATAATTATCTTTTTGCTATTAGCAATCACTTTTGTCTTTATCCAACCAGTAGATAGAGAGCACTACAGCCAGAAACCACATTATCAAGCAACATTGGATGAGTTATCTGCTTTCTCGAATCTGCAATTAGATGGTGATACTTTGAAAGCTGGTTGGGCACAGGTACCAATTATTCCACCATTCCAAACGGCAATGGCTGGCTATGGCGATAGAGAGGGGGCTCTGTATGAAGGTATCAAGGACACACTCTGGGTTAGAGCTTTTGTTTTTGATAATGGTACGACGAAAGCCGCATTGCTAAGTGCCGATTTATTGATTATCCCACCAGAATTGACTTTAGCACTGGAAGCTGATTTGCCGGAAATAGAATGGAACATCCAATATGTTTATCTCACAGCAACGCATACGCATGGTAGTATCGGAGCTTGGGCTCCAGGTTTTACGGGGGATAAGTTTGCAGGGGAATACAAACCTGAGGTGATAAAATTTCTTAGCGAGCAATTTAGATTAGCTGTTCAATTGGCCGAAAATGATTTGGTGAAGACCAAAATTGCCTTTGCAAAAATTGAGGCTTCGGAATATGTAGTCAATAGATTGGTAGGAGAGGAAGGAAGCATCGATCCATATGTTAGGATGATTGAGTTAAAGCGGGAGGATGAAAAGAGCGCAGTAATTTATAGCTATGCTGCTCATGCCACTTGCTATGGAGCGGATGAAATGCACTTGCATGGCGACTATCCAACCCCACTCAGCGCTTATGTCAAAAGTTTTGGCTACGATATGGTAAGTTATATGGCTGGAGCTGTTGGCAGTCATGGACCTGCAGCAGATGAATTGCCTAATCAAGAGCAAATTGGCTATATGGTATTAGGACTTGGAGGAAAAATTCGCGGATCATTAGCTTCGATGGAGCCACAATACCAAAGAGAATTGGGAATAATCAACGCTCCGCTATACTTGGGAGAGCCGCAAGCCAGAATTAGCCAAAATTGGCGAATAAGACCTTGGGTTTTCAAGCAGCTATTTGGTGATTATGAAACAAGAATTTCAGGATTGCTTATTGGCAACAATTTATTGTTGGGTTTTCCTTGCGACTTTTCAGGTGAATTAGTTGCGCCAATTGAGCAACATTGGCAAGCAAAAGGATTTAATGGAATGATTAGCAGTTTCAATGGTGGCTACATTGGCTATATTACCAAAGATGTTCATTACGAATTGGATAGCTATGAAACTCGTATTATGAATTGGTATGGACCAAATAATGGTGCCTATTTTTCTGAGTTGGCAATAGAGCTCAGCAATTCCTTTTCAACCTCCCGCTGATTTTTGTGTTTTACTTATGGTTCCAATGGCATTTTTAGGCAAGATTATGTACCTCTTTTAAATTATTTTTGTCGGATAAAAACAAATACGTCAACAGGCTGTTAGGATTATGATTTCAGAACCTCAGCATTAATGATTGGATAGTTTTATGGGGATAGTTTGCTTAAACCACAGACTATTGAGTAAAAGTGCGGTTGGTAAATCAACTATTCATAAAATGTTGAGAGCCCTTTTGAAATCGCAGGTTTTCATGGTGGGACAGCGACGTCGTGAGATGTCGCTGTTTTTTATTGTTCAAAAATGAACGCAAGTGTACGCTATCAATACAAACTCTAAGTATCTTGTTTTATATAAAATGCTGAAAATAAGATAGTTAATTAGTAGGCACAAATATTCCTAATGTGTGGGAAAGCAATTAATACCACACACATGAAAACGTTTATTTTATCACTATTATTAATTTTTACGGTTATGGGCATGCAAGCCCAGCCAGCAGAAACCGCTACGATTACAGGAAAACTTGTGGATTCCAAAGGAGAGGCGATTCCATTTGCCAATGTATATCTTCAAAATATATCCACAGAAGCCAAGCTTAGCAATGTAGCTACAAGTATGGAAGGCACATTTACCATCAGAGTAAATGAAATTGGAACCTATACTTTGAACGCTACTTTTTTAGGTTTTGAGACGTTCACTTCGGAGCCAATAGAAATTAGCTCTTTTCCATTTGAGAAGAACCTTGGACAAATAACCATGGCAGAAGAAGCCATGGAGCTGGATGGTGTCCAAGTGAAAGGCATGCGTCCTCAAATTGTTGTTGAGACCGACAAAATGGTGATGAATGTAGAAAACTCTGCTTTGACATCGGGCAATAATGCCTTGGAAGTACTTGAAAAGGCTCCAGGAGTTATTGTGGACAATGATGGCAATATCCTTTTGAATGGCATGAGCGGTACAAGAATATTAATAGATGGCCGTCCTACGTATTTATCGCCAAAGGAATTGGAAAATTATCTTACAGGAATGTCGGCAGAAAATATCAAGAATATTGAGATAATAACCAACCCATCATCCAAATACGATGCAGAGGGCACAAGTGGAATTATCGATATCAAATTGAAGAAAAACACCCTTAGCGGTATGAATGGAAGTGCCAATTTGGGTACAGCTTACAACGATTTGCACAGCTACTTTGGAGGCCTCAATTTGAATTACAAAACAGGCAAATTTTCTAGCTATCTCAATTTAGATAAGAGCGATAGACGCAGACAGAGATATTTTGATATTTCAAGAGATTTCACTCAAAGTCAAGATTTTGAAGGGATTCGCCAAGATGCAACCATGACTGATGGAACGAAAAGCACCAATTTACAGGCAGGTGTTGATTTTCAAATTAATGATAATCATTCTATCGGTGCAATGGCCAAAAATGTAATGAACGACGGAACATTCAATATGACTTCCGACACACGTTTATTGTCTGAGGCATTTCCCGGCCGTTCGGTATTTGCTACGAATCAGATAGTAAGCGATTTCCAACAAAGAGCATATAACCTTCATTATGTTGGTAAATTAGACACATTAGGAAGCTCCCTTTCATTTGATGCCGACTATTCAGGTATGATTGCCAATGAATATTCCACTTTCGACAACTTGTTTTTGCAGGATGGCGAAGTTACCGGACAAGACGAGTTGCTTACTTCTGACAACCCCACTTCATACGATATATATTCTGTAAAAGCAGATTACACTAAGAATTGGGCAAATAAAATGAAGCTAGAATCTGGTGTTAAATTCAGCAGAGTTATATCAGATAATGACGTAATCTTTTCTTATAAAGAGGGTGATACCTGGGTGATAGATCCAAACAGAAGCAATCACTTTTTGTACGAAGAAGATATATATGCTGCTTATGGAACATTACACACAAGCTTGGGCGACAAATTCAAGTTGCAAGCTGGACTGCGGGTGGAATCTACTCAAGCTGAGGGTTATTCACATACATTGAATAAGCGCACACCACGGAACTATACAGACTTTTTTCCAAGCATATTCTTGAATCAAAAGGTAAGTGACAATTATACTATAAACTATAGCTACAGCCGTAGGATTTTCCGTCCTCCTTATGCTATGCTTAATCCGTTTTTATTGTATGCCGATCCATACACATTTATCCAAGGCAATCCAGATTTGATTCCTTCTTATACCAATTCATTTGAACTTACGCAGGTATTCAAAGGGATGTACAATTTCACTTTGGGCTACCAGGCTGCTAGTAATGTAATTACCGAAGTTCCTTTTCAAGACGATGAAAATCAGACTACTACATTTATGAATACCAATTTGAATAATAGCTATTCGTACATGGCTCGATTGGTAATTCCTACTGAAGTAACTCCTTGGTGGAGCATCAATACCTTTGGTAATATTAGCTATCAACAGTTCAAAGCTGAATTGGACAATTTCGAAATCGACAATTCAAGATGGACGGTATATCTACAAAATCAGCATTCATTCTCACTACCACATGGCGTCAAGTTCGAAATGAGTGGAACTTATCGCGGCCCCATCTATTATGGAGTGTACCAAATTGGCGGACAATTATGGGCTGATGCTGGAATCAAAAAGTCATTCATGGACAACAAGCTCGATTTGGCCATCAATGCTACCGATATATTCAGATCGAGAAGAGATAAGTTGTTTGTAGATTTCCAAAACCAGAATACAGTGATGGATAACTATCAGGGTAATCAAAGTGTAAGGTTCACCGTAAGGTATAGATTTAGCCGTGGCGAGAAATTCCAATCGCAAGCGAGAGGCGTTGGAAATCAAGATGAACTGATGCGTACCGGGAATTAAGCCAGACAATTAAAAAATGTTGATATTTTACAAAAAGCTGAATGAAAGTCTCATTTGGCTTTTTGTGTTGGTATTCTTATCCGTGAAAAACTCCCTTTGCCTGCATAATTTTATAATTAATCATTTTATCGCTCATTTTGGATCGTTCATTGCTAATTTTGGAGAGGAAACTAAATTACCAAAACATGAGAAAATTATTTAGAGGAGTCGCTACAGCATTATTACTGGTGGGTGTAATGTCCGTGCAAGCGCAAAGTGTAGATGAGATTTTGGCAAAACATTTCGAGACAATCGGTCAGTCGAAATTGAGCAATGTGCAAACAATGCAAACCGAAGGCAAAATTGTTGTTCAAGGTTTGGAAATCCCTTTCAATCAGAAATACAAAAGAGAAGGGAAATTCTATATGGAATCTTCCTTCCAAGGGATGAAGATGGTACAGGCATTCAATGGTGAAACAGGCTGGCAAGTAAACCCACTTATGGGTATGACTGAGCCACAAGATTTATCTGGTATGGAGCTGAAAAATGCTCTCGAAAACTCTGATATTGATGGACCTTTGCACAACTACGCTGCAAAAGGACATAAAGTAGAATTACTTGGTAACGACACCTTCGAAGGTGCTGATGTATTTAAAATAAAGCTTACTAAGTCTGACGGAACAGAAGCTACTTACTTCATGGATGCAGATAACTACGTTTTGCTTAAAACAGAAGTAACCATGGTAGTAGAAGGAAACACAGTGACTTCTAGCGCAATAATGGGTAATTACAAAGAAGTGGACGGAGTAATGATGGCACACAGCATCACCACAAGTGCAATGGGTCAAAGCATGAATTTGATCTTAGATAAGGTGGAATTCGGTGTAGAAGTAGATGATTCCTTATTTACTAAACCAGGCAAGTAATTCCTTGTCAAAATAAAATTATACAAATAGCCATCGATGAAAATCTGATGGCTATTTTTTTGCCCAAAACAGAACAAACAATGAAAAAATATCTATTAGCACTCCTTCTGCTCCTAAGCTTTCAGATCCAAGCTCAAGAAACGCCACTAAGTACCGCCACATTTGGTGCAATGGAAGTGCGACAAATTGGCCCAGCTACAACGAGCGGAAGGATAAGCACCCTCGATGCAGTTCACAGCAATCCTAATATACTTTGGGTAGGTGCTGGTGGTGGTGGAGTATGGAAAAGTGAAAATGGAGGAACCACCTTTAAGTCCGTATTTGAAAAACACACCCAATCTATTGGCAACATTGCTATCGATCAGCAGCATCCCGAAACTGTGTGGGTAGGCACAGGAGAGCCATGGATTCGTAATTCAGTATCTATTGGCAATGGCATTTACAAAACGGTAGATGGTGGAGAAAATTGGACACATTTAGGCTTGGATGCCACCGAGCGCATAGCCAAAGTGATTATCCACCCACAAGATCCAAACATCGTGTATGTGGCAGCGATGGGTCCACTTTGGGCCAATGGCGAAGATCGTGGAGTGTACAAAACAATCGATGGCGGTCAAACTTGGAAAAAAATCCTATATATAGATCAAAGGACAGGAGCTTCCGATTTGGCTATGGACCCTGCTAATCCGGAAATCCTGTATGCAGGAATGTATTCTTTCAGAAGGACTGCATACGATTTTGTTTCCGGAGGTGAAGGTTCTGGACTATACAAAAGCACTGATGGCGGCGCAAATTGGACGGAATTGAAGCAAGATTTGCATCCAGGAATGAAGGGCAGAATTGCCCTAAGTGTAACTCCGGCAAATCCAGATGTAGTGTATGCTTTAATAGAAAGTGACAGCACAGCATTGTTCAGGTCGAGCAACAAAGGTGAAAACTGGACAGAAATGAATCGCACCAGAACAGTAAGCGAGCGTCCTTTTTATTTTTCATTATTGGTAGCAGATCCAACAGATTCCTCCCGCATTTACAAGCCTGGGCTCAACCTCAATGTAAGTAGCGATGGAGGAAAAGTCTTTGCGACGCCATACAATGTTAACCCGTTAGGCGGAATTCACGTCGATCATCATGCATTATGGGTAGGTTCCAAAGACAATAGCTTACTTTATCTAGGTACAGATGGTGGCTTATATACTTCACGTAATGGTGGTAGCAATTGGTCATTTAATCGAAGTTTACCTGTATCGCAGTTTTATCATGTAAGTGTGGACAATCAGCGTCCATACAATGTCTATGGCGGTTTGCAAGATAATGGGAGCTGGATGGGGCCATCACGTGGCACAGGTGGTATTCGCATTGCAGATTGGAAAAATGTTGGTGGTGGAGATGGATTTTATGTTTTTCCCGATCCTGAGGACTCCAATATTGTGTATTGGCAATCGCAAGGTGGAAATGTGCAGCGTTTTTATTTGAAAACAAGAGAGGCTAAATCCATAAAACCGACTAAAACTGCTGAAGAAGATAATCTTAGATTCAACTGGAATGCGCCAGTTCATATTGGTGCCAAAAGCAATGATCTCTATATAGGTGCTCAGTACCTTTATCGCTCCAGTGACAGAGGAGATACTTGGACAAGAATATCACCTGACCTCACTACAAATGACACTACCAAGCAGCAGCAAACTTCATCTGGCGGTTTGAGTAAAGAAAATACAAGTGCCGAAAATCACACTACGCTTATTACAATTAAAGAGTCGCCTCTAAATGATCAATTGATATGGGCTGGAACAGATGACGGCAACTTACAAATCACTCGAAATGGTGGTAAAAGCTGGGAAAATGTAATCAGCAATGTGCCAAACTTACCAGCAAATACTTGGGTAAGTTATGTGGAGGCAAGCCACTCTGTAGAGGGTCGTGCATTTGCTACATTCGATGGGCATCGTGCGGGCGATATGAATAGCTATGTGTATATGACCGAAGATTATGGCAAAACATGGAAAGCACTTGTAGATGAAAATATCAGCGGATATGCCCATGTAATTCGTGAAGATCCTAAGAGTGAAAATCTGTTGTTTTTAGGTACCGAATTTGGCTTATTCATCTCTATAGATACAGGTAAAAATTGGGTGCGTTTCGAAGGAAATATGCCTCCAGTGGCGGTATTCGATATGGTTATCCACCCGATAGACAATGATTTGGTGATGGCAACGCATGGTCGTGGTATTTTCATTTTGGATGATATTACCGCTTTGCGCGGACTCAAACCAGAGGTGTTGGATACGGATGTTGCATTATTGCCTAGCCGTACATACAGAATTGGCGCTTTTGGTGGTCAGCAAATCTACCCTGGTGATGATGAGTATGTGGGACCTAACCCTACGGAGGAGGCTACTATTTCTTATTACTTGAAAAAGCGCCATGTATTTGGAGATTTGAAGGTAGAAGTACTTGATGATAATGGTGATGTAATTGCAGAATTACAAGCTGGAAAATCAAGAGGGATAAATAAAGTAGCATGGCCAGCCAGACAAAAGGCGCCAAGAGTACCTAGTTCTCAAAATACCATCAGCGCCAATTCTATATTTGGTCCGGCTTATCCTCCAGGCGAGTATAAAGTGCGGGTGGTAAAAGGAGATGAAACCCACGAAGGAAGTATTCTCTTGGAATATGACCCTGCCTCACCACATTCCACAGCCGATAGAGAATTGCAATACAAAGTAGTGATGGATGCATACAATCTACTGGAGGACTTAGGCTTTCTCAATGCTCAGCTATTGGATGTGAAAAGCCAAACAGACTCAGCTATTGTGAAGACAAATGGTAAATTGAAAGATGATCTTGAAAACTTCTCTAAACTAATGG
This sequence comes from Peijinzhouia sedimentorum, assembly GCF_049340005.1. Taxonomy (NCBI): domain Bacteria; kingdom Pseudomonadati; phylum Bacteroidota; class Cytophagia; order Cytophagales; family Peijinzhouiaceae; genus Peijinzhouia; species Peijinzhouia sedimentorum. The sequence goes on from NZ_JBMPIY010000003.1 coordinate 314,423, forward strand.
AAGACTTACATAAGAGATTGGTAAGTACTGAATCAAATCAATTTGGTAGTGATGAGAAATTGAGAGAAAAAATAGCAGAGATTTATGGTGGAGTAAGTCGTTTTCAAGGTAGGCCAACACAGAGCCAAATTGATGGACTAGAAGCACTTAAAGTGGATGCAGCCAAAGAAAGAACCAAAGCAGAACAGGCATTCGATCAGATATTGACAAGTATTAATTCCTCACTTATGAATGAAAACCTTGCGGAAATAAAACTACTTAGCAAAGAGGAATACGATAAGCAAGAGCAGTAATCGTATTTTCCATTAGAATTGAAAAACCCAAGGTGAAGGAATTTCATCTTGGGCTTTTTTTGATATTTTGAGCAATCTTTATTTAATCAGTTGTTGATATTCCTGCTTATAAAGTTCAATACTTTCTTGAACGATTTTGAGAGCCACACTTTTCGGCAAGAAGCTCTCCACAACTACTTCCTTATTCTCTAGTTTTTTGTAATCTTCAAAAAAGCGAAGTACTTCTTTTTCGATATTTGGAGGTAATTGGTCTATATCATCGATATAGTTTACCGAAATATCATGTTGAGCTACGGCGATAATTTTATCGTCTTTTTCGCCACCATCAATCATTCGCATTACACCGATTACTTTGGCACTTACAAGGCAGAGAGGCTGAAAATCAATTTGAGAAATGACCAATATATCTAGCGGGTCATTATCGTCGCAATAAGTTTGAGGGATGAAGCCATAATTGGCTGGATAATGTACTGCAGAGAACAATACGCGGTCTAGTTTCAAAAGGCCACTTTTTTTGTCGAGCTCATACTTGGCTTTGCTGCCTTTGGATATTTCTATAATGGCATTTACGATTTCGGGAGATTCTTCACCAAATTCCACTGAGTGCCATGGATGATATGCTTTTTTCATAGTCTAAAATTTTTAAATCAATATTCCTTACAATTCAGGAACGCCCACAAAGATACCCTCCTGCTCTTGCTTTACTTGAAAAATTTTTGCGTCACGGCAACGATTCATCGCTTCTTTTCCAGTTTCCAAATTGAATCTGTACGTATGCCAAGGGCAAATCACCTCATTTTCTGCATTTAATGTGCCTTTGGATAATGAATCACCCAAGTGAGGGCAATCATTCTCAATGGCGTAAAAAACCTCCCGCTTATTTACCATGCATATTTTCAGATCACCCAATCGGATCACTCTTTTGCTATTTTCCGGGATAGCTTGGACTGCTTCTTCTTTACTTCTAAAAACTTTATACCATTTCATCATTCAATAGTGTTTGAATAAATTTAGGATAGATAAGGCAGGAATCAAAAGCTATTTGCCTTCCAGATAATGTAGGCATACACAATAAAGCGAGCGAGTCTAAATAGAGAGTAGAGAGCAAATTTTCGAGGAGGATAGCCTACAGAGCCTACAAGCATACAAATAGCTGAAAAAGGAAGCGGCGTTATAGAAGCTACAATGATTAAAAATGCGCCATATTCTTGGAGGTACAATTCGTATTTGCGGAAATAGCGACGCTTGAGATAACGATACCATACTGTATATCGAAACCGTTTGCCAATAAAATATGCTACCCAGCCTGCAGCATAGGAAATGAACATTAAGGCCAGTAATATTTGGATGTAGGTATTTACATCGCCACGATTGAGCCCCCAAATCATAAATATCTCAGGAGGAATAATCCCAAAGAGCATTTCGGAAGCTGTGTAAATCAAAAACATCACTTTGGGTCTGCTATAAAGCGGTTCCAGCCAGCTGATGCTATCTACATCTAAATTTTTCTTAAAGAAAATAAAGCCCAATACGAGAATTGCGAGGAAGGCAAAGCCCTTGAGCAAATTGCTAATAAAAAATTGATTTCTACTTTTATATTTTATCTCCTCAGACATACATCGGTATTACCTTGCAAAATTAGACAAAAGAAAATGAAGCAAAAGCACAAGCTTATAATTAAGTAAGCTTACAGAGATTTCATTTTGATTGAATATATGTAACTTATGCTATCAAATTCAACCGCTATGAACGTACGAAGTATCAAAAGGTCTATTCTAATTATTATTTTATTTTCAAGTAGTCTTTCAATTGCTCAAACGCCACAATCGATGGTGGAAACCATAATGAAAGCTTCCGATTCTGTAGAGCCTCAAGTAATTGAGTGGAGACGACATTTTCATCAAAACCCAGAGCTATCTAATAGAGAGTTTCAAACAGGTAAAACCATTGCTCAGCATCTTAGCGAAATGGGTTTTGAAGTACAATCTGAGGTCGCTTTGACTGGTGTTGTGGCGTTGTTGAAAGGAGGCAAGCCGGGCCCAGTTGTCGCCCTAAGAGCCGATATAGATGGATTGCCTGTGATTGAAAGGGTAGATTTGCCATTCAAATCGGTGGTTACTTCTACTTATATGGATCAGGAAGTTGGCGTGATGCATGCTTGTGGCCACGATACGCACATAGCGATGCTGCTAGGTGCCGCCAAAATACTTTCCGAAATGAAAGCTGAAATTCCAGGTACTATTAAATTTATATTTCAACCTGCGGAAGAAGGTGCACCAAGAGGAGAAGAAGGCGGAGCGAGCTTGATGGTGAAAGAAGGAGTATTGAAAAATCCTGATGTAGATGTAATTTTTGGTATTCATATAAATGCCCAAACAGAAGTAGGCACTTTAAAATACAGAGCGGGAGGGTTAATGGCCGCTGCTGATATTTTCAGAATCAATATAAAAGGCAAGCAAACTCATGGTTCTACACCTTGGACAGGCATCGACCCTATCATCGTGGCTTCTGATATTATCCAAGGATTTCAAAAAATTGTGAGTCGCCAAATGGATTTGACAGAAAATGCAGTCGTAATTTCAGTGGGCAAAATTGAATCAGGTGTAAGGAACAATATCATTCCAGAGTCGGCCTATTTGGAAGGTACTATACGCACATTAGATTATGATATGCAAGATGATGTCCATCGCAGGATGCGCCATGTTGCGAAAACGATAGGTGATTTATATGGTGCAGAGGTCGAAATTGAAATCCAAAAGCAAACTCCAGTTACCTTTAATCACTTCGAATTAACAGCCCAAATGGAGCCTACCTTACAAAAGCTAACGCAAAATGGAGGTACCTTGATAAATTCCAAGGCGATCACTGGAGCAGAAGATTTTGCCTTTTATCAATTGGAAGTGCCGGGGATGTTTGTGTTTGTAGGTGGAATGACGCCCGGCCAGGATCCAAGTACCGCAGCTCCTCACCATACACCAGATTTCAGGATAGATGAAGCCGGAATGAAATTAGGCGTAAGAACGTATGCGATGTTGGCGCTAGATTATTTGTTTGGTCAATAATGACAGAATAAAAAATTTCTAAAAGCTCTTGAGAATTATTTCTTTAGGGCTTTTTATTTAGAAGGCATAGATAGAAGAACGCCACGAGCTTGTTCCAAATGCCTTCTTTCATGAGAAATCAATATTTCAAATGCCTTTTCGAGTTTGTAAACAATATTTTTATTCGCTGGCGATGAAACTATTACATCTTCCTCAATTAGAGGTTTGCAAGAACTTATTAAGTCGGCAAATACCACATTATGGTCAATGAGTTTTTGCACTATATCCACAGAAAAGTCTGAATTTGTAGGCTTCCAAATTCCAAGAGTTTTCAGCTTTTTGGGATTATCCGGCTGCACCGATTTGTAGATTAAATTCCCAAAGAGCTTTACGAAAAAGGGTATTCTGGCTAATAGCGGTTTTTCTCTTTTGCCTGCCTTTAGGTCTTCTATTAGTGGGTAGTAACTTTCATTTATTCGAATAATATGATCTATATTTTGCGCAATGCTCCAAGTTTCAGCATTGGCTTTCCAATTCAATTGGTCTTGATTTAGCTGGCCAAAGAGCGTTTGAAATTCATCACTAATGGAAGCAAGCTCTTTATGCTGTTGAAAAGTCATAGTAATGGTTTATGATTTGAATCTAATTATAGGGTTTAGCTAATTTCCGGATTTTCATCCTTAGGAGTTTTCTCCGAGCCCCAACTTATTTTTCGAAAAAAGGAGCTAATTCCAGAACCGATATTTCGAGTGCCTTTTTCTACATTCTGAAATCCTCGCTTCATGGTATTAACACCTCTACGACCCAAGGCTTTTAAGACACCTTTTACTACTTGACTAGAGCCTCTAGTAACTAAATTACCCAAAAGTAAAGTTGCTTCAGCAAAGGCATTTTTACGAATTGAAAATCGAGGAGGCAATTTGGTACTGCTACAATATTGCCGACAAATAATACCAACTCTCAAAGTAAGGAAAGCATTGATGGAGCCTTGAAGCAATGAGTCCATTATCACATCCGTAACGTTACCAAACATAGGAATGCTTTTCCCGGCACTAGTTCCCATTACCGAATTGATGATAGGCTCTACTTGTTCAGAGATATCCATATCTTCTAATTCAGCAGCAAGTAGTGTGGTAATGGCTACATTTCCATAGAGCCAAGACATTTCCCTTAGAGATGGCCGTTGGTTGTATAATTTGGCAATCTGCCATACCATCCTGATTTGGGTAGCAAGTACAGTTAGTCCATCCAGTCTTCCATTTTGGGAAATAGCTGTTGTCAAAAATACTGCAGAAGCATTCCTTTGTATAATCCGATTTGATTCATTTTGGAGTAGTATTCTGGCTTGATCCAACCCTCCCGCCGATTCCAAATCCAATTTTTCAGCCATCAAAATTGGATGATTCTTCCAACGTGTTTTGAGCTTTTTCTCAAATGCTGGAATGCCAGCTTCATCGAGTGGATGGACAAGTGGAGCTGGAAGTCGAAAGTAGATATAAAAGGGAATCAGAAATAAAATTATGAGCAAGACAGAGCATACCACTAAAATAAATTTTCCAAATGACGGATTTATTTCACTGGCTAATTGTTGGATGAGGTGTAATTGATTGACAACGAACAACAGAAAAACTAGAATGAAGAACAGTCCTACGAATAGCATTAACTGTTGTATGAGCTTAGAGTATTGCGTCATTTGCTAGGATTATTGATAATTAATTACAATATTGTTAAAATAATAATAATTGACCCTCAGAAAAAATATTTTGATATTACTTAACATCAGTAAGTTACGATTATTTATATTTGCGTCACAGTCAATTTTGCAGAAGGGAGTATAATATGGAAAAGCTGAATAGTGTACTGGTAATTGACGATGATGATATTTTCAACTTCATCGCCACAAAGATAATTGAGAGAAATGGTATTTCTGATCGTGTGTTAACTGCTACAAACGGCGAGCAAGGTTTATCTATGCTCAAAGATTTTGCAAATAATGGCCATTTAGAATCTGTTCCAGATCTTATTTTGCTTGACATAAATATGCCCGTAATGAATGGCTGGATGTTTTTAGAACAATTCCGCAAACTAAAAGAAGTTCTTGGTAAGGACATTAAACTTGCTATTGTTTCCACCTCAGTAGATCCAGAAGACCAAGAGAAAGCTAAGAAATTCCCTGAAATCGGGATGTTTATTAGCAAACCACTGAAGGCTGAGGACTTGCGACTATTAACGGTTGCCTAATAAGTCCATTACAGCGGAGGTCATCGTCATTACGCCTATTTTTATACTAGGTTCAGGTAAAGGAGCAAATTTAGACGAGTGCAAGGATGGAAGTTCAGTTTCTCCACGTTCAAATGCAGCATATAAATTTGGCTCTACCGCACCCAACCAATAAATCATAATTGGAACATTGTCCTCAGTCCTTCCAAATTTCCCAAAATCTTCGCCTGCCATAACGGGAGGAACTTGTACCACGTTTTGATCTCCAATACTCTGTGCAAATACTTTTGCCAATCGATCTGTTAATGCAGGATCGTTGTAAACAGAAGGAGTAGATTCATTCCTGATGGATATTATCGGGTATTGATCTTCCCTCAGTCCTGCCGAAGCAGCTACGCCTTTAGTAATTCGTTCTATTTTGCTGATCATCTCATTACGCACGTCCTGAGAATAGGAGCGTAGCGTCAATTCCATTTTCACTTCATTAGGAATCACATTTCCTTTAGTCCCACCATGAATAGATCCTACTGTGAGTACAGCTGGCTCTAGCGGACTTATTTCTCTACTCACAATAGTTTGATAATCTAAAATTAGGCGAGCAGCCAATACTACAGGGTCTTTGGTGGTATGAGGATAAGCTCCATGCCCGCCTTCACCCATTACAGTGATATTGACCATATCTACATTTGCGAGGGCATATTCTGGACAATAACCCACCATACCTGCTGGCAAACTTGCGCTTGCATGCAATGCTAATGCATAATCTGGTTTTGGAAATTTCTCAAATAATCCCTCATTAAGCATAGCGATTGCACCACCACTCCGCTCCTCGGCTGGTTGGGCAATAAATACAAGGGTTCCACTCCATTGATTTTTCAGTTGCACAAGAGATTGTGCGGTAGCGGAAAAAACAGTCATATGTAAATCATGACCACAAGCGTGCATGGTAGCTACTTCATTTCCTTCGTCGTCCAATCCAAAGGCTTTGCTAGCGTAAGTCAATCCAGTTTCCTCCACAACCGGTAGGCCATCCATATCTGCCCGAACCATTACAGTGGGTCCATCGCCATTTTTGAGAATACCTACTACACCAAAGCCACCAATGCCTTCAGTCACTTCAAAACCTAGGCTGCGAAGGTTTTGAGCCATTTTTTTGCTACTTTGTTCTTCTTGAAAGGATAACTCTGGACTTGCATGAAGCTCTTTGTACATTGCCGTCCAGTCAGCCAAATGTTGATCTACAAAGGTGACAAGTTGATCTTGGCTATATATTTGACTAAAGGAAATTGAAAATATAAAACTAAGGAGGTAAACTTTGGTTTTCATATTTGTGTAATTTTGTATTGAATTCGTTAATTTGAGTATCCAAGAAAAATGCTTGAAGGGATACAATTTTAGCCAATAAAATCTGTTTCTATAAAGGTAACACAATTGAGATTCCTTGTAGGGCAAAATGGTTAAGATTATCAAGTTTTAAACAAAAAAAAGATGCCCTTACTAATTGGTTTTCTATTATTTTTTTCGTCGTGGCAATGGGTTGATACTCTTGAAGAAAGAGGTAAACTCATCACACGCAATGCATCAGTTTCCATTTACTCAAATGGAGTTCTTGAACCTATAAGGGCTACCAATGAGCAGATAGGTGGAGAAATAGATTTGGATGACAAAACATTCAATTTCAGAATACAAACTCCAGCTTTTGTATTTCCATCCAAATTGATGGAACGTCATGTAAATGAAGAATATTTAGAGACCCACCTTTATCCACAAGCTCACTTTAGTGGCAATTTTCCAGAGATTATAGATTTGAATCAAAATGGCGACTATGAAATCACAGCCATAGGAGATTTACAAGTACATGGCGTGACAAAAGCTCGCACAATCAAAGGCACAGTGACTGTACTCAATGGCGAGCTCAGCTTGAAAAGTCAATTTATTATTGTATTTCAAGATCACGGCATCAAAATTCCTACGCTGTTTTTCAATGATTATGCTACTCAAGTGGAAGTTACCGTGAGTGGAGAACTTGCCAAATTCAGTGCTCCGGAATCGTATAATTCATCTAGCAATAAATAACCTTAGAAAAGCAGTAACAGCCAATTCCCTTTGTTTTTATTTTCTCATAAGCTTTATTTTTCGAGATTAGCCACATGAGAAAAAATCCTTTCTTAATCTTACTATTGTTATTTTTTGGAGCTTCACAGCTTACTGCGCAGGTAAATATAACTGTGCTGGATAGCAGAGATAATTCAGCACTCGCACAAGTGCAGATAATTCACCAAGAGTCATCCTCCCGCTGGTTTACCAACGCAGATGGGAAGGCGCAAATCCAAGTTCAATTGCCAACTCAATTTACCTTTCAACTTATTGGTTATAAAGAACTTAATATAAATTTAGCTGAGAACCAAACTAATCCGATCGTCTATTTAGTAGCTGAAGATATTCTACTAGATGCGATAATGGTGCGCGCATTCGAGAGCGATAGACCCTTATTCGAGCAAGCCGCAGGTGTTCATTTTTTAGATAAAAAATCTATCCAACGTTTTCAGGAAAGTAATCTAGTGCCGGTGCTCAATATGCTGCCGGGCGTAAGGATGGAAGAACGCTCGCCTGCAAGCTATCGTGTGGGCATACGTGGGAGTTCGTTGCGATCTCCATTTGGCGTACGAAATATCAAAGTGTATTGGAATGAAATTCCACTAACCGAGCCAGGTGGCAATACACCTCTAAACCTACTTGAAACTGATAATGTGGATAATATAGAAGTGATAAAAGGACCTGCGGGAAGTGTGTATGGAGCCGGAACTGGTGGCGCTTTATTATTTAGCAAAGAGCTTGTAGAGGAAGGGTTTCGGGCAAATGCTAGTAGTATGGCAGGTTCCTTCGGTTTGCAGAAATATAGTTTAGGTGTGCAAAATGGAGGTGAAAATGGTGGGTTTGAATTACAGACCACTTGGCAAAAAGGTGATGGATATCGGGAACATAGTAGTTTCGAGCGAAAGACGATTCAACTAAATGGCACGGTAGAGGCGGGAGGGAAAGGGGAACTCAATGCTTTTCTGCTACTTTCCGATCTCAACTATCAAACTCCTGGAGGACTTAATGCCGCACAGCGTAGCGAAAATCCTAAACTTGCTCGTCCAGGTAGTGCGGATCAACAAGCGGGCATTTTGCAACAATATGTATTGAGTGGATTGGGCTACCAATTAAAACTCAATCCCGATTTGCAAGTAAAAGCAACAGGCTATATAAATGCTTCATATTTCGAAAACCCATTTATCCTAGACTATAAGCGCGATGCCCAGTCTGGAATTGGTGGTCGTATGCTGGCCAATTGGCAAGTCAGCTCCGAATTGAAAATTAGCGCTGGTGCTGAATATCAGCAATCACTGGTGCTTGCACGCAACTTTGGCAATCGTGGAGGAAGAGCAGATACGCTCCGTTTTGATGATGAACTGCGAACTAGCCAAAGCTTAATTTTTGCCCAAGCAGATTATGAATTGCCAGCAAATTTTATTTTCACTGCCGGTTTGAGCATCAATTCACTTTCATTCGACATTTACAGATTGTGGGATGCAGCATTGCAGACCAGCTATCAATTTGATAGAAATTTTAATGGAATAGCAGTGCCTCGCTTGGCATTGCTCAAGAAAATTGGCTATCAACATGCCCTACATGCTTCTTGGAGCAAGGGTTTTTCACCACCTACAATCCAAGAGGTACGCACCAATGAGGGCTCATTAAATCTTGGACTTGAACCTGAAAAAGGGACAAATTGGGAGCTTGGATATAGATTTCGTAGCATGGACAATAGATTAATGTTTGAAGCTAACTATTTCCACTTCATTTTGGATCAGACGATAGTAACACGTACCAATTCGGATGGTGTAGTACTATTTAATAATGCAGGAAGTACTCTGCAAAATGGATTAGAAATGATGCTTTCTTGGCAAGCTTTGAAGAAGTCATTTGATAGGATTGGGATCAGATTAGGTTCTTCATATACATATCACGATTTTACTTTTAGAGATTATTTGCAAAATCAAAATGATTTCACTGGCAATAAGCTCACTGGTGTAGCTCCACATACTTGGGTGAGCACAGCAGATATTGATTATGGTGATGGCTATTTCCTTAATCTCACGCATAATTTTACGGATGCAATTCCATTAAATGATGGAAATGCAGTGTATTCTAATGCGTATCATTTGGTTCAGTTAAAAATAGGTAAGACCATCACTTCTAAGAATGCTATATGGGAAATATTTGCTGGAGCAGATAACTTGCTAAATGAGACGTACAGTTTGGGCAATGATCTGAACGCTTTTGGCGGGAGGTTTTTTCAACCTGCACCAGAAAGGAATTATTTTGGAGGAATTAAAATTATGCTAGGGAACAATCAATAATGTAAATAAGTAAAGCATATGAAAATAGAAGAAGTACATCAGTTAATTAGAAATCGCCGTTCCCTATATCCGGCGCAATACACTGGAGAAAAGATAGAAGATAGTATTGTCCAGGAAATTTTAGAAAATGCTAATTGGGCTCCTACTCATAAGCATACAGAGCCTTGGAGATTTATCGTATTCACTGGGGATGGTTTAGTAAAACTGGCCGATTATCAGTCTGAATTTTATCGTAAGCAAGCCGAAGCTGCGGACAATTTCAATGAAGAGAAGTATCAAAAATTGAAGAACAACCCACTGAAAGCATCGCATGTGATAGCCATAATCATGAAACGTGATCCAAAAGAAAGCATTCCAGAAATTGAAGAGATTGAATCCGTAGCATGTGCAGTACAAAATATGTATTTGACCGCTTCAGCTTATGGGTTGGGAGCATATTGGGGAAGTGGAGGAGTTACTTATATGGAAGAGGCAAAACCATTTTTTGGTCTTGAGGAAAAGGATAGGTTGTTAGGCTTTTTCTATATTGGAAAAGTGCGTGAAGGCTTGAGTCCAAAAGGAAGAAGAAGTCCGATCGAAGAGAAAGTTGCTTGGGTGAATACGCTGTAACATCGACTTTTCACAGTTAATTGCTCATTGTAAATCTTTGTGAGGTCATTCAAATGAGAAGTCCAGCAAATGGTACTAGCCATCTTTTCTCATACATTGTTAAAGCTTCACAACATTTCCAATTAACTAAGGTTGTTAGTCTTTAAAGCCCTAAATTGCGGTTTAATTTATAAAGGAAGTATTTCCACATGGCTGAATCAAAAAACGGGACTACTGTAGATCCCACTGGTTACGATAGCATTCAAATTTTTGGAGCCAGAGAACATAATTTGAAGGATATTGATCTTGAGATTCCACGCAATCAGTTAGTGGTTTTTACAGGAATTAGTGGGAGTGGGAAATCTTCTTTGGCATTTGATACCATTTATGCGGAGGGTCAACGCCGCTATATGGAGAGTTTCTCAGCCTATGCTCGGTCTTTTATCGGCGATATGGAAAGACCCGATGTGGATAAAATCAATGGTCTTAGTCCTGTAATTTCTATTGAGCAAAAAACAACCTCCCGCAATCCTCGATCTACGGTGGGTACAGTTACGGAAGTGTATGATTTCATGCGCTTACTTTATGCACGAGCAGGTGAAGCCTATTCCTATATCACCGGCGAAAAAATGACTCGCCAAACGGAGGATCAAGTTGTTGAAATTATATTTAGCCAATTCGCAAATCAAAAATTTATTCTTCTCGCACCTATTGTCAAAGGTAGAAAAGGGCATTATAGAGAATTGTTTGTTCAGATACGGAAGCTAGGCTTTACCAAAGTAAGGATTGATGGCGAAATACAGGAAATAGTAGCCAAAATGCAGGTGGATCGCTATAAGGTTCACGATATCGAAATAGTCGTAGATAGACTGGTGGTAGATGAAAATGATCGCTACAGAATTACCCAATCGGTTCGCACGGCATTTCAGCATGGCAAAGGAGTGTTGATGGCACTGGATGAAAAAGGCGAGCTACATTATTTCTCTAAAAACCTGATGGATGCCAAATCAGGATTAGCTTATGACGAGCCAGCTCCAAATACCTTTTCGTTCAATTCTCCATACGGAGCTTGCCCTACTTGTAATGGCCTTGGTCGAATAGAGGAAATCAGTGAAGATTTGGTGATCCCAAATAACAAATTGAGCTTAAGTCGCGGTGGAATTGCGCCACTCGGAGAATACCGAGATATATGGATTTTCAAAAAACTGGACGCCATATTGAAGCGCTACAAGGTGAGCCTTACCACACCGATTAAGGATATTCCAGCTGAGGTGATGAAAACTATTCTATATGGAGATTCTATTCCAGTCGCAGTTAGTTCTGTGAAATATCCGGGTACAGATTGGAATACCAAGTTTGAAGGAATTATAAAATTTCTTGAAAAGCAGAAGGAATCAGGAACAGATAAAACGCAAGCTTGGATTGACGACTTTATGCACATTAGGGAATGCCCCGATTGCAAAGGAGCTCGCCTGAAAAAAGAAGCACTTCATTTTAAAATTGACGATAAGAATATTTCAGAATTAACGCAGCTGCACTTAAACGAACTAGCCGAGTGGTTCGAAGGGCTTGAAAGTAGGCTGAATACAAAGCAGCAGGCAATTGCGACAGAAGTGCTAAAGGAAATTCGTAAGCGAATAGGATTCTTGCTTGGCGTTGGTTTAGATTACCTCACATTGGATAGGCCGCTGAAGACGCTTAGTGGGGGTGAAGCACAAAGAATACGTCTGGCCACTCAGATAGGAACTCAGCTGGTGGGGGTGCTTTATATTTTGGATGAGCCAAGCATTGGACTCCATCAGCGGGACAACGAAAAGCTGATAAAAGCGCTTCAAGATTTGCGTGATTTGGGCAATTCGGTGATTGTGGTGGAGCATGATAAGGATATGATGCTTGCCTCTGACTTTATAGTTGATATTGGGCCAGGTGCAGGTAGGCATGGAGGGCAAATAGTGGCTTTAGGTGCCCCCAAAGCATTTTTGGAGCAAGGTAGTTCTACTGCTCGCTATTTATCAGGAGAATATGAAATAGCTATTCCAAAGCAGCGTCGCGAAGGAAATGGTAAGTTTTTGAAGTTGAAAGGTGCGGGAGGGAATAATTTGAAAAATGTAACCCTCAACCTCCCGCTTGGTAAGCTTATTTGTGTCACAGGCGTTTCGGGTTCGGGAAAATCTTCCCTCATTCATGAAACTCTTTTCCCAATTCTCAATCAGCATTTTTATAGATCTAGAACTGAGCCATTAGACTATAAAGAAATCGTTGGATTAAAGGAAATCGATAAGGTAATTGAGGTAGATCAATCGCCAATAGGCAGAACACCTCGATCGAATCCGGCTACTTATACAGGTGTATTTACAGAGATAAGAAGTTTATTTTCTAATATGCCCGAAGCCAAAATTCGTGGTTATAAGCCAGGTCGTTTCTCATTTAACGTAAAAGGCGGGAGGTGCGAAACCTGCGAAGGTGGAGGCATGAGAGTGATCGAAATGGATTTTCTGCCAGATGTGCATGTGCCTTGCGAAACGTGTAAAGGCAAACGCTACAATAGAGAAACGTTGGAAGTGCGTTTCAAAGGCAAATCTATATCCGATGTGCTTGATATGACGGTGGAGCAAGCAGTGGAGTTCTTTGCCAATCAGCCGAAAATTTTAAGAAAAATTCAGACCTTATCGGATGTTGGTTTGGGCTATATCACTTTAGGACAACATGCTACGACATTGTCGGGTGGAGAAGCGCAAAGAGTGAAACTTGCCACTGAGCTTTCGAAGCGAGATACAGGCATGACTTTTTATATTTTGGATGAGCCTACCACTGGTCTTCATTTTCAAGATATTCAGCATTTGCTGGATGTGGTGAATAAACTGGTGGACAAAGGCAATACGGTTCTTATTATCGAGCATAATATGGACATCATCAAAGTAGCCGATCATATTGTGGATTTAGGACCAGAAGGTGGCGAAAAGGGAGGTTATATAATTGCTGAAGGAAGGCCTGAGGAAGTTGCTAAAGTGAAAAAGAGCTATACAGCAAGGTTTTTGGCGCAGGAGTTAAAGGGGGTAAGTAGTGCCAAAACTGTGGAAATAGCTGATTAGTCTTATTTGGTTTAAGGGCACAAAAAAAGAGCGACCTAAGTCGCTCCTTTTCAATTAACCTTAAACTTAACTATGAAAATGATCTTTTAACTAACTGGAAGTGCTTCCGTTGCCTTTACATCAAACAAGTAGAATTGCTTGTTCTGGTGCTCAATTAGGAACGAACTTCTAGAAAGTTTATTTTTTAATTCGGCATGTTCCGGCCAATTAATTGTGCCTTCGTAGGTGATTTCATCGATAATATTACCGTCCAAATCAACAATTATGATACTTGTTGCAGGATTGTAGACTTCAGCCATCAATTTCTTCTGAATTTCATGCTCAAGTAGCTGATCGTGTGCTTCTTGAAGTGCCATATTTTCTTCGGCAGCGGTGTTTATTGGCTCTTTTTCGTTAGCGCAAGCTAAATTGACGATCATTGCAAATGCAGCAACGATTATCCCAGTTTTTTTAAAATTTAATGTTTTCATGTTTTTGACCTTTAAAATATTTTCAACCTTTTTTTATTCTGTTTGTCTTAGATTCACATATATGACGCAGTATATTATTCTATAGTTGCATCAATATGTAAATTTTTTTTCGGAAAATTCGGTGAATTTGAACTCTTCCAATATTTACCCTAAAAGGGAAATTTTTGGCAATCAATACAAATTCTATTTTCGAGATTTTAATGTGATTTAAATTTCGCTTTAAAATACCCTACCAAATTTTATACTGTTAAGACGCTACAAAAACGAAAAGGATTAACCGAAGGGATAAGTGGGTGATTTTGGACTTTTGCGGTAATAAAAAATTCTGAATATTTAAAAAAAAATTTCTACTTGAAGAAAAAACTAATAAAAGAATGTTTCCGATTATGGAAGTTACAAGCAGATTATAAATTATGCCTTTCAATTTGCCGATATTAAGCCTTTATTTATTAGCTATTTTCATTCTATACAATTGATAAATTTCAGTCGCAAAAAGATTCTCTATTGGTCCTTCCAAATATTTGGCTGGACGAGCTATGCTTTACTGAATATCTTTTTTGTCGCTCTTATCCGTTTAGCCGAAAATGGGGCTTTTGCCTCTCCTTCGGATCAAATTGTATTTAGCTATTTTTTGCAGGCAGCGTTCTTCTTGGTAAGTACACACTTGTTTAGAAACTTGATCCTCAAATGGCGTTGGATCAAAATGCATGTGTCCCAAATCATTCCGAGAGTTTCAGTTTCGGTTTTGGTGCTGAGTATTCTCAATTATCTATTTCAGGTTCTTACAGCTTTCAATTTAGGAACGATCAATTTCCAAACAGATTTTGAACCTGTAGTGGTTCTTACTAACATCTTTCTAGTATATATCTTCTATTTCCTTTGGGCTTCCATTTACTTTCTGTACAATTATATGGAAAGCTACAATGCTAGCTTGAAACAGGAGGCAGCCATAAATGAAATCAGACTAAATGCGCTAAAGTCCCAACTCAATCCACATTTTATATTCAATGCACTTAATAGCGTGCGAGCATTGGTAGATGAGGATCCAAGAAAGGCCAAAATCGCCATTACACAACTTTCCAATATCCTTCGCAATAGCTTGGTGATGGACAAGAAAATGGTGATTCCCTTTAATGATGAAATAAAGACGGTAAAAGATTACCTAAACCTAGAGTTAATCCGTTTCGAAGAAAGACTGCAAACCAAGTTTATTATCCATCCCGAATCAGGGCAGTTTGAAGTTCCTCCATTGATGGTTCAAACCTTAGTAGAGAATGGCATTAAGCATGGTATTTCCAATCTGGTAGCGGGAGGATTGCTACAAATAGAAACCGATGTGCAGAATAATATGCTCACTATCAAAATAAAAAATAGTGGACAATATATAAATGGTGTAATTTCGAAGAAAGGAACTGGCTACGGCCTCCAAAATACTGAGCAGCGATTGAAGCTTATTTATGGAGATCAGGCCACTTTCCGAATATTCAATGAATCTGATAAATTTGTAATGACTGAAGTTAAAATCCCACAACGAATATGAGAGCACTAATTGTAGATGACGAAAGATTAGCTCGCAAAGAATTGCTGAGCCTTCTAGCAGAGTATAAAGAAATTGAGATTGTAGGCGAAGCAGTTAATGTGGACGATGCAATTGAAAAAATCAATCAGTTACAACCTGATTTGCTTTTTTTGGATATTCAAATGCCAGGTAAAACAGGGTTTGATCTATTGGAAGAACTTGAAAAAGCTCCCAATGTAATATTCACAACAGCTTATGACGAGTATGCATTAAAAGCCTTCCAAGTAAATGCATTAGATTATTTGCTAAAACCTATACAGCCAGAGCGTTTGAAAGAAGCTGTAACCAAGATGGTGAAAGTTCAGCAAAAGGAAGATGCGCTAGATGACAATACGGAAAAGAAAAAACTTGGGATCAATGATCAGGTTTTTGTGAAAGATGGGGAAAGATGCTGGTTTGTGAGATTGAAAGATATCCGCTTATTCGAATCCGATGGTAATTATATCAAAATCTATTTCGAGAACTTCAAGCCGATGATACATAAGTCGCTCAATGCCCTTGACGAACGTCTTGATGATCGTGCCTTCTTTAGAGCAAGCCGTAAGCACATTATCAACCTCAATTGGGTAGAAAGCATCGAAAGCTGGTTTAATGGCGGACTAATGGTAATGTTGAAAGGCGGAGAGAAAATAGAAGTTAGCCGTAGACAAGCCGCTAAATTCAAAGAAATGATGAGTTTGTAAATTAACGATTCTAATTTTCTATTGTAGTAGTCATTTTATCAAACCTTTAATGATTTTTACGTATGTAATAATCAAGGCTTTATGAAATTTAATTTTAAAAATAGCAAAGCAAAAGCGTTTATATAAAATGAAACTATATACAAGACCTCTGATCGAATTGATGGATGAAATAGAGGACAATCTCAAAAATCTGAGCTATACACCTTATTTCAAAAAATGGTATGGAGAGATTAAAGAGTCGATGGAGGAATTACGAGCTGTAGTATATGATCAGATGTCTGAAATTAATGTGCAAATAGCCGACCTAGACCATTACTTGTATGATAAGTATCTGAGAGTTAATAAA
The DNA here is from genome assembly GCF_049340005.1 of Peijinzhouia sedimentorum. NCBI lineage: Bacteria > Pseudomonadati > Bacteroidota > Cytophagia > Cytophagales > Peijinzhouiaceae > Peijinzhouia > Peijinzhouia sedimentorum. The sequence goes on from NZ_JBMPIY010000003.1 coordinate 331,141, forward strand.
AAGGTTGAAAAATCTGGCCTCAGTTGCATATTAAGACACTGGAACTACAGTCTAAAACAAGCTCCAAAGGATGTTGATTTTATTAAAGAAGACATCCAAGAGCTAAGTGAGTGGATCGAAAAAAATGGAATGGTAAAAGTAAAATAGCTATTTCATTATCTGTAAAAACACGAAAGCCCAAGTTTATCGCTTGGGCTTTCGTGTTTTATGTTGATGACTATTTAGGAGATCAATTTCTCAAATATCCTTTTAAAGCTAACTGATTCGCCAATTTTTTGTGGCAAATCTGCAATCGCTACCCTTTCTTGTTCGGTGGTATCTCTGTGTCTAATCGTCACGGTATTATCTTCTAGTGTTTGGTGATCCACAGCAATACAATAAGGTGTGCCAATTAAATCTTGTCGAGTGTAGCGCTTGCCAATAGATCCTTGCTCTTCATATATCACAGGGAAATCCATTTGTAATAGTCTCATAACCTCCCGCGCTTTTTCTGGTAGTCCGTCTTTTTTGGTAAGTGGGAAAATGGCTGCTTTCACAGGAGCTAATGCAGGATGCAATTTCAAATAAATTCTTTCCTTTTGCTGATCTCCTTCGCCTGTTGATTCTTCCGTATAGGCTTCGCAAAGAGTGGCCAAGAACAATCTGTCCGAGCCAGATGAAGTTTCAACTACATAAGGAATATAATTCTTATTTACTTCGGGATCAAAGTATTGCAATTTTTTGCGAGAAATTTCCTGATGATTTTTTAAGTCAAAATCCGTACGTGAGTGTATACCTTCAATTTCCTTGAAACCAAACGGAAACTGATATTCTATATCCACAGCTGCATTGGCATAATGAGCAAGTTTGTCGTGATCATGGAATTTCAATTTGGCGGGAGGGAAACCAAGTGCCTCATACCATTTCATTCTAGCTTCTTTCCAGAAAGTGTACCATTCCATCTCTTCACCTGGTCGTACAAAGTATTGCATTTCCATTTGTTCAAACTCACGCATACGGAATATAAACTGACGCGCAACGATTTCATTACGGAATGCTTTACCAATTTGAGCAATTCCAAATGGCACCTTCATACGTGCTGATTTTTGCACATTCAGGAAATTCACGAAAATCCCTTGAGCAGTTTCTGGTCTTAAGTAAATAGCATTGGAATCGTCCGCTACAGAGCCTATCTGTGTGGAGAACATCAAATTGAATTGCCTTACTTCAGTCCAATTTGCTGTACCGCTTATTGGGCATGAGATACCTTCATTTATTATTAATTCCTGCAAGCCTTTTAAGTCTTCTGCAGTAAGCAATTCGTTCATCCTTTTTACAAGAGAATGCGCTTTTTCACTTTGTCCATCAGCTTCCAATTTAGCCGCAGCATCTTCGATTAGCACATCGGCACGGTAGCGTTTTTTAGAATCCTTGTTATCCACCATCGGATCATTGAAGCTATCGATATGTCCAGAAGCTTTCCAAGTAAGTGGATGCATAAAAATGGCAGAGTCCAAGCCAACGATATTAGCATGGAGCTGTGTCATACATTGCCACCACACTTTTTTAAGGTTGTTCTTAAGTTCTACACCGTATGGGCCGTAGTCGTATACGGCTTGTAAGCCATCGTATATTTCGCTGGAAGGAAACACAAAGCCATATTCCTTGGCATGTGCTACTACATTTTTAAATAAATTATTCTCCGGGGATGCTGATTCATTCTTATTCATGGCCGCAAAGATAATCAGCTCCTTAAGTCTTTTCTAATTGGCTCAGGTCAATTTTACGGTTATTTAAAGCAAATCTATTATATTGGAAGCTTTGTAATCTATTTAAGCCATGTTCCAGAAAATTGCTCTTGCTATTGCCTTTTCGCCTAGAATGGAAGCCTTGATGTGCGAAACCAAACGCTTTGCACGCCAATTCAATGCCGAAGTGATATTCATACACATAGGTGAAAAAAGTGAGGGAGAGGAGCTTGAGCTAAATAAAATTTTCGAAAAAAATGGCTTTGATCTTAGTAAAATCACAGTGATTTGGGAGGATGGTAATCCAAGCAAAAAGATAATAGAGATATGTAAAAGGGAGAACATTGATCTTTTAGTTTCGGGGGCACTAAAAAAGGAGTCTTTCTTGAAAACCCACTTTAGCTCAATTGCCAGAAAAATAATGCGGAAGGGAGAAGTGTCATTATTGATTTTGCTTGAGCCGAGTTATAATCCAACACCTTTCAAAAGAATTGTAATAAATGGCACAGATCACCCCTGCACTCCTGAGATAATTGAAAAAGGAATTCAGCTGGCGAAAATTGAGCAAGCACAAAACGTGCATATTATTAATGAAATTCAATTAATGGGATTGCGAATGTCGGTAGCAGGCGAAGACACGGCAGATACAGTGGAAAGTACTAGACGTGGGCTTGTACATGACGAGGTGGTGAAAATTGAAGAAATACTAAAAGATTTAGATAGGGGTAACTTAAAAATTAATATCAAAATAGTAAGCGGCAAACCAGGTTATGAAATGGCTCGCTTTGCAGAGAAGGTAAATGCAGATTTACTTGTTTTAAGAGCGCCAGACCACAAACTTAATTTGTTGGACAGGTTTTTTCCTCATGATCTTGAATACATATTGAATGACCTTCCAAGTAACTTACTGATTATTCAACCTAAGAGATCATAATGGAAAACATAAATACATTAACTCATGGGGATATTGTAACCTTATTTGTACAGCTTGGTATTATGCTGATTTTCGCAAGAATCTTCGCGGAAATTGCTAGAAAATTTAAACAACCTGCTGTTGTTGGGGAGATCTTTGCGGGAATAATTTTAGGACCTACAATACTAGGGTTGCTTGCTCCAGATTTCTTCCAATCTTTATTTTCGATAGAAAGTAATTCCTTCCTAGTATTAGACGGGATTGTTCAGATGGCGGTAGTTCTACTGTTATTTATTGCTGGACTCGAAGTAGAATTGCATATCGTTTGGGCTCAAGGAAAAAATGCACTAAGTATTGCGTTCTATTCTTTAATTATTCCCTTGGTTATCGGCTTTTTGTCAACTTATTTTTTTCCTGAGTTTTGGGGTATTGGAGATCCAGATTCAAAATTAATTTTCGCATTATTTATTGGAACTGCTTTATCAATCACAGCCCTGCCTGTAATTGCACGTGTGTTGATGGATTTGAACATTTTCAAATCAAAAATGGGCTTGCTAATAATTGCCTCTGCAATGATAATTGATATTTTAGGTTGGATTATTTTCTCAATAATCCTAAGTATGATGGGCAGAACTGTAGAAGGGATGAGCTTATGGGCAACTATTGCACTGACGCTAGGTTTCACCATTTTGATGTTGACAATTGGCAAAAGTATTATCAACAAAGCTCTTCCGTGGGTAAATAAAAAAATGGCTTGGCCTGGAGGCTTACTTTCTCTCTGCATGGCAGTTTGTTTTATGGCCGCGGCTTTCACCGAATATATTGGTATTCATGCAATTTTTGGCGCATTTATAGTAGGTGTTGCTATTGGCGACTCAGAGTTTTTGACTGAAAAGGCCAAAGAAATTTTGCATCAGTTCATCAATAATATCTTTGCCCCCCTATTTTTTGTTTCAATTGGACTCAAAGTAAATTTCATAGAGGGCTTTGATCCAATTTTAGTACTTTCTGTTCTTGTAATTGGTTTTCTAACAAAAATAATTGGAAGCGGAATTGGTGCTAAAGTGGCTGGTTTTGATAACAAAGACTCGCTTGCTATCGGTTATGCAATGAATACGCGAGGCGCTATGGAGATAATTTTAGGATTGATTGCCCTCGAAAACGGTTTAATTACAAATTCCATGTTTATAGCCTTAGTAGTGCTTGCATTAGCCACAAGTATGGCCGCAGGCCCACTGATGAAAACTGCACTTACAATGAAAAAAAAGTAATTTCAAGTTTTTTTATCTGGCTCTCCTAGCAAGGTGGCAAATGGTTTTGTGCTTTCAAATTCCTCGAAAATGGCTCTTAATGCACCAATTAGAGGAATAAAAAGAACCATGCCAGAAACACCCCAAATCATACCTCCCGCCAATAATGCGATGATTACGGCCAATGGATTAGCTTGCACGCTGCCTCCTACCACATAGGGAGTTATTAGGTTGTTTTCAAATATTTGTAAGCCCCAAAGCAAGCCCAATGTAAGAAGCGGGAGGAATAAAGTATCGCTTGTCAAATACACATAAAGCACCGTAACTAAGCTCGATAAAAATACACCAACGTAAGGAATCAAATTGAATACAGCTAAAAATACCGCAAAGAATAAGGCATGTTTAATGCCCAAACCAAATAGAACAATGGCGAACAAAACGCCCATAATAAGTGTGACCAGCACCATTCCATACAAGTATTGTTGAATAACCTTCCTTACTTTTTGGATGACTTTTGCAGTTTGAGCTTTAGTTTCTTCCTTGCCAAGTTGGAGCAGAAATTGGAAATACACTTTTCTATAATGAATCAGAAAAAAGATAAATAAGGGCATCAATGTTAGGTAGGTGATGGCAATTGCTGCAGAAGTTAGTGTTTGGGAAACCCCAGAGAGCCCTCCTTCAGTAAAGCGTTCAATGGAGTTGGCAATTTGTGTAGTTTGGAATTCTTTGCTCAGGCCAATTTTATCAGTAAGAAATTGCTGAATTTCTTCTAAGCTTCCTTCGAAGCGATTGCCCAATTTGGGCAAATCTTGTAATAAGGAAATTACTTCTCGCGATAGAAAAAAGACAATTGCAGCAATCATAGAGGTAAGAATTAAAATGCTTATGATTGCAGCAATTGGTGCCGGAATTCCTTTTTTCTCAAACCATTCCACGGGAGACAATATAAGTATGGCCAAAAATGCCGACCAAGCCAAAGGAGCTAGTAGCTGCTGACCAACTATAAGAATGTGTACCAATAGAACCAAAAAAAGTAGGGTGTAGCTTAACTTTTGAATATTCATGGCTGTTAATGGAGGCAAAGAAGTCTTGATTCGACTATCTAAATTTAAAAGAGAATAAATTGTTGAACAACTAAGCAGGACTTTTTAAAAAACAATACCTTTGAATGAAGGTTAGCTCTAAATCATGAATACTAATATTAAGATAGGAAAGATAGGTGTATTACTCGTAAACTTGGGCACCCCAGACAGTCCTAAAACACCTGATGTAAGAAAATATTTGCGTGAGTTCTTGATGGATGGACGCGTTATTGATATTCCTGCTTTTCCACGTTGGTTATTAGTAAATGGAATTATTGCTCCTTTTCGCTCACCAAAATCGGCCAAGGAATACAGGAAATTGTGGGATGATCGAGGCTCTCCTCTAAAATATTATGGAGAGGATGTAAAAGACCTATTGCAAGCCGAGCTTGGGAGTGACTATCATGTAGTACTTGGCATGCGCTACCAAAGCCCATCGATAGAAACGGCACTTGATGAGTTGAAAAAAGCAAACGTTGATTCTATAGTTTGTATACCATTATTCCCGCAATATGCTAGTGCGACTAATGGCTCGGTGGTAGATAAAGTAATGGAAATTTGCCGAACTTGGCAGATTATCCCAAGTGTCAACTTTGTGAATCGATTTGTGGAGCATCCGCTTTTTATTAAGGCATTTGCGAACATTGGCAAAAAGTATCTTGCTAAGGCTAATTATGATCATGTCGTATTTAGTTATCATGGTTTGCCTGAGAGACAAATTCGCAAAGGTAGCGTGGGGTCTCAATGCCAGCTGGGCGATTGTTGTAATCATTTTCATAAAAATAATGCCTATTGCTATCGTGCACAGTGTTTTTTGACTACCCGTTTGATTGCTGCAGAGCTTGGTTTGAAGGAAGGACAGTTTACGACATGTTTCCAAAGTAGATTGGGAAATGACCCTTGGATTAAACCTTATACAGAAGATATGTTGAAAGAATTGGCTGGAAAAGGCATTAAAAAAGTCCTTGTTTATTGTCCGGCCTTTATTGCGGATTGCTTAGAGACAACAGTGGAGGTAGGAGAGGAATATAAGGAGCAATTTGAGGAAGCGGGAGGAGAAGTTTGGCAGCTTGTAGAAAGCCTAAACGACTCACCCGATTGGATAGCTTGCTTGAGGGAACTAGTTTATGAAAACACTCCGATAAGTCAGAATAAAATTTCGGTTTAAAAGATGAATTCAGGATTAAATTTCTTCATTTTAATGAAAATCTATTAACAGGAGCTTACTTTCTTAAAGTAGCATTTTTTATTTGGCAATACGATGGACTTTTTAGAATGCCTGCTTACCTTTGAAGCTTATTTTCTGAAAAATACCTTTTGATGGAAAAGCTAAGAACTCGAATTAGCGGAACGGGATCCTACATACCTACGCTAAAAATTAAGAATGAAGAATTTAACAAGCATCAATTCTATAATGCTGATGGAAGTAAGTTTGCTAATCCCAATAGCGAGATTATTGAGAAGTTTAAGGCCATTACAGGTATAGAGGAAAGAAGGTATGCTAGCAAGGATCTGAACACTTCGGACATTGCTGCTATTGCTGCTAAATTGGCCATTGAAGATGCTGGAATCGATCCTGAGACAATAGATCAAATTATATTTGCGCACAACTTTGGCGATGTAAGTCATGGTAGCAATCAGACCGATGCTGTGCCGAGTTTGGGAAATAGAGTAAAACATCATCTGGGTATCAAAAACCCTTATTGCATTGCATACGACTTATTTTTTGGTTGCCCAGGGTGGATACAAGGGCTGATCACAGCGGATGCATTGATCAAATCTGGACAAGCTAAAAGATGCTTGGTCATAGGTGCTGAAACACTTAGCCGAGTGGTAGATCCAAGCGATAGAGATGCTATGATTTTTTCAGATGGTGCAGGTGCTGCAATAGTAGAAGCAACTACGGCTGATGATGGAGAAGGTGTTTTGGCGAGCGCGGCTTTGTCACATTCTTTGGAAGAACTTGACTTTCTATTTATGGGCAAATCATTTGATCCCAAAAACAAATCAAATGTTAAATACATCAAAATGCTAGGTCGAAAAATCTACGAATACACATTGACGTATGTGCCGCAAGCAATGCTCGATTGCTTGACCAAAGCCAACATTCCGATTGAAGATGTGAAAAAGGTTTTCATCCATCAGGCAAATGAAAAAATGGATGAGGCAATCATCAAGCGAATGTATAAAGGTAAAGTAATGCCTAAAGACATTATGCCAATGAGTATTCATTGGCTGGGCAATAGCTCGGTAGCTACAGTAATTACACTTTTTGATTTGGTAAGGAAAGGAAAGTTAGATCAGCACAAACTCAATAAAGGAGATATTATACTATTTGCATCTGTCGGCGCAGGAATGAATATCAATGCTGTAGTCTATCGATATTAAGCTTTACTCATTTCCGATTTAATAGGCACAATTTCCTTAAGCTTTTCGATTACGATATCCACTTCGTCTTTCGTATTGAACTTGCTGAAAGAGAAGCGAACAGATGCTCTGGAAGGATCGGCTCCAATGGCTGAAAGTACATGGCTACCTTTCATTGCGCCGCTTGAACAGGCACTTCCACCCGAAGCTGAAATTCCATGCAAATCCAAATGGAAAAGCATCATATCATTATCTTCATTTGGAGGAAAACAAACGCTGAGCACTGTATAAAGGCTTTTATCCATTTCGCCAGATAAGCCATTGAAGCTTATTCCTGCAAAATTTTCCTTAAGCTTTTCGATCATGTAGGATTTCACATTTGAAGTATGCGCTTGATGCTCGGCCATATCACGATAGGCAATTTCCAATGCTTTGCCCAAACCAATAATGCCATAAACATTCTCGGTTCCTCCACGCATATTTCGCTCTTGCGCACCACCATAAATAAGCGGGTGGATTTTGTTTTTGCGATTTACATATAGAAAACCAACGCCTTTTGGACCATGAAATTTATGAGCCGCACCTACAATAAAGTTGACAGGCAATTTTTTCAAATCATGTACATAATGCCCCATGGTTTGTACCGTATCTGAGTGGAAATAAGCATCGTATGAATGAGCCAAATGGCCAATTCTTTCCAAGTCATTGAGATTGCCAATTTCGTTATTGGCATGCATTAAGGAAACGAGGGTGTTTTTGTTGCTTTTAAGCAACTCTTCGAGGTGGTCAAAATTTACCTCACCTTTATTATTTACATCTACTAGGCTCAATTTTACAAGGCCTTCTTTTTCTAAGCTTTCTGCAGTGTGCAATACTGCATGGTGCTCAAGTGGCGAAGTGATTATATGCTTGATAGCCAAATTATCCACACTACATCGTAATACAGTATTGTCAGCTTCGGTGCCTCCAGAAGTAAAAAAGATTTCGGCCGGAGTACAGTGTAGGTGATCGGCGATGAGTTTACGAGTGCGTTCAATGCCCGTTCTAACCTCCCGCCCATGGGCATGAATTGAAGAAGGGTTGCCATAATAATTTTCTAGGTACGGAAGCATTGCTTGAAGTACTTCCGGATCTATGGCTGTAGTTGCAGCATTATCTAGGTATATTCTTTCATCTCTATTCATTGCCATTTACAATTTCTTTGATATCCTGCATTATCTTATTTGCCAAGTAATCTGCTGTGGCATTTGACTCAGACTCTGCATAAATTCTAATAATCGGTTCGGTGTTAGATTTACGCAAATGTACCCATTCGCTGTCAAAATCTATCCGAACGCCATCTACTGTAATTTGTGGCTGCTTTTCATACTTTTTCTGCATTCCAGCAAGCACTTTATCCACATCTATTTCGGGTGTAAGCTCAATTTTGTTTTTCGAAATATGGTAATTTGGATAAGAAGCCCGAAGCATAGAGCAGCTTTTGCCAAATTTAGCTAATTGTGTCAAAAACAGCGCTATACCAACCAAAGCATCACGGCCGTAATGTAATTCTGGATAAATAATTCCGCCATTGCCTTCGCCACCGATAATGGCATTATTGGCTTTCATAGCTTCTACCACATTCACTTCACCAACAGCTGATGCCACATAATCCCCACCTCTTTTGATTGTCACATCTTTCAATGCGCGGGAGGATGATAGATTGGATACCGTATTGCCAGAAGTTTGGGATAGCACATAATCTGCTACAGTCACCAAGGTATATTCCTCGCCAAATGGAGTTCCATCCTCACAAACAAGAGCAAGTCTATCCACATCCGGATCTACCACAATGCCCAAATCAAAGCTTCCATTTTTCAGCTCCTTGCAAATCTCTCTAATATTTTCTGGTAGAGGTTCAGGGTTATGCGCAAACTGGCCATTTGCATCGCCATTGATCATGTGGATTTGATCTACTCCGAGCCTTTCGAGCAGAGCTGGGATGGCAATACCACCTACGGAATTGACAGGATCGACTACTATTTTGAATTTTCTATTTCGGATTGCCTCAACATCTACCAATGGCAAATCTAATACTTGCTGAATATGCTTATCGAGCTGGGAATGGTCTTGCTTGTACTGACCCGCTTTTTTGTTTGGCGCATATTCTACCTGGCCTTGTTCCGCAATTTCTAATATGCGTTGCCCTTCTTCATTGGAAATAAATTCGCCTTTTTCGTTGAGGAGCTTTAGGGCATTCCATTGCACAGGGTTATGAGATGCGGTAAGGATAATTCCTCCTCCCGCTTTTTCATTGACGACCGCCACTTCTACTGTGGGTGTGCTGGCTAGACCAAGGTCTATTACATCTATTCCTAAGCTTTGTAGTGTAGACGCTACTAATGGAGCTATCCACTCTCCCGAAGGCCGAGCGTCTCTACCGATTACAACTTTTGGATTTACCTCTTTGCCAAGCATCCAAGCACCATAGGCAGAAGAGAATTTTACTATATCTATTGGGGTTAAATTATCGCCTTGTTGGCCGCCAATTGTACCTCTGATTCCTGAAATTGATTTGATTAATGTCAAAGCATCCTAAATTTTGCCCGAAATTACATAATTAGTATTAAAGCACGTATTTAATTACATATGCTACTTAAATTTGGCCATGACCTTATCCACTTCGGAGTCAGGATTGCCACATGATTCGCCGGGCTTAATTTCCTTTCCACAGAAGCCACAGGCAGCACCGTCTTTATTTAAAAATGGGCTTTGAGAAGCGCAAGTGCCTTTAAACTCACCGTTTTTCAACAGAATGAGCCTTACGGACATAAAAATGAAAAATATACCAATTAGGCCTAGTGTTAAAAGAAGAGTGGGCATCGATTTTTTATCTTTGTGCAAAATTAATAAACTCATCGCATAAACAACAGCACCGCAGACTTAGTTTCTCGGCACCACATATAATGAAAAGCCCATTATCCGCACCCGACCCAAATAGAAAAGAAAAGCTTGAAGCCTTTGATAGGCTACTGACCATAATGGATGAGCTGCGGGAAAATTGTCCTTGGGATAAGAAGCAAACCTTGGAAAGTCTACGCCACCTTACCATTGAAGAAACCTATGAGCTTTCTGACGCCATTTTGAGCAATGACTTGGATGAGGTGAAAAAGGAATTAGGCGATTTGATGCTGCATAATGTGTTTTATGCGAAGATTGGTGAAGAGAAAAAGGCCTTTGATATAGCGGATGTGCTCAATGGAATTTGTGATAAACTAATCCATCGCCATCCACATATCTATGGCGATGTGCAGGCGGATGATGAAGAAGCAGTGAAGCAAAATTGGGAAAAGATAAAGCTGAAGGAAAAGGGAAATAAATCCGTACTTGGTGGTGTACCCAATAGTTTGCCAGCTTTGGTAAAAGCGATGCGGATTCAAGAAAAAGCGCGTGGAGTTGGTTTTGATTGGGATGAAGCCTCGCAAGTTTGGGAAAAGGTAGAAGAGGAAATGACTGAGTTTCGTGCTGAATTTCAAGCTGAAGAACCTGATAAAATAGATAAGACTAAGGCCATGGGCGAATTTGGCGACCTATTATTCTCATTGATCAATTACTCAAGATTTATAGATATAAACCCCGAAGAAGCATTGGAGCGAACAAATCGCAAATTTATATCTCGCTTTCAGTATCTTGAGCGGAAATCCAAGGACTTGGGCAAGGAGCTTTCCGATATGACCCTAAGCGAAATGGATGAAATTTGGAATGAGGCAAAACAATTCGATGGATGAATAGTAGCGAAAAGCTAAGTTTTAGCGGTAAGCTAAAAGCCTTTTGGAATGCAATGCTTATGAGAATCCTCGTTTGGAGACTCAAGCATTTGAGCAACCGTAGCTTTGTAATTCTACTCGGCACTTTAATCGGTATTATCACCGGATTGGCTGCCAGCTTCTTGAAATTCGCAATTACTCATATCCGAGACTTCCTCACTGGAGGCTTCGACTTTCAGTATGCCAATATTCTATATATAGCCTATCCACTTTTGGGTATTGTACTCACAGTTTTTGTGGCCAGATTTATCCTTAACGAAAAATCTTCTCACGGCGTCACGGACATCATTTATGCTATATCCAAGGGGTCGAGCAAACTGGCTCCGCTCAAAATGGTGAGCCGAATGGTTACCAGTGCAATCACTACAGGTTTTGGAGGTTCGGTAGGTATTGAGGCCCCAATCTCCGTAACAGGCGCTGCTATCGGCTCCAATATGGGGCAGGCTTTCCGTCTCAATTATAAGAGCAGAAGTTTGCTGATCGGTTGCGGATCGGCAAGTGCCATCGCAGCCATGTTTAACGCGCCAATTGCGGGGGTGATTTTCACCATCGAGATTATTCTTACAGAAGTTACTATTTCCTCTTTCATACCATTGCTAATTGCTTCTGTTGCTGGCGCGTTGGTAGCCTCGGCCTTTTCTGGAGGTGATTCCATTTTCTTTTACAATCTTGACTATGTATTGGAAGTTGCAGAAATTCCCTGGTTTATTGCTTTGGGGGTAATGGCAGGACTTATTTCTCTTTATTTTATTCGAATAAATACTTGGGTAGAAAGTATTTCAGTGAAAATAAAAAGACCTTTCAGCAAAGCAATTGCCGGAGGTTTGGGTCTTGGTTTGCTGATTTTTGTTTTTCCGCCAATATATGGTGAAGGTTACAATAGCATAAGATTGTTATTAGATGGAGAAGTTCCCAAATTATTGAACAGCTCCTTTTTCGCTGGAGATTTTAATAATTCACTTATTCTAATGCTGTTTTTAGGATTTATGATCTTAGTAAAACCTTTGGCCACAGCGATGACCATAAGTGCGGGAGGTGGAGGTGGTGTATTTGCGCCTTCTTTGTTTGTAGGTGGAATCACAGGATTTACCTTCGCTACAGGAGTCAATTTGATTTACCCTGATTCATTAAGCCCGGCGAGTTTTACCTTGGTAGGAATGTGCGGAGTAATGAGCGGAGTATTACATGCACCTCTTACCGCTATTTTCCTTATTGCCGAGCTAACTCAGGGTTACTCATTATTTATCCCACTAATGCTCGTATCGGCTATTAGCTATAGCACCATTTATTATTTCGAAAAGAATTCTATCTATACCAAAAAGCTCATCGAGCAAGGGGACTTGATCTTAGACAATAAGGATTTGCAAGTGCTGAGCTTGATGGAATTGGAAAAACTAATCGAGAAGGATTTACTAACTATTGGGCCTAATGCTATGCTTCGTGATTTGGTTGGGCTTGTAAAAAAATCTAAAAGGAACATATTTCCAGTAATTGATGAAAATGGAGCACTTATGGGAATAGTTACACTTGATGACATCCGAGAAATCATGTTTGATACGAAAGCATTAGACGAAGTAACGGTGAAGTCTGTAATGCATAAAGCTCCTAGCCAAATCAATGCAGGTGACAACATGCAAATGGTGATGGCGAAGTTCGAAAATACTGGTGCTTGGAACTTGCCAGTTATCAATGAAGGCGCGTATATAGGCTTATTGTCCAAATCCACAATATTTAGTGCTTATCGTAAAAAGCTTGTAAGACAGGATAAAGCCTAGGTAACCCTCTCGCGAATAAGAAATTTTATTTAAAATTAGTTGTCCACAAAAAGGGAAATATTATTTGGCTGTTCTAGTTTCTGTAAATCAATTAGTTATGTATATTATTTATTTAATTGTGGATAACTTGTGTAATTTGTGGAAAACTAGCCTTGACTTTTCGTAATCTCTTTTTCGTCTAATTTTCACAATTCCTCCCGCTTTATATTTCAAGAGATTTAGTGTTCAAATGGCAGGTTTGGCAGACAAAAATTGCAGACAATTCTTTTGTAAGTTTAAGAATTAGTAATTCGAAAAAATTCTATATTACCCATATGTTAATTAAACGAAGATTTTATCTTCATCATCAACATAATTTGGTAATTGAAATGATTAAAACTTTAGACAAGACAAACTAACCTGTCAAAAATACGTTTATTAGAATTGTGCAAATTCGGAATGTGGATAAATTCCGAATTGAGAATTTTCCTCAAAAAACCCACAATTTTTTTAAAGATTAATATTTGGCAAAATATAAAATTACATTATGAAAATTTTACCGATTATTTTCTTCCTTACTTTTTTTGCAGACAATCCTAATTTCACCGAAAGAAAAATTGAAGTGATTAAATTCGAGCAATTGGAAGAATTGATTAATCAAGAAGGAGAGGGAATTAAGATAATCAACTTTTGGGCGACTTGGTGTAAGCCTTGCATCAAGGAATTACCTTTGTTTGAAGCGCTAGAAGATGAAATGGATGGTGTTCCTGTGAAAGTATATCTTATCTCAATGGATTTTCCAGAGGAGGCAGATACCAAAGTAAAAGCCTTCCTTGAGCGGAGAAATATAAATTCTGAAGTGAAATTACTTGACGAAACAGATTTTAATGCTTTTATTGATAAAGTAGATTCAAGATGGTCTGGGGCGATTCCAGCGACGCTTATTATAAATGACAAAACTAAAACTCGAGCATTCTTGGAGAAAGAATTGCAAGAGGGAGAACTTGAGGAACAGATCAAATTGCTGATTAAATAGTTTGAAAACCTTAAAGAACCAATTATGAAAAGCCTAGTTATTTCGATTTTGAGTATTGGAGCCTTTGCATTGCTTGCATGGAATCCAATTAGCGATAGTGAGGGTTATCAAGTAGGTGATTTTGCCCGTGATTTCAATTTGAAAAATGTAGATGGCAATATGGTGTCCTTAGCCAATTACAAAGAAGCAAAAGGCTTTATTGTAATTTTCACTTGCAATAGCTGTCCCTATGCCAAAATGTATGAAGATAGAATAAATGAGTTAGATCGAAAATTCAAGAGTCAAGGTTATCCGGTAATTGCCATCCAGCCGAATGATCCAATTCAATCACCAGATGATTCATTTGAAAATATGCAGATAAGAGCGAAAGAGAAGAATTTTTCATTTGCCTATCTGATAGATGAAACGCAGGAAATTACCAAAACCTATGGTGCAACAAGAACTCCACATGTATACCTTCTTAACAAAGAGCGTGGTAAAATGAAGGTTACCTACATTGGTGCTATTGACGATAACTATAGAGATGCATCTGATGTGAAGGTAAAATATGTGGAAGACGCCATTGCTGAATTAGATGCCGATCGCTCGGTGTCGAACAATTACACTAAAGCAATTGGCTGTACGATCAAATGGGCGAAATAAACCTATTCATGAATCACCCTTTATCGTTAATTTGGCAATTCCTTAACAAGCAAAACCAAAATAGCTCAAAAGAAAATCTTGAGCTATTTTTTCTTCTCTATTATCTCTTTTATTCCCTTAGAGAATGAATCTCCGCGTTTGAATTCTACTTATTTCGAAACCGCGGAGTGCGATGAGATTTATGCAAAGGGCGCAAAGCCATTGGTTCTTCTCTGTGATCTCCGCGTCTTCCCTTGGCGAATCTCTGCGTTTAATTTCTTCTATTTTGAAACCGCAATGAGCGCAAAATTTTCAAAGTTGGAGTATGCTTCATTATGATTCCTCTTAGTTCAAACCGGCTAGCAGTTTATTTTTTATCGATAAAACCCTTCGACTTGGTCTTTGAATTTCTCCAAAACAACTCTTCGCTTTAGTTTCATGGTTGGTGTAAGTTCTTCACCTTCTATGCTCCACAGTTCGGGTAGAAGTTTTATTTTCTTCACCTGCTCCCACTTTCCAAATTGCTGGTTTATTCTATAAACCTCCCGCTCCATTTTATCTATAATCGACGGATGCTGGACAACTTGCTCATTGCTTTTAAATGGCAATTGCTTGATTTCGCAATAGTCTTTGATCCTTTCAAAATTGGGAACTATCAATGCTGCCGGGAATTTTTCACCTTCCCCTAATACCATCACTTGTTCGATAAACATGCTTTCCTTTAACTTATTTTCTAGATAGCCTGGCGCGATGTATTTCCCTCCTGAGGTTTTGAATATCTCTTTTTTGCGATCCGTGATTTTCAAATATTTGCCTTCTGCAATCTGTCCAATGTCTCCTGTATGAAACCAACCATTTTTCATCACTTCAGCAGTTAGCTCTGGCTCTTTATAATAGCCTTGCATTACATTCCAGCCTTTTACAAGTATTTCTCCATCATCAGCCAACTTCACCTCAATACCTTCCATAATCATTCCTGCATAGCCCAATCTGATATCCATTTTTGTTGCCAAGGAGCAGGAAACCAACGGTGTAGTTTCTGTAAGTCCATAGGCCTCACCAATGCGTATACCTGCTGCCCAAAATACCTGACCTAAGCGAGGTTGTAAGGGTGCTGCACCAACCAAAATCAATTCAATGTTTCCGCCTAAAGCCTCCCGCCATTTTTTGAAAATTAGCTTATCTGCTATACGAAGTTTAAGTTTATAGAGTAAACCTTGTCTTTTGTGCGGAACATATTTGAGACCTAAGTTTACAGACCAGAAGAAAAGATTCTTGAGTGGAAATGGCAAATCGTAGCCTTTAGCGATGATTTTATCATACATTTTTTCCAGAAGGCGAGGTACCGCAAAAAACATATGCGGCTTTACTTCTTGAATATTTTCTTTGATGCTCTCCAAGCTTTCAGCATAATATATCTCCGCGCCTAAAGCCAAATAAAGGAAGGTAACCGCACGCTCAGCAATATGACAAAGCGGGAGGAAACTTAAGGTACGTACATTTCCAGGCTGGATGTAATCAGGAAGACGATGCTCATAAGCACACAATATATTTTGCACTATATTATCATGCGTAATCATCACTCCTTTTGGTTTGCCTGTGGTACCGGAGGTATAAACGATCGTAAGCAAATCAGTAGCCTTGATTTCTTTTTTTCGTTCTTGTAGTTCAGCTTTTTTACTCTCATCTGCTAGAGAAAGTAATTGCTCCCAATGCGCAAAGCCTTCTAATTTATCAAAAGCATATATCTTCTGTATGTCCGTTCCTGCTTGAGCTTCTTTAGCTTTGGCAGCAATTTCAGCATCTCCCACAAATACATATTTGGCACTGGAGTGAGCAAAAATGTATTGATAATCGGCTACAGAAATCGTTGGGTACATAGGAATGCTAATTGCACCAATTTGCTGCAATGCCAAATCCACAAAAACCCATTCTGGTCTATTCGAAGAAATGATGGCAACTTTATCAGACTTATCCACACCCAATTCGAGTAAACTTAAGGATAAGTTATCCACAATTGCAATTGTGTCATCGGTCGAGTAATTTTTCCAATTTCCGTTTTGTTTGCTATTCAAGGACTTAGATTGTGGATAACTTTTCTTTTGCCATTGAAGCACATCAAACACTCGAGAAATTTCAATTTTAGGTTTATTGTGTAGAGTAGTTTTCATCTCAAAAAGGAAGAATGGTTTATTGGATATTTCTCCAATTTAAAAAATAAATTTAATTCCTAGCGTCAGCATTTTGCTTGTGATGACCTAGGTTGTAATTTGCTAAGGAATGGCAAAAGATAAAACAGTATATGTATGTCAGAGCTGTGGAGCACAGTCGGCGAAGTGGATTGGCAAATGCCCTGCATGCGGGGAATGGAATAGCTATGTGGAGGAATTTATCACCAAGGAAGCGAAAGGAGCACTAAGCAAAACACGTTCATCTGCCAACCAACCTGTATTACTTTCCGCAGTGGAGTATGAGCAATTGAGCCGCATCAATACCTATGATGATGAACTCAACAGAGTGTTGGGCGGAGGTTTAGTGCCAGGATCCGTTGTGCTGATTGGTGGAGAACCAGGAATTGGGAAATCTACATTGCTGCTGCAAGTGGCACTTGCCATAAAAGGAAAAAAGGTATTGTACGTAACGGGCGAAGAAAGTCAAAGCCAAGTGAAAATGCGTGCTGACCGACTTGGTAATGCTGAATCAGAAATATACTTATTGGCTGAAACCGGTCTTTCAGAAATTATCGATGCTGTGGATAACTTGAAACCTGCCCTTGTTATCATCGACTCCATCCAAACATTACAATCTCGACAGATTGAATCCTCTCCAGGCAGTGTTTCTCAAGTGAGAGAATGCACCAATGAAATTATTAAATCTGCCAAGTCAAGCGGCATTCCATTTATCCTGATTGGTCACATTACCAAAGAGGGAGCGATTGCCGGGCCAAAAGTACTAGAGCATATGGTGGATACGGTGTTGCAGTTTGAAGGCGATCGGCATTTGACCTATCGGATATTGCGAGCACAGAAAAACCGCTTTGGATCCGATGCAGAGCTAGGCATTTATGAAATGCGAGGTAATGGTTTGCGGGAGGTTTCCAATCCCTCAGAAATATTGATTTCGCAGCGAGAGGGAGATTTGAGTGGTGTGGCCATCGGTGCTATGATGGAAGGAAATCGGCCACTTTTGATTGAAGTGCAAGCGCTTGTGACGCCGGCATCTTATGGTACTCCACAGCGAAGCTCTACGGGATTCGACGGCAGAAGGCTCAATATGCTATTGGCTGTGCTGGAAAAGAAAATGGGTTTGCGATTGAGTTCGCAAGATGTATTTTTAAATATAGCTGGCGGAATGCGTATTGAAGACCCTGCCATTGATTTGGCAGTTTGTGCCGCCATCGCTTCTTCATTTCATGATATGGCGATCTCTCATAAAGCCTGTTTTGCTGGAGAAGTAGGTTTGGGTGGTGAAGTACGCGCAGTAAATAGAATTGAAAACCGAATTGCCGAAGCGCATAAATTGGGCTTTGAAGAAATCTATTTTTCCAAGTTTTCGGAAAAGGGATTAGACAAGCGTAAGTTCCCTTTGCATTGGTTTACATCCTCCCGCCTCGATCAGGTTTTTGTGAACTTATTTTAAGCGAAAATTGGTTCCAAAATTGTAGCTGCGCGCTGACATTTGAATTTTTGTCTGCTTATAATTTATTTTCATGGAAAGCTTCCTAACGAATATTTTTGGTTTCAGTAATGATACCTTTCATTTTATAATTTTACCTCTGCTTATATTCCTAGCTAGAGTTACCGATGTATCGATAAATACCATCAGGATCATGATGGTAATGGCAGGAAAGCGCAATATTGCACCGATTTTGGGCTTTTTTGAGGCTTTTATTTGGTTGCTTGCCATTGGACAAATCATCCAAAATATCGATAGCATAGTATCTTATTTTGCATATGCGGGAGGATTTGCTGCCGGTACTTATGTGGGAATGCTTATTGAGGAACGAATTGCCATGGGCAATGTGATATTGCGAGTGATTACACGTGAGCCTGCTCATGCAATGCTGGATAAAATGAAAGCAGATGGACTTCGCTTTACAAGTATAGATGGAGAAGGCAGTCGCGGCCCGGTGAGTTTGATATTTATGGTAATCAAAAGAGGCGAATTGAAAAGCAGGATCAAAAAAGTGCGTGAATATTATCCTAATGCATTTTACTCAGTGGAAAGCGTGCGCCACGTAAGCGACCCATTTATGGAAGGCGAACCAAACCGAGGTATGCTCGCCCGCTATTGGAATTGGAATAGGAAGTGAGTTAGGTTGGAATTTTAGAGGTTCTTTTATTTATTTAAAAGTAGCTAAAAAAGCTCCTTCCCAGCCCAGCCTTGCAGCCCACCGCTGTGGATAATGAGGATTCGCTTGTAAGCTTCCAGTTTCTGTTCAGCCAATAATGTGTCTATGCCATAAAGCATTTTGGAAGTGTAAATTGGGTCTAATAGGATATTATGCGTTTGATAAAAGGTACGAACAAAGTCTATCAATTCGTCTGTCATACGAGCGTATCCACCAAAATGGAAGTCTTGCTGAAGCTGCCAATTGTTGGTGGCTTTGCCAAAAGCACTGAGCTGAAGATTAGTGATTTCCTCTTCCATGAAATTGCCTTTTAGCGCTGAAAATCCAATAAATGCTTGATTGGGTTTTCCTCCTGCCAACCCAGCCAAACTCCCACCAGTGCCGCAAGCATGACATATTAAGTCGAAACCTTCGGGCAATATTTTCGCCCAATCTGCACAAGATTGTACACCGGCAATGCTACTTCCACCTTCAGGAATGTAATATGCACTTTCTGCCAAATGAGCCAAGGCTGGTATAGCCTGCAAGCCTTCCTCTCTTATTTGCCTATAAGCTTGCCTATCTACATAGTGGAGTTTCATCCCTTTTTGACGCGCGAAGGCGAGGGTGGGATTTAGGTGTCGATGTTCCTCACCGCGAATGAGACCAATACATGGCAAATTCAATTCAGCGCAAAGTGCGGCCGCGGCATATATATGATTAGAATAGGCGCCGCCAGCTGTTATTATTTGGGTATAACTTTCCGCAAGAGCCTTTTCGATATTGCCCTTTAGCTTCCAATATTTATTGCCTCCATATTCGGGATGACTTAGGTCTTCTCTTAGTATATAGATTTCCTGTGAAATAGGCTTATGCCAGTTTAACTTAACTATAGGTGGATTTTGATAAGTAGAAAAAGTAAATGGCATACCCGAATTGGCTTCGATTGGTGATGGCTAAAGATACGAAAGCAATAAATGAAGGCGGGAGGTTTTTGCTCTTTGAACTGTCAAATCAAAATTTGAATTGGGACACGGCTTTAGCCCGTCCATAAAAATAACCAACAATTTGATGCGGCTTTAGCCGAATAAACGTGATGGTACATTTAAACTATAGAACAGGTTCAAGAGGCTAATGTCAATTTCTCGAAAGATTCTAAAGTTAAACAATTTGCAATCTTCCCTAAAACAACGTTAAATTCATTCTGACCAATAAGGTCATCGCTATAAATTAGCCAAATCTAAATGCTTTTACTTTCTTGTACTCATAATATTAAATACTTATGGAACCACTTTCATCATTTGCAATAAGTATAGCTGCAGGAATTGTTCTAGAATACTATAATAAAACTCAAGGAACAGTAAAAAACGAGTTAAAGAAAGCATTTGAAAAGGCCTTAAAACTTTGGTGTGTGCATCCCGAAGTACGGGATAAAATGAAAAGTAAGCTGAAAATTGGATTAAAAAAATTCATTGATGAACCAGAATTACTAGCTGATTTACAAAACCAAAATCCGGATTTGTATTCTTTTTTTGAAAAATACAATGAAGCTTTACCTCAATTTACTGCTGCTTATAACTATGTAAAGTGGATAAGAGATTTGGAACGCTATAGAACCGAAGTGACATTTTTATCGAGTATAAAGGATACAGTTGAAGATACAAATAGAAAACTTACAGATTATATTGAAAGCAACTTCCCTGAAAGTACAAAACTACTAGAAGAAGAATGGAAAAGGCAAATTGCAGTCTATAAGGAAAGTATTTCAAGCTTTAAACCTAAAACCGCTCTCAACTTCCTCCTAAAACTAGAAGAAAGTTTTGCTTCAAATAATGCAATGCCATCAAGCCACTTATTGTCATCTATTGAATTCTTAAAAGCCCAGTGTTACGAATTAATTGGAAACCCTAGTAAAATGTACAAAAGCTTTATTAGAGCCAACAATCTAAATTCATCTACAATTCAGTTAAAGGAAAAGGCTTGTTATTCTTATGCAAAAACCGGAGAATCAGAAAAATCAAATTGTTTAGTAAATGAGATTTTAAAACATGATGAGTTTAACTCAATGGCATGGGCTGTGAAGATTATTCTTGATGCAGGAGAGAATTTAGAGTCTCTTATTTTAGCCACCCCGCAAGTTGTTAGAAGTAATTGGAATTTTAAAAGACTGGTATATTTTAACTTATTGAATGAGCGTGATTATAAAAAGCAGATCGAAATTTTCAATAGGTATAACTTCTTAACTGAAAGTTATGATGAGGCGCCTCTCACATTAAGTAAATATAAGAAAGCATTATTTGTCATTGAGATCACTCTTTCTCGATTATTTAGAACGTCTTCAATTGAATATTCTAGGAATCAAACGGACGAGTTAGATTTTATCAAAAAGACGAATAAAATGTTGGGGCATTTCTTAGAACAAATGTGGGAGTCGGAAATAATAACCAATTTTCAAACATTCGAATTCTGTTATTATTTTACTGAATTTGTTTTAACGGATAAGAGGGAGACAGTTCATAAAATGAGGTCATTATTTCGGGAATTAAAGAATAAAAATATATCCTTGATAATGATAATGGCAAATTCTCTTCAATTGATAGGGGAAATAGACGAGGCAATAAAAATTATAAATGAACAAGAATCTAAATCAATTGAAACTATCCATCTTGAGTCATATTGTTATCTGAAAAAATCAGAAATTCAAAATTATATAAGAGTTAGTAAAGACCTACTGACCTCAATTAAGAAGATTGATCTGAATTCAATTGAAATAATAGTACCAATACTGTATGTATTGTATGAAAATAATAGAATCAATGATATTGATTTCCTGAAATTAATTAGTAATAAGGAGTTTGAATCCGAGATCCTTAAAAGTTTTATTTCTTCTATCTATCAAATTCTCAATAAAGAAAATTTAGAAGATAATTTCAAGACTTTACAGTCTATTGAAGATAAAATTATCCAGACAAATTCAGTCATTAAATTCTATATTCCTTATTCCTATTTCATTCTTGAAAAGTGGGAGTTATCAGTCACAACTTTCAATAAATATATTTCTAAAGATAAAGAGTCGCGTGATTTATTCTTTTTTATTCTTGCCCTTGAAAGATCCCTTTCAAACCATAAAGAGCTTCTTGAATTATTAGAGTTCTGGCGAATAAATTTTTCATTTAATGAAGAGTTATTACAAATTGAAGCAAACATTTGCCACCAATTACCTGATTGGGGTAAATGCTTATTGATTTCAGAGAAATTCTTAGCCAAACATAGTACTGATGAATTCTTCCTAGTACTTAAACTAATTTCGATTAATGAATTAGAAATAAAAGATAAGGCTAGCAAAATTAAGTCTCTCGCAATGGTTTTTAAGGATTTTAATTTTAAATCATATACTAATGTACAAAATGTTTATAGGGTACTTATTGAAAATAAGTTTTATCAAATTGGCCTAGATATTTTGTACAAAAATGCATCTAACATTGAAAATATTCAGGCGCGAATGGATTATTTACTAGCAATAGCTCAAATGCCTGAAGGTTATATAAATGAAAAGGAGAAAGTTGAACTAGATAGTTATGTTAAATATTCATTAGAAGGTAAAGTAAACTTTATAAAAATACAGAATGGAAATTCATTAGCTGAGAGATTAATTGGTCTTCATAAGGGAGAATCAGTAAATATTGAAAGACCAATAGTTAGAAACATTGATACTATAATGGTACTTAGGATAATGGATAAGTATCTCTCATTACATGATGAAATACTTGAATATGTTAAATCAAATCCATACTCTGACATTCCTTTACAGTCATTTGATATCAAGGATTCCTCCCTAGAAGGTATAAATGAAACATTTAAAGAACTATTTGGTGCCCAAGGGACAATTCAAAATGAAAAAAAGGAAGGCATTTTTCTTAAATATTATAACTTCAATCTATCTTTTACAGAGCTTATTATTCAAATATATAATAGTAACTACTTTGGTGGATACTTTAACCTAATTAGATTTAAAGAAGGTATTACTCAAATACCCATGATGTATTACCCCCAATACAAATTAAAAGACGATGTAGAAATAGTTATTGATTTTAGTTCACTATTAATACTTTATCAAATATCTAGAGAACACAGTGTCGTTTTTGAGCATAAGTTTTTGATAGCAAAGGGTGTAGTTGAATATATTCGCAATTTTTTAAAAAAAGAAAGATTAGAGCCTAGAGAAAGAATGTCATTAAACATTACTCTTGAGAATGTTTCAGCTGACATAATACCAGAAGAAGCATCAAGAAGCAATGTAATATTTTTAGAAAGACTCTTGAAATGGATTGATTTGAATTGCTCTGAAATTATAGTTATCAGCAAGCTAAATTTTATTCGTAGGTTAGGGAGAAAAATAGAAAATGATTTATTGATTAACCTTCTAATAGAAAATATTACGTTAGTTATGGAAAGCGAAAACAGGATTTTGTTAACAGATGACTCAATTTATTTTAGATTTTACCCTGTTCAAAGTGGGAAGACAATCAGTTCAGAAATGTATTTGAATTCCACCATGGTTGATAATGCAGAGTTCCACCTTGAATTTGTCAAAAATAAATACATTGGGTTTACATATCAATCTAGTACTTTGATTCAAGAATTTAGTAAAAAGCTTAAGGGTCAGCCTAATAATTTTGCTCATTGTATTAGTAATACGGCCTTAAGATTAATTCCAAGCAAAAATACTATACTTACAATAATAGGGTTTTTAAAACAGATTGCATTAAACCCTTTAATTTCAGATGATACATTCAAACAAGAATCAATAAACGCTTTGGTGAACCTTTTAAAAGGTCAAAGAGAAGAAAAGCCATTTCAGATAACTGAATTATTGTTAAAAAAAGAGTTTAAGCTTTTAGGTTCAAAACTTGAATTAGTATTGGAAAGTTATTCTAGTGCACTTCTAATTTTAAGAGTAAGCTAAAACAAAACAGTTTAATCAGTTTTTGAATACCTACAAATAACCTCAACCCTCCTTCTTCCCCTCCCCCAAACCCTCCTCCTTTTTCACTTTCTTCTTCTTACCATCATCAAATAGCATTCGTACAGATGGTGAATAGGTGTCGTCGTATTGGCCGGAGCGGGTGGCCCAGATAAATGCCGCAAGAAAACCTCCCGCGATCACAACGCTAAATAATATCAGGATAATGATTACTTCCATGCTAGATTAATTTTCGCCATTTGGCCAAGCTAGTAATACTAAATGTGGCGAATGACACAACCGTTATGCTACTCAATGGCATAAGTATAGCAGCAAAAATGGGAGTTAGGTTCCCGGTAACGGCGAAGGCCAAGCCTACAATATTGTACAGAAATGAAATGCCAAATGCAGTATAGATAATGCGCTTGCCTATTTTGCTAAAAGAAAGTAAGTCAGGCAGCAAATGGAGTTTTTTTCCATCGAGGATGGCATCACTTGCCGGCGTAAATGTATTTACATCGTCGCTAATGGCGATGCCGGCATGGCTACTTCTTAAGGCTATTCCATCATTGAGGCCATCGCCAATCATTGCTACTTTATTTCCAGCACTCTTTTTAGCAATGATGTATTTCTCCTTATCACCTGGAGTTTGTTTAAAAAACATAGGTGTAGCAGCTGGGAAAATCCCTTCAAGTTCTTTCCTCTGCTGATCCGTATCTCCAGAAATTAGCGAGAGACGATAGTTTGCATTCAAATGTGCGATCGTGTCTTTTATGTTTTTTCGGTATTCTGCTTTGATCACAAATCGGCCTTTGAGTTCGCCATTGATGGCAAGCCATACTTCGCTACCAGAAATTGACTGCTGTGCTTGTATATCCCTAATTCCGTGATTTTGCAAAAAGGTTGCTGAGCCTAGAAGAAGTTCATTTGTACCAATTAGTGCTTTTATTCCAAGTCCGGGCAGCTCAGCATAATTAGAAAGTTGGCTACTTTTGGATGGTGCTAGTTTTAGGAAATCAAGAATTTGTCGGCTGAGAATATGCGTCGATTGGCTAGTCAATAGCGCGACCAATTTCTTGTCTTCCTCAGTCAATTCAGCTCCTTCGAAGCTTACTTTGTTTTTGCCAGTCTGCGTGATGGTGCCAGTTTTGTCGAAAACCAATTCATTAATATCTGCTAAGGTTTCTACCACTAAGGCATTTTTGAGGTAGAATCCATTGCGACCAAATACGCGCATTACGTTACCTAAAGTAAAAGGCGTGGCCATCGACAACGCACATGGACAAGCCACAATCAATACAGCCGAGAAGGCATTGAGCGCTTTTGAGCTATCAAAAACCAACCAATAGGCCAATGCTGCAAATGCTATAAATAGCACTACGATAGTGAAATTTTTGCTAATCTTATTGATGGTGGCTTCTTTGCTCAAATCGGCCTTTTCTTCACCGGCTTCATTCCAAAGGCTCGTTAGGTAGCTTTGCGAGACGGGTTTTATCACTTCTAATCGGACTTGTGAGCCCATTTGCCTACCTCCCGCATATATCAACTCCCCTCGGCCAACTTTCATCGGTTCTATTTCGCCTGAAACGAAACTGTAATCGATACGAGCGTCACCTTCTATCAATCTACTATCCGCTGGTATTAACTCTTGATTTCTGATCATAATATGATCGCCGCAATCGAGGTCATTTATAGGTGTAGAAATTATTTCTCCTTTTATCCATTTACCCACAGCCACTGGGAAATAGGCCTTGTAATCCCGCTCAAAAGACAGGCTTTCGTATGTTCTACTTTGAAACCATCTACCTACCAAAAGAAAAAACAACAAGCCAGCCAATGAATCGAAATAGCCTGCCCCCGTATTTGAAAGCAGCTCATAAGTGCTTCGGAAAAATAATGCAACGATTCCCAATACAATGGGGAAATCGATATTGATAAAGCCTTTTCGCAATGCTTTAAAGGCAGATTCATAATATGGCGTGGCACAAAAAAGAACTACGGGAAGAGCCAAAGCTAAATTTAGGTAGCCAATAAATACACGAATTGATTCATCGCTAAGTCCTTCGAAGCCAAAATATTCCGGAAAACTTAGAAGCATAATATTGCCAAAGCAAAAGCCGGCCACGCCTACACGTAATACCAATCCATTGCTGATCTTTTTCCCTTTTTTTCCTTCATAATCTTGCAAGGAAAATTCGGGTTCATAGCCAATGGTTGTGAGAAGTTCCGCAATTTGCTTTAAGCTAGTTTCCTGCGGATTGTAATCTAGTCTGAGCTCTTTGCTAAGGAAATTAACGCGGGAGGATATAATTCCCTCACTAAGTTTTGCGAGGTTCTCGAGTAGCCAAATGCATGAGCTACAATGAATTGCTGGTAATGAAAGACGTACTTTCTCTCTATCGTCCGAGGCAAAGTCAAGCAGTTTTGATTTGATGTCAGCATTATCCAAATAATCGAATTTTCCTTCGAACTGTCTAGCTTTTAGCCTGATGCCGGGATTTTTTTCAAGATCGTAATATTCACAAAGATCATTTTCGCTTAGGATTTCATATACAGTTTGGCAACCAAGGCAACAAAAG
Source organism: Peijinzhouia sedimentorum (assembly GCF_049340005.1). NCBI lineage: Bacteria > Pseudomonadati > Bacteroidota > Cytophagia > Cytophagales > Peijinzhouiaceae > Peijinzhouia > Peijinzhouia sedimentorum. The sequence continues at coordinate 357,569 of NZ_JBMPIY010000003.1, forward strand.
TCCTTGTCATGTATATGAATATGCTCATCTTCGATTGGGCCTCCACAATGATAGCATTCAGTAGCTACAAGTTTCTGCACGGGTTTTTCTTCCACCTCAATTGCCATGTTGATCGAATCATAAATTAGTGATGCAAAGATGCAGATGCAAGCTATCCGAAAATATGATATTGGTCAGCAATTGTGATTTGCTGTATAAATGCTTGAAAGTTAAATATTTCTAAGGCTGATTAAACTATGTCATAGCATTTGCAATCAAAGCATTGTGATTTGGAAAAACTAAACAAAAAATAATATGAGAAAGCAAATGATTTTCACTTTGGCATTACTGTTTGTAAGCCTAGTGAGTGCAGATCTAATGGCACAAAAAGTAGGTGCTGAAAACCAACAAGAAAGACAAAGACCAATGATGCAAAATCGAATGCAGCAAGGTCAAGGTCAGCGGGCAATGAATGTCTTTACTGAAGAGCAAAAAGAAGCAATGAAGCAGCTTAGGCTTGAGCATTTGGAAGCGACTACTCCGTTGAGAAATGAATTGAATGAATTGCGTGCTAGTCAGAAAAGCCTGATGGCAAGCGAAAGTCCAGATCAAGGACAAATCAATGCGGTAATTGATAGAATTACTCAGATTAATGGTCAATTGCTAAAAGAGAGAGCAGCGCAGCAGATTGAGTTTAGAGCATTGCTTACAGATGAGCAAAGAATTAAAATGGATGCTATGCGTGCAAATCGTGGCGAAAGAGGTGCTAAAATGCGCCAAGGACAGCAAGGAAGAAGGCAATCTGAAGGTCGCCGTTCGATGGCACCAAGAAGGCCAATGAGAGATAGATAGGTTTATGCCATTAAATAAAAATGCCCTCTGATAAATTTCAGAGGGCATTTTTATTATTTAAATATGTCGATCCTTATTTAGGATCTAAGATATTATCAATTCTTACAATCAAGTCATCCACATGTATTTGGCTCATACGATCACCAAATCTAGCACGTGCATTTCTTAGGTTCGTTTGAAGTGTTTTCAATTCAGCTCTTGAAATAGCTGGAATATCAGATTGGCTAGTGTTGATTGCAGTACCACCACCGAAGAAACCTCCCGCAGCTGGTTGTTCAGCCTTAACAAGGGTTTCTAATCTTTCAATATGCGCACGTTGCAATGCTCTTCTGTAAGGGTCTATAGTAGTTCCATTGGAAAGTTCAGACCAAATACCACTACGTAAGTCAGCATATAAGTCAGTCATTGTGTAAGCATTTGCTCCGTTTAGCGTTTGGTTTTCAATCATTCTACCAAGACGACGTGGCTCTAGAATAGAAGATAAAGTGCCTGTTTGCAATCCGCGAACTCTCTCTTGAATACCAAAATCTTGAGTTTTGGAAATGATATCCTTATCGATCATCCAAGTTGGCGTTTTGAATAATTGCTCATTCAAGAATGCTACGGCTCTTTTTTGAGTGTCTTTAGAAGCGTGAGTATATACAGCACCTTCTTCATCGTACGTTTTGTACACTTCATACACACCACCGATATTTGTGCGAACATGACCCATGTAACGACCAAATTGAGTAGCAACTTGACCATACATTTCTTCTAGATCGCTGTAATCTTTACCATCTTCTTGTGTCCATTCGATAAGGTTTGGAACAATTCTCTTCAAGTTGGCAATACCATAAGTACTCGCTTTCATGGCATCATCACCCAAATCTTCAGACTGTGCACTTGGATCATTAGGATTGCCTTGACGACCATAACGGTACGCTGGGGCACCTTTTTTGTCAAGAATCCACTGATTTAATGTAGGCACTTCTTCTTCAGGAGTGTTTGCATCCAATATTGGTCTATAGCCCCATGACACTGAAAATTCATCATATTCACCAATTTTGGCCAATAAGTTCACATCATCACCTGGCTGAGCGATGTAGTTGAATCTAGCATAATCCATAATTGATGGAGCAGTACCTCTGTCTTTAGTAAATGTAGACGAACGAAGACTATCTACAGGGTATGCATGGCTAGCTGAGAAATTGTGTGGTAGGCCTAAAGTATGGCCAACCTCATGAGATGAAACGAAACGAACCAAATCGCCCATTACCTCATCCTTGAATTTTACAGAACGAGCTTCAGGGTTTACTGCTGCTGTTTGGATAAAATACCAGTTACGAACCAAGTTCATTACGTTGTGGTACCAACCAATATGAGATTCCATAATTTCGCCTGATCTTGGATCAGAAACGTGTGGGCCATAAGCATTCTGAATATCAGAAGCGAAATAGCGAATTACTGAATATCTTGAATCATCCACATCCCACTCAGGATCTTCTTCAGGTGTAGGAGGGTCTAGTGCATAAATTGCATTTTTGAAACCAGCAGCTTCAAAAGCTACTTGCCAATCATCCACACCTTGCTTTAGGAATGGTCTCCATTTTTCTGGAGTAGCTGGGTCAATGTAGAAAATAATTGGTTTTACAGGCTCAACTAGTTCGCCTCTTTTGAATTTCTCCTCATCACCAGGCTTCACTTCAAGTCTCCATCTGTCCAAATACCTTCTAGTTTCAGCTTTTTGTGCATCAAGACCAAAATCTACCTGACGTGTTGTAAACCAACCAACCCTTTGATCTGCAATACGCGGCATCATTGGAACGGCAGGTAATAATAACATAGAGTTATTGATCTCAATTGAAATTGAGTTATTGCTTCTATTTGAAGGAGGCTCGGATGCGTTATAAGTTTTTACGTGTCTTATCTCAAGGTTTTCAGGGAAACTCTTTAAAAATTCAACGTATGAACGTGATGCGTCTAATGAGGTAACTCTATATTGAGTACGTCTATTTCCAGGCATACCGAAAGGACGTGTATCTTTTTCCCACAGATCTGTTACGTCAATTACGATAGTTTCTTCACCTTCACCTAAAGCTTTGATATCAAAAATACCAACGATAGGTTCAAAGTTTGAGTTTTTAACGGAAGTTGATATTGGTAATGAATCATTCGCAACATTTTGGTAAGAAACTTCTCTCAAGGTGATTTTATCATCTTTCAAGCGTTCCCATCTTAGCACTTGGCTATTGATTTGTTCACCACCATAACCAATACCTGTAGCAGTTTTGGCAATTCTAGACACCATTAGCATATCTCTGCCCAATAAGCGAACTGGGATTTCAAAGAAATATTTTTTGTCTAAATAGTGAACATCAAACATTCCGTTATCCGTAACTGCCTCATCAGTAATTACTTCTTTGTAAGGTTTGATGCCATTTTTGTTAGCAGCAGGCTTAGCTGGTGCTGTAGCAGCAGGGGGCGTCTCGGCCTGCTGATTTCTGTTTCGGCGATTTTGGGCATCTGCATCTAATGCAGAAGAACCCACAATCATAGCCGCCGCTACAATCATTGCCGACATTCTAATTCTCGTCATTCGTGTTTATGGTTTGTCTGTTTTTAAAATAATAGGAAGCCAAATTAGGTTTTTTAATGTGATTTTTACTAACAATTTTAATATAAATGGCTTTTAAAGAGGAAATATTTGTATATATAACCAATGAACGTAAATGTGAAAAATGTGGTAATTATCGGCGCAGGACTTTCGGGTCTTACAGCAGCCATATTATTAGCTCGAAAAGGGCGGGAGGTTACTCTATTTGAGAAGAAAAGATTTCCATTTCATAGAGTCTGCGGAGAGTATATTTCCAACGAAGCAAAACCCTTTTTGGAGCGAGAGAATTTATTACCTTCAGATATTGAACTTCCTAATATCACAAATTTTGAGTTTAGCAATTCCAAGGGGAAGGGCTTTCAGATTCCACTAGATTTGGGTGGTTTCGGTATTAGTAGATACCTCTTAGACATGCATTTATGGGACATTGCGAAAAAGGAAGGTGTCAATTGCCGTGAACTTACAGATGTAATTAAATTGGAATTTAAGGATCAAACTTTTGATCTAACACTTTCAGATAATTCAATTCTCACAGCCAAGCATGTACTTGGAGCATTTGGAAAGAAATCCAGACTTGATAATGTATTGTCACGCTCTTTCCTAAATGCAGAAGCTCCATACATTGGGGTGAAATATCATATCAAAGCCAAATTCCCTTCTGATAAGGTCGCTCTGCATAATTTCAATGGAGGCTATTGCGGAGTAAGTTCGATCGAATCAGGCAAAACAAATTTGTGCTATCTAGCTCATCGCAAGGATCTAAAGGCTCAAGGTAGTATTAGATCAATGGAGGAAGCCTTACTTTTTCAAAATCCACATCTTAAAAAGCTATTTCAAGAGAGTGAGTTTTTATTTGATCAACCAGAGGTTATCAATGCCTTTACATTCGCCAGCAAAGAACCTATCGAAAATCATGTGTTGATAATTGGCGATGCAGCAGGTTTGATTACGCCTCTTTGTGGTAATGGAATGTCTATTGCCATTCGATCAGGTAAAATGGCAGCGGAAAGCCTGCTAAATTTTTCAGACAGATCAGCGATTGAAAAAGACTATAAAACTGAGTGGACAAAAGAATTTGCCTTTAGACTTAAAGCTGGTAGAGCTATTCAAAGGATGTTCGGCAATAATCTAACAAGCAGTTTGGCTGCAAAAATGCCATTTTTAGGAAAAATGCTAATGCCTTTGACTCATGGGAAGACCTTTTAAAGATTCGAAATTTATGGATATTAACTTAGAAAACTTGCCCAACATTAGTGCGATCAAGCCAAAACCAAATAAAAAAAGCATTGAGACAAATAGCTGATACGAAATTCATCCACATCGTCCATTTGTAGGAGGCATATTTAGGTCGGTGACGAACCATCAAATACCACAACCCAAAGAAGAGGATAATTGGTGCTAAGAAAAATTGAAAGACCAATGCATATTTACTATTGTGGTAATGGTTAAAGTAAAAGATAAATCCTAAATCAGCGATGAGAAACATACCTGCTGCAAATCGAAATGTGCCTTTGATGCCTAGCAATTGACTAATGGTGATATCTCCCCGCTTTTTGTCCTCATCGTGCTGGTAAACCTGAGTAATAGGAAATGAGCCCCATAGGATGACAGAGCAAAGCAATGCTGGCGCTATTATTTGAGGCCTCAGAGCCAATTCCAATGAATAGCCATTTATACCAATATAAGCAGTGATAAATGTATAAAAACCTTGAAAGAGGCCTGCCGCCATCCAACCATACCAAGGGTATTTTTTTAGCCTTACCCAAGGATGACTATAGGCTCTCGAAATTAAGATATATCCTAAAACCAATAAAGCGAACGTGAGACCAATTTTATCGTATGATAGATACAATGCAGCAATATCTAGCACCGTTGCCGCCCAATACAACCCTAGGTTTACTTTAGGAGGATTTTTAAGTAAGCCGATACTTTTTTCATCTTTGTCAAAATAAGAATTGAAAGCGTTGCTTGCTGGATATACCAATAGGTGAAAAATTAAAAACACCCATAATATTCCATTTTCGGTGAAATTTGGTGAAATCGCTAAAGCAAAAAAGAATACTGGCATCAACAAAATGGAAAAGGGAATTCTCAGATGCAAAAGAATAGACTTCATAGACAAACAAGTTATGGTTTTTTTGTTTAATATAACATTATGCCAGCATACTTAACTGCACTTGGAACGTCCCTCCCACCTTTTGGTTTTTCACAAAGAGACCTTTTAGATTTTATGATCAAGGCGCATGAACTTTCCGCTTATGAGGCGCATCAATTATCAGTTTTGTATAGAGCAAGTGGCATTCAAAAAAGGCACTCCGTTTTGGCTGATTTCGGTCAAAAAAGTGAAGATCAAACATTTTTTCCCAACAATAAATCACTCGAACCCTTTCCTCATACTAGAAAGCGGATGGACACTTATTTCGAGAATGCCCTCCCGCTTAGTTTGAATGCAATAGAAAGCGGGAGGATAAATACCGAAGGAATCACGCACTTGATTACAGTGACCTGTACTGGTTTGCAAGCGCCAGGTCTTGATATCCAACTCTTAAGTCATCTCCATATTGAGCAAGGTGTCGAACGATATGGAATTCAGTTTATGGGTTGCTATGCAGCTATTCCAGCACTCCGCTTAGCAAAATCCCTCTGTGAAAGTAAGCCTGGCAGCAAAGTATTAATCGTTTGCTTGGAGCTATGCACCCTACATTTCCAAAAGGAACCTACAGCGGATAATTTACTTGCCAATTGCTTATTTGCAGATGGTTGTGCAGCTGCTTTGGTTTCAGCTAATAAGGGCACAGATGCTTGTTTCGAGATAATGGATTCCTTTTCAGCCATAATTGACGAAGGGAAAGATGATATGGCTTGGCATGCAGGCATTTTCGGTTTCGAGATGAAGCTCAGCCAGCAGATACCAGCCATTTTACAAAAGCATATTGTTAAGTTGCGTGGGTCATTAGAAGCTGCGCTAGGAATGGAAATAGATACTAATTGGGAGTTTGCAATTCATCCTGGAGGCAAAGGAATTGTAGAAAGTATTGGACGAGCATTTGAATTGGAGAAGGAAAAATTGATCTCCTCACTAAAAGTGCTTCGTGAACATGGGAACATGAGCTCTCCTACAATCTTATTTGTATTGAAGGAATTTATGAATATGGGTTTCCGAGAAAATAAAGAAATCCTCAGTTTGGCCTTTGGTCCAGGGTTGAGTTTCGAAGCACTTCATTTAACTTATCATGCCTGATTTTAGCCAAAGGTCATATCAAGCAGAAATAATGGATGACCTTGAGGCGGGAGGAGAAGATTTGTTGCAGGCGCTGCGTGAATTGGAAACCATCAACACTTGGCTTGGAGGTCATGATTTGACACTCGCAGGTTTAAATAAAATCATAGCGAAACATCCTCTGAAAAGAGATTGGGTAATTGTAGATGCAGGCTGTGGAAGAGGAGATAGTCTTTTACATATTGCCAAATGGTGTCGAGCAGAAAAGCTAAAAGTACAGCTTATTGGAATTGACGCCAATCCACATATAATCGAGGAAGCTGAAAAACATTGTCAAGCATGGCCAGAAATTTCCTTTATGGTTCTTGATGTGTTTTCTGCTGAAATGGCTAATCTCAAAGCTGATATTACCTGCTGCACATTGTTTACCCATCATTTTACTAAGGATCAACTAATCCAACTTTATAAGCAATTCCATCAGATATCAGAAATTGCCTTTTTGATTAATGATCTGCAGCGGCATCCTTTGGCATATTATTCTATTAATTTACTTACCAGTTTGTTCTCAAAATCCAAGATGGTGAAAAATGATGCGAGACTTTCTGTATTGAGAAGTTTCTATAAAAATGAATTGCAAGAGCTAATGGAAAAAGCTGCAATCAAAAAATTCAGCATCAAATGGAAATGGGCATTTAGATGGGAGGTAATTGCTTGGTCAAAATGGATCAATTAATGATCCCCAACTCAAGAGCTTTTAAAACTAATTCTACAGGACTATTGATTTCCCATTTTCGCAGTATCTTTTTGCGGTGTGTATTAATAGTGTGGTGGCTTAGGTTTAAGGAATCAGCGATTTCATGAGTTGATAATCCTTTTGCAATTAGTTTTACGATTTGCATTTCGCGTTCCGTAAGCGATTCTAAATTCCCTGAGGTATTTTTCGGTTGGACTTTATGCTCCATTAAAATGTCTAACACCTTATTGCAATAAAATTTCTGATTGAGAGAAACTGATATAATAGAGTTCTTGATTTCTAATTCACTGCATCTTTTTGTAATAAATCCTTTCGGTCCAGCATTTAAGAATTCCATTACCTTTTGCTTGTCACCAGCATGAGAAATAAAGATGAATTTAAGCTTTGGATGTTTTAGATTTAAGGATGATACTTCCTCCGGACTGGCATCAATGACAGAGTCAATATCTAATAACACTATGTCAGCTTCAGCTAAGGAGCTTTTTGCTAAGCAGTCTGAAACATTCAATAATTGAATACTGTCAATGCCTTGAATTATAAATTGAGCGGCACATGTGACTAAACCTTCAATACTTATTATTTGGAGTTTCATTGTTTAAGTAATAATAAAAGGCAAAACTATTCTTATTTAGATCAATTAAAAATAAGAATTGATGAATATTGAAATATTAGTTCTAATTGGTCTTTTTTCGGTTTCGAATTTCTTAATCCTCCCGCTCCAATTAACTAATGATTAGTCTTAGGCCATCAAAACATCGCTAGTAATAGCTATCAAAATAACTATTATAAGCGATTCATTTTCACTAATTTGAGTTATTGCTGATCAGTGCCATCAAGTATACCTTTGCCATTATTTAAAACGATTCTAAATAACATGAGCAATAAAACGTATCTAATAGCAAGTTTATTTCTGATGATCATCGTATCAGGGTGCGGAGGAGGAAAGGAAGCTACTACAGTAGAGTCTATTGAAACTGAAAAGCCAAAAATAATCACTATTGGCGGCACCATTACGGAAATTGTTTCGGCATTGGGGGAATTTGAGTCAATTGTAGCAACAGATCCAACAAGTACCTTCCCTGAAGAGGCAAAGGAATTACCAAGCTTGGGTTATAGAAATGCAATAAAGGCCGAAGGTTTGATTTCCTTGGGATCGGATGTGATTATTGCAGAAAATGGCCATTTATCGGAAGAAGTAAAACAGCAGTTAAGTTCGGCTGGCACAAATTGGTATGAAGTTGAAAACCAATACACAGTAGAGGGTACTTTGAACATGATTGATGAGGTTGCCAGAATTCTGAATTTGGAAGAAAAGGCAGGTTCCTTAAAACAAGAAATTGAAGATTCTATCACAGAACTTGAGCTTAAAGTACAAGCCAGAAAAGAAAAGCCTATTGTATTGATAGTATATGCGAGAGGAGCAGGTTCATTAACCATCGGCGGATCTGACACATTTGCTGAAACGCTATTTCCACTTGCGGGATGTACATTAGCTGTCCCAGAAATTGAAGGGTTTAAGCCACTAACTACAGAAGCTCTTGTAAAGGCGAATCCAGATTATATATTATTTTTTGATTCGGGCTTAGCAAGTTTAGGTGGTGTAGAAGGAGCTCTTGAAATACCGGGAGTTAACCAAACTATCGCAGGTCAAAAAAAACAAATCATTTCAATGGATGGACTCTTAATGTCAGGATTTGGCCCAAGGTTACACAAAGCACTCAATACATTATTTGAATTAACTGAAGCTACTGAGCAAGGAAATTAATGAGAAGTATTTTTATACATAGCTTCCTCCTATCCAAAGAATTGCGAAAGACAGTTTACTTAGGGTCACTGTCAGTACTTCTGATTATTGCTATTATTTTATCATTAGCAACGGGCGTATTTTCTATTTCTGCTTCTGAAATCTGGTCTATTGTATTATATAAATTGAATATAATTGATGGTACCCAATTGTTTTCCAAGCAGCAAGAAGTAATTCTCTGGAATATTAGGCTACCTAGAGTTTTACTTGCTGTATTAATTGGTGGTGCTTTAGGCGTTTCGGGTGCATCATTGCAAGGCTTGTTCAGGAATCCACTTGTAGAGCCAGGATTAATTGGCGTTTCAGGTGGAGCGGCTTTATTTGCCGCAATAGCCATTATTTTCGGTGGAAGTATTTCATTTTTATCAAGCCTAGCGCTGCCTGGAAGCTACTTTGTTTCTATATGTGCTTTTGCAGGAGCATTGCTCGCTTCGATTATCGTATTTTATATTGGAGGCACAGGTAGCGGGTCTTCTGTATCCATATTGATTTTGGCTGGTGTGGCAATTAATGCCTTATGTATGGCATTGATTGGCTTATGTATTTACTATGCTAATGATGAAAGTATTCGCCAATTCACCTTCTGGAGTTTAGGCGATTTGGGTGGTGCAAGCTGGGAGCGAATTGGACTTTCCATTCCACTCATATTGCTTCCATCATTAGCCTTACTGCGATTTCAGCGCGCTTTAAATGCTTTTGCACTTGGCGAGAATGAAGCCTACCATTTAGGTATAAAAGTAAAAACCATTAGAATATGGATTATTGCTTTGGTTGCGCTTGCAGTTGGCAGTGCAGTCGCTGTTGCTGGCAGTATTGGTTTTATTGGGCTGGTAGTTCCGCATATGCTTAGAGCAGTTTTAGGGCCAGATCATTCTTTTATTCTACCAGGCTCACTTCTGTTTGGAGCTCTATTACTCCTACTCGCAGATTTACTTGCGAGAACCATAGTCGCACCATCGGAAATTCCTATTGGAGTTATCACTGCACTACTTGGAGCACCCTTCTTCTTAGGATTATTAATTCAAGCCAAAAGGAAAAATACATTATGATTCAAGCCAAAAACATCCATTTCAGTATTGGCAAAAAGACCATACTACAAAACGTAAACCTGACAATTAAGCCAGGAAGTTTTACGGCTGTGGTAGGTTCAAATGGAGCTGGAAAATCTACTTTGTTGCGCATAATGTCTGGCGAGTTGACTCCAACAATGGGTAATGTATTTGTAAACGGGACGCCAGTACAAACAATAAAAACGCTTGAGTTGGCAAAAATTCGAGCGGTTATGAATCAAAAAGTTCTGGTGAGTTTGCCTTTCAGGGCAAATGAGGTTGTAATGCTTGGCAGACAGCCGCATCAAATGACGCATCATGACAATTTGAAAATAGTTGACAAAGTAATGAAACTCACCGACACCTTTCATTTGAGAAATAGGGTTTATCAAACATTGTCTGGCGGTGAACAACAGCGGGTACAAATGGCTAGAGTTTTAGCTCAATTGTTTGACTCCGCTAGTCTAAATACATTTTTGCTGCTTGATGAACCTACATCGAGTTTGGATGTGTCTTGCCAGCATTTAATTTTTCAAATAGCAAAAGATTTGGCAAAGTCAGGAATGGGAGTTTTTGCTATCGTACATGATTTGAATCTTGCTTCACAATATGCCGACGATGTTGTACTGTTGAAACAAGGAAAAATCTATGATAAAGGAATACCAAATGAAGTATTCACTGAGGAAATTCTAACGGAGGTTTTTGATTACCCAATCCAGGTCATTTCATTGTTGGATGAGCAAAAACCTATCATACTAAGTAGAGCAACTGAATTTAATAAAAGTTTAAACCACGTAAACAGCATATAATTATGAGTACTGAAACTATTATCGACAACATCATAGATCCCAAAGAGATAAAAGCCAAATGGGAGCAATTGCTTCAGGAAAAACCTGGAACTAGAATAAAGGATGCAGCAGATTTACTGCAATTGAGCGAAGCGGAATTGTTGGCCACTACAATTTCTGAAAATTGTATTAGACTTGAAGGTGATTGGGCTGAGTTATTAAAAAGACTCAAATCACTAGGTAAGGTGATGTCTCTCACGCGCAATGATCACTGTGTACTCGAAAATAAGGGCACCTTCCAGAAAATTAATATAATGGGAGAAGGCGAACGTCAAATGGCGACTGTCATTGGTCCTATCGAAACACGGGTATTTTTCAAGGCTTGGCATGTTGCCTTTGCTGTGAAGCAACCTAAAAAGGACAGATGGCTAGAAAGTATTCAAGTATTCGATAAGCAAGGAGTTGCGATCACAAAAATTTACCTACAGGATAAAAGTAATCGTGAAGCTTATCAACAATTGATTCAAGATTTTACATCGAGCGACCAGTCATTTGCTCAACAAGTTTTTCCAGCTGAGCCAACACAATACAAAGAGGATATTGATAGTGAAGCTTTTCTTAGTGAATGGGCTGGATTAAAAGACACACATGATTTCTTCGGAATGCTTCGCAAGTATGAAGTGCATCGTCAAAAGGCCATTCATTTGGCTGAGAGCAAATTTAGTTTTCCAATTGCGATATCTGCAATTCAGGATGTATTAGAGCAATCTGCTAGCATGAAACTACCAATCATGATTTTTGCAGGCAATAGTGGAAATATTCAGATCCACCAAGGAAAAGTAAGAACCATAAAACTACTAGGCCCGAATGAACGAATGACAGATTCTTGGCTCAATATAATGGATCCGGAGTTTAATATGCATTTGAGATTAAACGAAATCAATGAAGCGTGGATCGTGCATAAGCCTACTGAAGATGGTACCGTTTCTTCCATTGAACTTTTTGATAAAAAGGGAGAGTTGACCGCACAGTTTTTTGGCTTGAGAAAACCGGGAATTAGTCAAAAAGCTGAATGGGCTGAGTTGCTAGAAACAATACCTGTTTTACAATAGATTTTTTTAAACAAAAGCGGGAGGTTTTATATGGGGGGAATGCATATAATCTAAAGCAAATTTCCTCCCGCTTTTTCAAAAAACTAATCAAATGGCAAATCCTTCAAATAAAGGGCTCATGGCTGTGCTATGCCTAATTTTTACCTGTTTTTTCACTCAAATGGGTTTCAGCCAAACTCAAGTTTCAGGACAAGTAATGAGTGCAGAAGATAATTCACCTTTAGCTTTTGCCAATCTTCATATTCAGGGATTGAGCACTGGAACAACTACAGATTTCAACGGTTTGTACGCAATACTTTTTGAAAAGCCAGGGAGCTATATTCTAGAAATTAGTGCGGTTGGTTTTAAGAAACATACAGTGAAAATTGATATTGCAGAGAATGAACAAGCCACCTTGGATATTTTACTTGAAGAAGAATTGCTCAATCTTGAAACAGTAGTTGTTTCTGCTACACGTACCCAAAGGAGTTATGAAGATTTGCCCGCAGCTGTCACAGTAATTTCTGCTGAGCAAATAAAGCGTATGAACTCGCTGCGCTTGGATGAAGTGTTGCTAGAGCAAACGGGTTTGCAAGTAGTTTCTGATCATGGAACGGGCTTGCAAATGCAAGGTCTTAGTTCAGAATATATACTAATTTTGATTGATGGTGAGCCCGTAATTGGACGTACTGCGGGCACATTAGATTTAAGTAGGCTAGCTGTTGGAAACGTGAAGCAGATTGAGGTTGTAAGAGGTCCCGCATCCTCGCTATATGGGAGTGAAGCCATTGCTGGCGTGGTCAATATTATCACCGATTCGCCAAAAGCAGGCCTTAATGCCTCTCTTCAATCCCAATATCGCTCTTTCAATACATTGAATCTGCAAGGGCAAGCTGGAGTACGGTTGGATAAGTTTGCTTTCAATTTCTTTGCCGATCATCTAAGCTCTGATGGCTACGATCTTACACCAGAAAGCATCTCCAAAACAGCACCAAAATTTGACGCTCAAACCATACAAGGCAAGGTATCTTATCAAATAAAACCTTGGGCGAGGTTGCAAATGACCGCTCGATCTTATCTGGAAAATCAAGAGAATTTTGAATCTATAGTAGAAGCTGATGAAACGCAAAACCTGCAAATCTTAACCCAGCAAAAGGATATAAACCTGATGCCTACTTTGTCTTTGAGGTTTGGCGAAAGGCATAAAGCTGAACTGAGGCATTATTACACAAGCTTCTTCAATGAGTCAGAATCGAAGTATCAATCAAAAGATGGGCTGTTTGACGCAAGTTTTTTCGATCAGTCTTTTAGTAGGAATGAACTGCAATATGATTTTATGCCCAGCTCCTCACATATTGTAACATTTGGTGCGGGTCAATTTAGTGAGCAAGTAGAAGCCACTCGCTACAATGAAGAAAATCGATTTCTTTCGCAGTATATTTTTGGGCAATACCAATTGTTGCCTACAAACCTACCAGAACTTACGCTTGGTCTGCGATATGATAACCATAGCCAATACGCTTCCCAATGGAGTCCAAAAGCATCTATTAGACATCAATTCTCAGACAATTTGATTGTTCAGTTTGGTGTTGGTGCTGGTTTTAAGGCACCAGATTTCAGACAGCTACTATTAAATTTCACCAATGCGACAGCAGGATATAGCGTAGTAGGGTCTTCAATTTTGCAGGAGAGCATTCTTCAAATGCAACAGCAAGGTCTTATTTCTCAGGTGTTAAGAAACCTTGAAAACCTTGAACAGATTCAGGCAGAAAGCTCATTTTCATATAACTTAGGAGTAAATATAAATCCATACCCTGGAGTTAAGACCCAAGTTAATTTCTATCATAACTCAATTGAGAATCTAATAGACACTGCTCCAGTAGCGATTAAAACCAATGGGCAGTCAGTATTTAGTTATTTCAATATTGCTAGGGTCATAACGCAGGGAGCAGAATTGCAAACTAATTGGAAGCCTAATGAAAAATGGGATTTTGGATTAGGCTATGCATATCTCAATACGCGAGATGTGGATGTATGGGAAAGTATCAAAGCCGGCGAAGTCTTTAAAAGAGACATTAGTAGCGGGAGGGTAATGCAAGTAGAAACTTCGGATTATGGAGGACTGAGTTATCGTTCAGCACATTCGGGCAATTTGAAAATTGGCTACCAGTTTGTGAAGCCTTCACTCAATACGTACCTCAGAGCAATCTATCGCGGGAGGTTTGGGGTAGCCGATCTTAATGGGAGTGGCATTATAGACGATCCTAGAGAATACAGCAAAGGCTATGTTCTGCTCAATTTCGCTGCGCAAAAGTCCTTTGGAAAGCTATGGCAATTAGATGCTGGCATCAACAATATTCTAGGGTCAACAAACACTTACGAACCCTCATTGGCGGGGAGGGTCTTTTTTGTGGGCGCAAAAATCAATTTTTCAAAAACTCTTTAAACAATTAATAATATGTACACAAAACAATTTAATGTATTCAACATACGCATGACCATTTTACTTTTTGCAAGCTTATTTATGTTTAGTGCATGCGAAAATGATCCTGAAGACGAAACTCCGATAGAAACGATCGTATCTGAGGAGGTTAGAGATCTGCCTGCACTTTCGAGCAGTGAGTACACATTTTATAATTTGCGAACCAACCAAGAAGTGAGCAAAGCGGATTCTGCTAGCAGCAATTGGGATATCGCATTTGCTGGAACAACTATCCGCTTTAATGGCGGAGTAAGTGGGCCAGGCCAAGGTGGAGCAACTATGATTACAGGTACATTCGAGTCAATTTCTAGTGCTCCTGCTACGGGGATTGTAGCTGATAGTGAGGAACAATTAGCTATTTCAACTTCTGCCGAAACGCCTTGGTACAATTATACAGGGCAAGTAGGTAATCCTCCGCATGCTATTATACCAATACCAGGAAGGATCATTGTATTCAAAACAGCAGATGGAAAATATGGAAAACTGGAAATAGAAAGCTATTATCAAGGAGCACCAACGCCTGATTATTCTGATCCAGCATTTGTAGATTTAGCTACTCGCCCAGCAAGTAGATACTACAATTTCAGATATGTAGTACAGGAGGATGGAAGTACAAGTTTCGAGTAAGGAATAAATAGAGACAATAGAATAGCCTCGGAATTTTCTGAGGCTATTTTGCTTTAAATAAGATTGTACTTAGCATTTAGTCATTCCTGCTTATTGTCTACAAACCAAGATGCTACTAAAGCAGTGAATGTTCCAAATAGACCAACACCACAAGTCATTACCGCCACAGCAATCAATCTTCCAATACTTGTAACTGGATACAAATCTCCATAACCAACTGTTGTAACAGTTACAAAAGCCCACCATATGGCATCTTCAGCAGATCTAATATTGCTGTTAGGAGCATTTTCGGCTTGTAGAATAAATATGGAAGAACTCAATACTATAACCATTGTTAACAGAGATACACTGACAATTGTGCCGTAGGATTTGTTACTAAAAAGGCCATTAATGAATGCCTTTATGTCGGGAAAAGCTCTAAATAGTCTAATAATTCGAATTAGTCGAAATAAGCGTCCATAGCGAAAGATATCAAGATTTGGAATACTTGATAGAAGGTCAATCCATCCCCATTTCATGAATTGGAGTTTTGATGGAGCTTTATAGAAGCGATAAACAAAGTCCCCCAAAAAAATCATGCAAATACCAAAATCTAAGTAATTAAAGAGCAGGCTAGTTTCCTCATCAATTTTAGCGACCGTGTCTATAAACATAATCAACAGTACAAATACAGATAGTACAGCAATTAGCAGATTGATATAACTGAATGGGTCTTTGGTTTGAGCATTTGTATTCATAGAGGAAATTTCAAAAACCGTTTCTAATTTTTTATTTTAGTTGTTTTTTGATGGCAAATAACTCCGAAGCGCATCGAGGTAGTTCTCAAAAGCAGCCACACCTCTATCGGTAATTTTGAAGCTAGTGTGAGGCATTTTTCCCTTAAAACCTTTCTCCACTTCTATGTATCCAGCTTGACTCAGTTTATCCAATTGCACACTTAGGTTTCCGGCTGTAGCTTCAATCCGCTTTTTTAAAGTAACAAAATCTGCTTCTTCTTCAGATATCAGAATAGACATAGCGGCCAGTCTCAGAGGCACATGTAATAAGGGGTCTAGTTTTTTAAATGTCATTAATAATCAATTTATTAAATAGTATATGGATCAAATGGCAGAATGGTTTGTCATATAAAGTTAATTAAGATTGGAGAGAAGAAAAATGTATTTTACTTACTTCTGTATATTTTCCCTTGGATGAGAAGAAACTTTTGTCAATATTTCAGCCATGTTAAGGCATAATACACAATTAGCGATTACTTCTACCTTATCTCAAGGAAGTACATCCTATGCCTTTTTGGTAACCACTACCTCAACTACCACAACCCCGTAAGGGGGCACTCTTTCATATTATCCTATCCAAATAGGGTCTATTCCACATAGACTTAAACACGATTATTTTTTTCAATTTATAATATGGAGATAACTCATGCATATATTAAAATTCGGCGGTTCTTCAATTAAGAATGTAGAATCTATCAAGCAAGTAGAGACAATTGTTGAAGCTTATTTTGAGATGCCAAAAGGTGTTATTGTTTTTTCTGCAATTGCTGGAGTTACAGATAAACTTATACTCTCAGTGAAACGGGCTGTGCAAAATGATCTCAGTTACCAAACAGTTATTTCAGATGTAACTTCTCAACATATAGAGATAGTAAAATTGTTAATGCCAATTTCAAAGCAAAGTCATGTTTTGAGTGCAATTAAAGTTTTGTTGAATGAAGCAGAATCGCTGCTTGATGCCGTCTATAGGCTAAATGAAGCTTCCCCTAAAGTTGTTGATCACTTAATGAGCTATGGAGAGCGGCTTTCTTCTTTAATTATATTTAATTACTTGCAAGAGCGTGGAGAAAAAGTTGCCTTAATAGATGTAAGGGAATTTATTAAAACAGATGCAACTTATGGAGATGCTCAAGTAGACTTTGTAACCTCCCGCTCATTAATCCAAAATGCATATAATTCAAATATGAACTGGTTGATTGTGCCTGGCTTTATTGGCACTACAGCCCATGGAGATTTCACTACTTTGGGTAGAGGAGGATCAGATTATTCTGCATCCATTGTTGCTGATGCGCTTGATGCTGAAATACTTGAAATATGGACTGATGTAGATGGATTATTGACTGCTGATCCAAGACTTGTTCCAGAGGCGAAAGTAATTTCGAATATATCATTCGATGAAGCCATGGAGATGTCTCACTTTGGAGCCAAAGTTATATTTCCTCCAAGTCTTCAGCCCGTGGCTACAAAGAGGATTCCCGTTAGAATTAAAAATACATTCGCTCCAGAAAATTCAGGCACCTTAATACTTAAGAATGACTCAAAGGATCAACCTGTAACAGGGACTTCTGGGATAAGTAATATAGCACTTATTACTATTTGTGGTCCAGGAATGATTGGAGTGCCCGGTATTGCAAGCAGGTTGTTTGGTTCTCTTGCAACAGCTAAGATAAATGTGGTATTTATTACCCAAAGCTCATCTGAGCACAGTATTTCAGTTGGAATTAATGAAAGCCAATTGATTGAAGCGACAAAAATTCTGTCTGGGGAATTTAGTATAGAGATAAGTAAGGGCACAATTGAACCGCCAATATGTGAGGAGTCATTGGCAATTGTGGCACTTATTGGTGATGGGATGAAGAACCATCATGGGATATCAGGAAGACTGTTTTCAGCTTTAGGTCGATATGGAATTAATGTGAGAGCCATATCACAAGGATCCACAGAAAGAAACATTTCAATTGTATTGAAAGAGAGGGATAAGCGGAAAGCATTGAATGTAATCCATGATGCTTTTTTCTCTCCACCATTGAAACAACTTAACTTATTTATTGCCGGATTGGGAAATGTAGGAAGTCGTTTGTTAGAGCAAATCCAGCATCAAGAACAATGGCTTGGAGAGGAGTTAGGGTTGAGAATTAAAATTTTTGGCTTAGCCAATTCTAAGAATAGAAAAGTGAGTATGGAGCCATTTTCCTTAGTCGATTGGCAAAATGAACTACGACAACAAGAGGAATATAAAACGTTAATTGAGTGGCAGCAGGAAATCATAAATATGAATATGCGAAATTCAGTGTTTGTGGATAATTCAGCAAGCCAGGAGGTTTCTTTCCTTTATAAGAATTTTTTAAAGCATGGTATTGCTGTTGTTACTTGTAATAAAATTGCTTGTTCTTCTCTTTTGTCAGACTATCATGAACTCAAGTATTTATCAAGATTATATAAAGCTCCATTTCTATTTGAAACCAATGTAGGCGCTGGTTTGCCTGTAATTAATACGCTTAAGGATTTAATCCGCAGTGGAGATCGTATTTTACGCATTGAAGCAGTATTGTCAGGTAGCCTCAATTTCATATTCAATCAATATAATTCTACAAAGCCTTTTGCAGAGATAGTATTAGAAGCAATGAAGCAAGGTTACACAGAGCCAGATCCGAGAATGGACTTAAGTGGTCTAGATGTAATCCGAAAACTATTAATTCTAGCAAGAGAAAGTGGGGCGTCTTTGGAGCAAAGCGATGTTAAGCATCGAGGGTTTATACCCAATCATATTATGAACGCAGCTACCATTGAAGATTTTATTAGAGAGCTATATTTGAATGAGGATTTATTCAAAGAGATATATTTAAAATCTCGCAATAATGGGACGAAACTTAAAGTCGTTGCCAAATGGTCAGAAGAAGGAGCAACAACTTCACTTGAAGAGATCCCCTTAAATCATCCATTCTATAATTTGGAAGGGAAAGATAATGTCGTGCTTTATTATACTAAAAGGTACCAAGATCAGCCATTAATGATCAAAGGAGCTGGAGCCGGTGCAGAGGTTACTGCCTCTGGAATTTTTGCAGATATTATAAGAACTCTACAAGAACATTGATATGGAAAAGTTTTTAAAATTGAAGAAGCGGGAGGTTGTTGTAAGCGCACCAGCAACTGTTGCCAATGTAGTTTGCGGTTTTGATGTACTTGGATTTGCTCTAAATGAACCATCTGATTTGGTAAAGATTAGTTTATCAGACAGATCTTATACTAAAATAATAGAAATTAAAGGAGCTGATCTGTCTTATAAACTTGAGGAGAATGTGGTAGGCGTTGTGCTCCAAGCATTTTTTGAAGTCTCAGGAATATCACCTATTGGTTTGGATGTAAGCATATTTAAGGGAATTCCACCCGGAAGTGGAATAGGCTCTAGTGCTGCATCTGCAGCCAGTGCGGCATTTGCTATAAATTCGTTATTTGGAAATGTTTTGTCAAATGAGCAGTTAATCAGCATTGCCATGGTAGGTGAAAGATTGGCCTCCGGAACAGCTCATGCTGATAACGTTGCACCTAGTATTTTGGGTGGGTTTACCTTAGTCCGAACGCATTCTCCTTTAGATATAATCCGCATTCCATTTCCAGATGAACTTTTTGTGTCTGTTATTCACCCTCAGATTGAACTTAAAACATCTGATTCGAGAGCGCTATTAAAGGCGAAGGTTTCTTTGAAATCGGCTACCCAACAATGGGCAAATGTTGGGGCTTTAGTAGCTGGTTTATTTTCGAGCGACTATGGACTAATTGGCCGATCCTTACATGACGAAATTATTGAACCAGAGCGCTCTTTCTTAATTGCCGGATTTCAAGAAGCCAAAAAAGTCGCAATGGAGGCAGGAGCATTAGGAGGTGGTATATCAGGTTCCGGTCCATCAATTTTTATGTTATCCAAAGGGTTGGATATTGCTAAAAAGGTAGCAAAAGAAATGAGCCTACAATATGAGCAATTAGCGATTGAGCATGCAAGCTATGTAAACATGATTAGCCCCTATGGAGCCAAACTTATTTCTTCAATTGATATTTAAAATGATGAACTACTATAGTTTAACAAATCATAACCACAGAGTCAATTTTCAACAAGCTGTGATCAAAGGGCTTGCGCCAGATAGAGGTTTATATTTTCCGCAATTTATTCCTCATTATTCCACTGCTGAATGGAATGATTTTGCTACTCTGGAGTTAATTGAGCTAGCACAAATACTTATAAGTCCTTTTATAAATAAAGAAATTCCAGAAGATATCCTTCACGATATCATTTCTGATACCTTGAGTTTCCCATTTCCATTGAAAGAGCTTGATAAGGATGTATTTGCACTCGAACTTTTTCATGGTGCCACTATGGCATTTAAAGATGTAGGAGCCAAATTTCTTGCTGGCTGTTTAGCACATTTTCGTCAAGAAAAGGAATTAACCATTTTAGTAGCTACTTCGGGAGATACTGGTGGAGCAGTAGCGAATAGCTTTTTGAATGTAGAAGGTATAAATGTTGTAATACTTTACCCATCTGGCAAGGTGAGTGACCTGCAAGAGAAACAACTCACAACATTAGGTGGAAATATTAAAGCAATTGAAGTAAATGGAGACTTTGATTCTTGTCAGGCACTAGTTAAGCAGGCATTCACGGACGAAAATCTAAATAAAAAAATGAATTTGAGCTCGGCTAACTCTATAAACATAGCACGTTGGTTACCTCAGTTTTTTTATTATTTATCTGCTTGGACTCAGTTAAAGTCATATAGGCATCCTCCAGTGTTTTCGGTGCCTAGTGGAAATTTTGGAAATATCGCTGCCGGTGTACTAGCAATGAAAATGGGAATGCCAGTAAAGTCATTTATTGCGGCAACTAATAGTAACGATACGGTTCCACGTTATTTTAATAATGGGCTGTATTCTCCTGAGCCAACTGTTGCTACGATGTCTAATGCAATGGATGTTAGCAATCCAAGTAATTTTGTGAGACTTAGGGCATTATTTGATACTGATGACCACATGAAACAATATGTACAATCCATCGCAATCAATGAGATAGAAACCATAAATACGATAAAAAGTGTGCATCAAAAATTTGGGTATATTATAGAACCGCATGGAGCAGTAGCTTACACAGCATTAAAAAAATCTGAGGCCAAAAGTTACCCTATGGTATTTTTAGAAACGGCACATCCAATCAAATTTCCGCAAATTGTAGAGGAGGTGTTGGAGGTTAATATTCCAATTCCAGACCAAGTGGCTGGCCTTTTGAATATGCCAAAATTCTCTATTAAGATGGATGCAGATTACCAAATTTTCAGAGATTTTCTAGAGACGTGTTGATTTCTGTATTAAGATTGTGGGTCGGATTGGGCGTCATCATGAAGTTCCTGTATAAAACTGTTTATAATGCGTAACAACTTTTCAGGTTCTTCATACATCCCTACATGACCCGAATTTGGCAATACATGGAATTCTCCATTTTTAATCAGTTCTTTATGAGCTAGATTAAGTTCCATGTTAATAAGGCCATCATAGGCTCCTGCTACAAAAAGTATTGCTTTGTTTGTCTGCGATATCAAACTTGATCTATCTTCCCTATCTCGCATTGCAGCCGTGTAGGCAAGCATCGTTTCTTTGCTTGTTTCTTTAGTTAAGTTACTCAAAATCTGAATGGTACCTTGAAGTTCTTCTCTTCTTTCAGGATTGAAAAGGGATGGCACAAAAGTTTGCAAGAAAGTATCAGCACCATGTTTTTGGATAAACTCAATACTCTTATTTCGATTAATTTTCTTTTCTTCTCCATCTGCAAATGCATTGCTATGAATTAGGCCAATTGATAAGGTAAACTCAGGATGCTTTTCTTCAATGGCCAAGGCTACATATCCACCCAATGAATGACCAAAGATGTGACATTTGTCGATGCCGATATTCTTTAAGAATTGGTAAACACATTCACCTACATTTTCGATGGTAGTATTTTCTAAAAGAGGACTACCTCCAAAGCCAGGCAAGTCAATACTTACAAACCTGTGATTACTGGCAATATCTGGCATAAAATCATTCCAGATCGATAGGTTTTCACAAAAGCCGTGAAGAAAAACTACTGGCACACCTTTCCCAGCATCGGTATGAAATAGATCAGGCCACATCAGGAGGAAATCAAATTAAGCTATAGCTCGGCTGAAGAATTTTTCTTACTGTTTGAGCAATTCCATCTGGATCAAACCCACACTCTCTATGTAGTTCCAACTGTGTACCATGCTCAATTACACTATCTGGAATGCCCAATCTAATTACCTTGGCAGTATATCCTTTATCAGCCATATACTCTAACACAGCACTACCAAAGCCACCCATTAAGCAACCATCCTCTACTGTAATCACTTTGTTGAATTTGCTAAAAACCTCATCTAGCATTACTTCATCAATAGGTTTGGCAAAACGCATATCATAATGTGCTGGAAACACACCCTCTTCTGCTAATTTTTGACATGCCTCTACCGCATAATTACCAATATGTCCAAGTGTAAGAATGGCAACATCTTCCCCTTCTCGGATTATTCTTCCTTTTCCAACTTGTAATTCCTGCATAGGTGTCCTCCACTCAGACATCACACCTTCACCACGTGGATATCTAATAGTAAATGCCGTATCTCTTGGTAGCTGAGCAGTAAACATCATATTGCGAAGCTCTTCCTCATCCATTGGAGCTGCTACTACCATGTTTGGTATGCAGCGCATAAAAGCAATATCATATGCCCCATGATGTGTTGGGCCATCTGCTCCCGCAAAACCCGCTCTATCCAAACAGAAGACTACGTGCAGATTCTGCAAGCATACATCATGTACTACTTGATCGTAAGCACGCTGCATAAAAGAGCTATAAATATTGCAGAAAGGTACTAAACCCTGTGTAGCTAAACCTGCGGAAAATGTAACGGCATGCTGCTCAGCAATCCCTACATCAAATGCTCTATCCGGCATTGCATTCATCATAATATTCATAGATGAGCCGGAAGGCATTGCAGGTGTTACGCCCATTATTTTCTTATTTTTTTCAGCCAATTCCACGATCGTATGACCAAATACATCTTGGTATTTAGGTGGTTTTGGAGTGGTATTTACTTTTTTATATATCTCCCCTGTTACCTTATCGAAAAGTCCAGGTGCATGCCATTTAGTTTGATCTTTTTCAGCTGGGCCGTATCCTTTACCTTTTACAGTTACACAATGCAAAATTTTAGGTCCGGGAATATCTTTCAAGTCCTCAAGCACATGCGCTAAGTGATTTACATCATGACCATCTACAGGTCCGAAATAGCGGAGATTCAACGATTCGAACAGATTGCTTTGCTGCAATAAAAAGCTCTTAATGCTATTTTCAACTTTCGATACTATTTCTTGAGCACTGCTTCCGAATCGACTGAATTTGCCTAAGATATTCCAAATTTCATCTTTGGCTTTATTGTAAGTATGAGAAGTGGTAATGTCTGTTAAATATTCTTTGAGCGCTCCCACATTTGGGTCGATGCTCATGCAATTGTCATTGAGGATTATTAGCAAATTGGTATCAGAAACTCCTGCGTGATTCATCGCTTCGAAAGCCATACCTGCCGTCATTGCTCCATCGCCAATTACTGCAATATGTTGTTTTTGGCTATGCCCTAAGTATTTTGAAGCTACAGCCATTCCCAATGCTGCAGATATAGAGGTAGAAGAATGACCTACTCCAAAAGTATCATATTCGCTTTCTTTTCTTTTGGGAAAACCTGAAATTCCACCATAAATTCTATTGGTATGAAAGCGTTCTTTCCGGCCAGTTAAGATTTTATGTCCATAGGCCTGATGGCCTACATCCCAAACCAGCTGGTCTTCAGGAGTATTGAAAATATAATGTAGTGCTACAGTTAATTCAACTACACCTAAACTAGCTCCAAAATGCCCACCAAAGACGGACACATTGTCAATTATATATTGCCTTAGTTCTTCAGAAACTTTTACTAGCTGATTACGATCAAGCTTTTTAAGGTCTTCTGGTGAATTGATTCCCGAAAGAAGAGGGCCTGGTTTTATTTGCATAATCTCAATTAAAATTCTCTTTTCTAACCGACTCTACCACAAAATGTTTTGAACAATAGGGCTAAGTTAAAAAAACATTAGAGATGCAAAAATAGCCATTTATTATTGGAGATTAATAGTTTGGTAATTTTATCCTATTTTTAACCTCCCGCTTATGTCATTCGAAATAAAGTTACCGCTTTTTGAAGGTCCTTTCGACCTGCTACTTTTCTTTATAGAAAGGGATGAATTAGATATTTACGACATTCCAATTTCAAAGATTACAGCCGATTTTCTCGACTATCTTAAGCATTTGGAGAAAATGAATTTGGAAGTAGCTAGTGAATTTATTTTTGTTGCAGCCACTCTTATGCGTATAAAATCAAAAATGCTGTTGCCAAGGCCGGAGCTTGATGAAGAGGGCAATGAATTAGATCCGCGGGAGGAATTGATCAGGCATTTGTTGGAATATAAGAGATTCAAAGAAGTAGTTGGGCAGTTTAGCTCTTGGGAAGAAGAATGGCTTCAAAAAGAAAAGCGTGGTAATATCCAAAAAGAGATTCTGTCGATAGCCGGCAAAACTGATGTTGAGGCTGAGCTGCAACATGTAGATATGTACAAGCTATTGAAGGTGTACAAAAAAGTACTTGATCGCTATGAGCTTGAAAAAAATAAGCCACGCCATGAAGTAAGGGAGTTCCAATATACCATTGGCGAGCAGCGCGATTTTGTAATGCAAATGGTTTCAATCACTGGTAAAATTGCCTTCGAAGATTTGATTACCGAAATGCCAGATAGAATCGCCATTATTTTCAATTTCTTGGCTATTTTGGATTTGCTTCAGCAGCGATTAATTACCCTGCACTTGGGCGAAGGCTTCAATAATTTTTGGATTGAAAAACTGGAGGAAGTTCCTGAAGAAGTAGAATAGCCTCCATTGTCAATTCTTTCTTGCCACAAAAATCATCCGTTCAGATTGGTTTTCGTCAAAGGCCTGAAGATCATAATCTCCAAAAATTTCCTCAAGCATGAGTCCTGCGGCTAGGAAATAATGCTTAAACTCCTCACAAGAAATTGCCTTTACTCGTTCTTGGTATCTATAATCTTTACCTTCTGCGTGGAAAAGGATATCCTTTAAAATATACCCATTTTCCTCCCGCCTTTCTATGTGAAAATCGATGCCTTCGATAGACTTCGTTTCTTTGGAAACCAGTTTATTGACCACCCATTTTGGGTTCAGAAAATCTAAAAATAATATGCCTCCATCGTTCAGAGATTTGGAAACTTGCTTTATTACTTTTTCATTTTCTGTATCATCTTCAAAATATCCAAATGAGGTAAACAAGTTGAGTACAAAATCAAATTCCTTTTTGAAACCCAAATTTCTCATGTCCTTTTGGATAAAATGCAAGCGATTATTTGCGTAAATATTGGCCTTTTGAATATTGGCCTCAGATAAATCCACGCCAATAACATCGAAGCCTTTTTTATTCAGATAAATGCTATGTCGGCCTTTACCACAAGCCAAATCAAGAATTTTGTGCCGGCTATTAAAATTCAAAAAGGCAATGATATTATCTAGAAAATGCGCTGCATCTTGCTCGTTGCGATGGCGATATAATATGTGATAATAGGGCGAGTTGAACCACTCATCGAACCATTCAGTCTTTGCAGTTCGATCCATCATAAGTTTTCATCCACTATTTCTAAATTTAGCCCTTCAGAAGTGAAGGTCTTTATCTCGCCGGAATCATCGGCATAAATGAAAAACACTTGAATCTCGGGATGCTGTTTCAGAACGTTGATTGATGCCTCAAATCCAAGAACCATAAATGCGGTGGCGTAAGCATCTGCTAGCATGCAGTTTTCGGTCACCACTGTAGATGATAGAATGTTTTGCTCAGCAGGATAGCCGGTTTTTGGGTTTATTGAATGAGCGATTTTTTTGCCATCCTTTTCATAATAATTTCTATAATCGCCTGATGTGGCAATTGCTTTGTCTTCTAAGACTAAAATAGCCGAGCTTTCGCGTGAAAAATTATCTTGAACTGGTTTCTCAATGGCAATCCGCCAAGTATTATTTTCTAGGTTTTTACCCTTAGCTCTAAGCTCTCCACCGATATCTATCAAGTAATTGTAAATGTCATTTGCTTCTAGCAATTCAGCGACTAAATCAACAGCATACCCTTTGGCAATGGATGAAAAGTCTAAATATACGCCCTCATGCAGTTTACAAACTGAAATCGAGTCAAAGAAAATCTTATCGAAACCTACTTTTTCTTTTATTGCAGCAATGTCTTCGTCTAGAGGTGTTTTACGTCCTTCCGGCCCAAAACCCCAAGCATTCACCAATGGCCCTACTGTTGGGTCAAAAGCGCCATTTGTGGCTTCAAATACCTCTTTGCTAGCTGATAAAACTTTATAAAAATGAGATGTTTCGAATGGGAAGATGGTACCTTGGTTAAAAGTAGAGATTTCAGAATCAGTAATATATGTGGATAGAGACTGATTAAATGCTTTTAATAAAGAATCGGTACTTACTTTCAGGTTTTTACCTCCCGCATCAATGTATTTCACATTGTAGGCGATGGTTCCCATGGTTTGGCCGTGGTACTCTACATAAGTAGTAGCCTTATTTATTTCTTGATTTTGTCTGTATTTCCAAACTACAAATACAGCTAGTACCAGGATTAAGGAATAGATTATATTTTTCCGCTGATTGGGCCTCATCTTGTATTATTTTTTGCAAAATTGACTCTTGCAGGTGGATAATACAAGCTAACGAATTTAAAGCACGTCCGATCTATAATTCTTTAACTAGTTCATATTTGAGATAAGGAATCATATCCGGCTCTTCGTCAAAGTCCTCTAAGGACATTTTCAGGATAAATTGCTGATCCCCGATTCTATATTTAGGACCTATTGCAGAGAATTCTAATTCTGGATATCCAACTTCACCATTAACAATTGGAAAATGATATGCATTAACCATTTTGGATAACCTAGAATAGGCCTCAAAATCGTTGTCTTTCAATTCATCAATTAATACAGAGGACAGAGGAGTTCGATAAGAAATAAAGACTACTTCTTCTCCGTCAATCGCCATTGGATAGCTACCAAAAGTGAAGGATCCATTCTTTAGTCCATTTTTGTACCCTTGCCAAAAGTCTTCATTCGACGTAATTCTTTGGCTTGGAATGGCGGGAGGTAAGTCCATATTTTCCAGCGTCGGTGTAAATTTATTGAGGGTATATTCTTCTCCTGCTTTTTCCCATATTTCTATTTCGTTGGATAGCGGCATTTTAATATACACCCGCTTTTCGCTCCACAGAAAACGTGGTTTTAATTCTGTCAAATTCAAATCAGGAATTTGTAAATAGGGATCATCACTTGCGAGCGGAAAAGCACCAACTTTCTCTCCTGTTTCTAGATTTAATAATTTGAATCTATAAAAAGGCTCCTCACTTTTCTCATACTTCCTATAATCAGAATCATTTGTATTAAGGATTAAATGCGAGCTACCTTCCCATTCCACAATCTGAGCAGCCTGTTTGGCCATATTTATTACATAAAACTGAGCTTCAGACTGATTTTCTATTTTCTCAATGATATTCCAATCTGAATCGTAAATCAAAATATGAGTTGGTGTCTCAAGCACTCTTTTATCTGATCCGAAAAAGCCAATTTTCTCAATAAATCTACCGTACCCATTGGGGCCTTCTTTTCGATCGTAGGTGCCTATCAGTGAGCCATCTATATTCAATTCTACGATTTCACCATTGGTACCATTTATTCCCAACATTCGGCCACTTTCTTCATTTACTTCCATCAATCGCAAATCGCCCATAAAGTCAATATACAAGGTATCCACCACTTGAAAACTGTATTTTTGATTGTATTTGGCTGTTTCTGTCTCAGTAGAGGATTGCTCAGAGCAGGAAAAAAACAGGCTGACGAAAAAGGATAGAAAGGCAATATTTCTCATAGTCGAATTGGTTTGTCTTGTAGATGGATGCTCCTGCAATTTAGTTTTTTAGCAATAGGTTTTTATTGTTTTTCAACAATAAAGTAGAAGACAAAGGAATTGTTTAGCTAATTATTCAATCATGAATTGCAATCTATTTAATACAAATAGTTGTTAAGAATGCTATATAAGTAATTGATTATCATCGAATAAAACAACGGAGTCACACGGGGCACGCATGCGCCAGCGTTGGCTAGCGGTGATTAAAAAATGTTGTTGAAACGCGTGCGCAAGCGGAGGATAACACAAGCTAACGAAATTAAAGCCTCTTCAAACTAATTTTCTTTTACTAATTCGTATTTCAAATAAGGAATCATTTCTGGCTCTTCGTCAAAGCCTTCTAAAGACATTTTCATCAGGAATTGTCGATCATTGATTCGAAGTGCTCCAGCGGTTGGGTTGGTTAATTCTGATTCAGGATAGCCAATTTCTCCATTCACGATTGGGAATTGATAGGTTTTTATCATTTTGTTATACTCAATGTATTTTGCCATATCGCGATCTTCCATGTCATCTACAAGTGCCGCTGATAGCGGTGTTCGGTAGGAAATAAAAACTACCTCATCTCCATCAATCTCCATTGGATATACATTGAATGTGAAGGAGCCATTTTTAAGCCCGTTTTTAATTCCTTGCCAAAAGTCTTCATTCGACGTAATTCTTTGGCTTGGAATAGCGGGAGGTAAGTCCATATTTTCCAGCTTCGGGGTGAATTTATTGAGCGTATATTCTCCTCCCGCTTTTTCCCATATTTCTATTTCGTTGGATAGCGGCATTTTGATATACACCCGATTTTCGCTCCACAGAAAACGTGGTTTTAATTCTGTCAAATTCAAATCAGGAATTTGTAAATAGGGATCATCACTTGCGAGCGGAAAAGCACCAACTTTCTCTCCTGTTTCCAAATTGAATAGTTTGATTCGGTAAAATGGCTCCTCACTTTTCTCGTATTTTCTATAGTCAGTATCGTTTGTATTGAGGATTAAATGTGGGCTTCCTTCCCATTCTACAATTTCAGCCGCTTGTTTGGCTCTATTTATTACATAGAATTGTGCTTCACCTTTATGATCCAGTTTTTCAATCACATTCCATTGATCATCGTAGATCAGAACATTCGCGAGGCCTTCAAGCACTCGTTTATCTGGACCGAAGAAGCCAATTTTTTCGATAAATCTTCCGTGACCATTCGGCCCTTCCTTACGATCATAAGTGCCAATAAACGAGCCATCTAAGCCTAGTTCTACGATTTCGCCATTAGTGCCATTGATGCCAATCATCCTCCCGCCTTCTTCATTTATTTCAATCAATTGCAAATCGCCCATAAAGTCGATGTAAACTGTATCCACTACCTCAAAGCGGTATTTTTGATTGTATTTGGCTGTTTCTGTCTCAGTAGAGGATTGTTCAGAGCAGGAAAAAAACAGGTTGGTGAAAAGGAATAAAATGGCAATTTTTCTCATAGTCAATTAGGTTTGATCTGTAGATGAATGCGCCTGCAATTTAGTTTTAGGTTTGTAATAATAGATTTGCATTGTTTTTTCAACAAAAAAATAGAAGGCAAAGGAATTGTTTTGCTAATTATTCTATCATGAATTGCAATCTATTTGATACAAATAGTTGTTAAGGTTACTAAATAAGTAATTGATTATCAGAGAATAAACATCAGAGTCACACGAGACACGAGTGCGCCAGCGTTGGCTAGCGGTGATTAAAAAATGTTGTTAGATGCGTGCGCCAGTGGCGAGAAGTAATATCAGTTTTTTGGTAGTACGAGCCATTTCAAAAAGATAATTTCACCAAAACCAAGGCCGAATTGAGTATATATGTTTAATTTGAACTCTCATGCGCGAAGATTATATAAATCCCGATTCCGAAAGACTCAGTCCGGTTGAAAAGGAGTTTGAAAAAGCTCTTAGACCGCTGTCTTTTTCTGATTTCACGGGACAGCAAAAAGTAGTTGATAATGTGAAGATTTTCGTAACGGCTGCCAAAAATCGTCAGGAGCCGCTTGATCACGTATTGCTACATGGGCCGCCTGGTTTGGGCAAAACTACCCTTTCGCATATTATCGCCAATGAGTTAGGCAGCAGCATTCGCATTACTTCAGGGCCAGTATTGGATAAGCCGGGCGATTTGGCTGGTTTGCTCACTAATTTGGAGCCACATGATGTATTATTCATCGACGAAATACACCGTCTCAATCCCGTAGTGGAGGAATATCTTTATTCGGCCATGGAAGATTATCGGATTGATATTATGCTCGACTCTGGTCCCAATGCTCGCTCGGTGCAGATTAGTTTGAATCCATTTACGCTTATTGGAGCCACAACCCGTAGCGGTTTGCTCACCTCTCCGCTTAGAGCGCGTTTTGGGATCAACGCCCGATTGGAATACTACGATGCGCAATTGTTGACCACTATTTTGAAGAGATCGGCCAGCATTCTGAATACGCCATTGGAAGATGATGCAGCTTTCGAAATTGCCCGCCGGAGCAGAGGAACACCTAGAATTGCCAACAACCTATTGCGTCGTACAAGGGATTTTGCAGAAGTAAAAGGCAAGGGAACGGTAACCATGGCTATTTCGCAAATGGCACTTAACGCATTGGATGTGGATGAGGATGGCCTGGACGAAATGGATAACCGTATCTTGGCCACCATCATCGATAAGTTCAAAGGTGGGCCGGTAGGCTTGGGCACCATTGCAACTGCTGTAGGTGAAGAATCCGAAACCATTGAGGAAGTATATGAGCCATTTTTGATTCAAGAGGGCTATATCAAACGTACTTCTCGTGGTAGAGAAGCCACAGAATTGGCCTATAAGCATTTGAAGAGAATTCCACCCGCCCAAGCAGGCCGACTGTTTGATTAACTCATGAGCCAGCCTTTAGCTGCCAAACATACTGCCCTTATCAAGCAATTAGCTGCTCAGCATGGTTTTGACTTTTGTGGTATTGCCAAAGCTGATTTTTTGGAAGAAGAAGCACCAAGATTAGAAAATTGGCTGAAGCAAAGTATGCATGGCGAAATGAGTTATATGGCTAATCATTTCGACAAAAGGCTAGATCCTAGAAAATTGGTCGACGGCGCCAAATCTGTAATTGTATTTATGTATAATTATTTCCCTGAAAAGGATTTGGCAAAAGAGGGCAATCTGAAAATCGCTAAATATGCTTATGGGAAAGATTATCATTATGTAATCAAAGAGAAGCTTCGAAATCTATTTGACGAGCTACAGGAAAATATCGGAGAAATTGGCGGGAGGATATTTGTGGATTCTGCTCCTGTGCTCGAAAGACCTTGGGCCGCTAAAGCAGGTTTGGGTTGGGTAGGTAAAAACAGTCTGCTCCTCAACCGCCAAAAGGGAAGCTTTTTCTTTTTGGCTGAGCTAATATGCGATTTGGAGTTAGTACCTGATAATCCTGTGGGAGACTATTGCGGCACATGCACTCGCTGTATGGATGCCTGCCCTACAGATGCCATTCCTTCTCCCTATGTAGTGGATGGCAGCAAATGCATTAGTTATTTGACTATTGAGCTCAAAAATAAGATTCCTGATGAATTTCAAGGAAAAATGAAAGATTGGATTTTTGGCTGCGACATCTGCCAAGATGTATGCCCTTGGAATCGCTTTGCTAGTCCACATCAAGAGCCACAATTCAAGCCCAGCGATCAATTAACACAAATGCGCAAAAGTGATTGGCTTGAAATAACCGAAGATGTATTCCAACAATTATTTAAAGGCTCGCCTGTAAAAAGAGCAAAATATGAAGGATTTAGAAAAAATATAACTTTTGTTAGTTGAAATTTTGGATGCCAACTAATTCACTTTCTGTAGCGTTTGCTATTTTTGGTCAATCACATTTTCCAAACGCTAAAAGCATGACCCTACAAGAACTCAAAATACTGGTGGAAAAAGGTGAACATCAGAAATTGGAGTTCAAAAAGAAAATTGCTCATCCCGAAAAAGTCGTAAAGGAAATAGTAGCTTTTGCCAATAGCCAAGGTGGCACCTTGATAATTGGTGCCGATGATGATGGCACCCTAAGCGGACAGCGTTTTATTGATGAGGAAGTTTTTACGCTAGATAATGCCATCCAAAAATATATTAGGCCGCAATTAGACTTTACTAGCGAGCTTATTTTACTCAATGCCAAGAAAGGCTTGGCTATTTACCATATTCCTAGTGGGCAGCGCAAGCCTTACTATGTGCTCGATGAGGAAAAGCACAAAAAAGTATATTTCCGAGTACAAGACCGAAGCATACAAGCGAGTAAGGAATTGATTGAAATAATTCGCAAAAACAAACCCAATAAAGGCTGGAAATTCCAATATGGCGAAAAGGAGCATAAACTAATGCAATACCTAAATGAGCATGATTTTATCACGCTAGTTGAGTTTCGGAAAATTGCCGGCATCAACCGCTTCAAAGCCTCAAATACCCTCGTAAGACTCGTCCTAGCCAATGTACTCCGAATAGAACCTAAAGAAGATGGTGATCGGTATTTTATGGTTGTGTGAAAAAAAGAGCCAAGATTTTTTCGAGTTCCCGCCATTTATTACGGTATTTTTCCCTCTATCTATCAGTCATTTAGTTTATTTTCTACTCTTGCTAATTCATTTTTGTCGTATCTGAACAAGCAAATGCCGTTTAATTTTCTAACTTATTGGCATTTCGCATCTTGATCTTTTACTCGTATGGCTAAGGCACAAAAAGAAAAGAAAATTTTCGTCCTCGACACCTCTGTTATCCTTTATTCCCACGATTCTATTATGAACTTTGCAGAACACGATGTGGTCATTCCCATCACAGTTCTGGAGGAATTGGATCAATTTAAAAAGGGAAATGACACCAAAAATTTTGAAGCAAGAGAGTTTATTCGTCTGCTAGACAAACTTTCCAAGAGCAATATGCTTCACAATTGGAATCCGCTAAATGGCAAAACACGCGGCAACTTCAAAGTGATTATGAATGAAGATGCCAAAATGGACGCCATGAAAATATTCGGTGATGCCAAAAATGACCATCGCATATTGAATGCCGCTCTAAGGGTAAAGCAAGAAGAAGCTGGTCGAAAAGTCATATTGGTAAGTAAGGATATCAATTTACGCTTAAAAGCCAAATCACTGGATTTGATTGCCGAAGATTACGAAACTGGCAAGATCAAAAATGTAAACGAGCTATACACGGGCAGGTCGGTGCGGGAGGATATTGCGCCAGAGGTAATTGACAAGCTATACCAAACAGGCTCTTGTACTGTGCGTGAAGCCATGAAAAGAAGCAAGCCCGTACAAAATGGCTATTACATATTGAAGAGTGAAACCAACTCGGCTTTGTCGGTTTACAATCCGATAGAGAAGAGAATGGAAAAAGTGGATAAAGTACCTGTATATGGTATAAAGCCGCGAAATGCTGAGCAAACTTTTGCCATACATGCCATCATGAATCCAGATGTGCGCTTGGTAACTATACAAGGTGTGGCTGGTACAGGCAAAACCTTGCTAGCTTTAGCAGGAGCACTTGAGCAGAGGCGTGATTTCAAACAAATATATTTGGCAAGACCCATTGTGCCATTGAGTAATAAGGATATTGGCTATTTGCCAGGCGATATCAAATCCAAACTTAATCCCTATATGGAGCCACTATGGGACAACCTGAAATTTATCCAGCACCAATTCAAGGAAGCAGATAAGGATTTTTCACGGATTACCGACATGGTAAATCAAGAGAAATTAATGATACAGCCATTGGCCTATATTCGTGGCAGGAGTTTGTCTAATATTTTTTTTATTGTAGATGAGGCACAAAACCTTACGCCACACGAGGTCAAGACCATTATTACTCGAGCAGGTGAAAACACTAAGATTGTTTTTACAGGAGATATTTACCAAATTGATACCCCTTATCTAGATTCTCAAAGTAATGGTTTGTCATATCTGATCGATCGCATTAAAGACCATCCTTTGTATGCGCACATTACTTTAGAAAAAGGCGAAAGATCCGAATTGGCCAATTTGGCAAATGAGCTATTATAAATTTCATTATCAATAAGCTTGGTTAAGATATTACGGTAAATGTATATTCAGGTGAAGACAGTAGAAAGGGAGATTAATGAATAAAGAATATCCATCCTCCCGCTATTTTCGTCTCCTTGCTAGACACAGCAAGGAGCTAATGATGCTATTGGATAGCCATTTTGTGATTTCGGATGTCAACAACATCATTTCCAGAATTGCGAAATTCGAACCTGCTGAACTAGAAAATCAATCCCTCAAATCTTTTTTAGCATCCAATTCGGAAAAAAGGACATTACAAATACTTGAAGAGTTTGCCAATTCAGAAGCACAATCCAAACCTATACAATTAGAAATTCTTGATAAAACAGCGGGCATAGTTTCTCTTAAAGGAACTATCAGCCGAATATCTGAAGAAGCAGAAGAGCAAAGTTATCTATTGAATTTGCAGCAGGAGAAAACTAAAAATGTATTTGAAGGAGCAAGAACTCAGCTTGAAACGCTACTTGCGAACACTGAAGAATCTTTTATCGTGGTGGATGCAAATTTCAATATTTCCATCCTCAACAAAGCTGCAAAAATACACTCCAAAGCCATATTAGGTGAGGAAATGCAAATTGGCAGATCGATACTCGACTATGCGGATCCTGATAGGTTATCTGCGTTGAAAGCGATGTTTGAGCAAGTGCTTGCAGGTAATAAAGTTAGCTATGAAGTAGCTGTTGGACTTGAGAAGACAAGTGTTTACATATTGAAGTATATTCCTATCAAAAATCAGTATGATGAGATAAATGGGATATTTATCATTACCGAAGATATAACAAAGCAAAAGCAGCAGCTCGCACATATTAAAGAAAGTGAATTCAGATTTCGGTCTATCTTCGAAAACACTAAAGATGGTGTAATCCTCTCCTATACAGATGGGACAAATTTTGCAGCAAATTCAGCAATATTGGAGCTGATTGGATATAGTCATGAGGAGTTTACCAATTTGAAAAGAGAGGACTTACTTGACCTTAGCCATCCCAATATAAACAAGTGGCTTACTGAACGGGAGATAAATAGGTATTGGAATGGCGAATTGACGGCAATAAGTAAAAATGGAGATAAAATACCCGTGCATGTATCTAATGTGATATTTGAAGATGCCATTCACAAAGGAAATACATTATCTGTATTCACTGTGAGAGATAGGCGGGAGGAAAAGAAAATCGAAAATGAGCGATCCTTTATTACCTCCATTAGTCAAAGCTTACTTAGCGATTATTCATTCGCTCAAAGTTTACATCAACTACTAGTAATTGTAAACCAGTATTTTGGATTTAGTTTGGGCGAGGTATGGATGCCAGACATGGATTACAAACGAATGAGGTTGAAGGTAAATAGAGCAGAAAACTCAAGCTTAAGCCATATTGTTGAAAACTCGAAATATGTCTATTTTGATGTTAATGAAGGGTTTCCTGGCAAATGCTTCCATGCTAGTGAGGTTAGTTTTGTAAAGGATTTTATTACCGACATTAATTTTCACCGTAAGGAGCTATTTGGGAACTCCAAACTCAAAGGAGTATTTTGTGTGCCATTATTCACCGAAAGTGAGCGTTTGGGAGTGCTTTTACTATTTGTAGAAAATGTGCCAACACCAAAAGAACTTAACGAAACTAAGGCGCTGCTTCAGAGCATGGCCAATCAAATTAGTCCAGAATTTAAACTTAAAAAAGCAGAAGAAGAGCTCCGAACCTTTTTCGAGACTTCACCCGATCTGCTTGGGATTGCAGGAAAAGATGGAAACTTTAAAAGGATAAATAAAGCTTTCACTCAGTTGTTAGGATACACAAGAGAGGAAATCCTGAGCACCCAATTTTCAGAATTCTTGCATCCTGATGATTTATCCAAAACGAAGCAATTGATAGAGCAGCAATTTGAAAATAGCGGAACAAAGTATTTTGAGAATAGATATATCACCAAATCGGGTGAGATCGTATGGATAGCATGGGCAGGTCAAGTCTCAGTTGTAGATGAAATAGCCTATTTGGTAGGTAAAAATATTAGTGAGAGTAAAGCCATTGAAAAGGAGCTATCATTAAATCAAAGAGCACTTGAAACGGCCTTGAATAATTTGGATAGTCTCACCAATAATTCGCCAGATATTATTTGTACCATTAGCAAGGACGGACGGTTTATAAGTGTAAATAAGACCTGCGAGAAAATATTAGGGTATTCTCCTAACCAGCTACAAGGAGTAAAGTATATAGACCTCGTACGTGAAGAGGATAAACCTATGACGAATCGTGTAGCAGAGGCAATAATGAGTGGTAAACCTACCACTAATTTTGACAATAGATATTTATCAAAGAATGGTGATTTAGTTCCGCTAATCTGGTCTGCATGGTATTCGCAAGAGGATGAAATCATGTATGCCGTAGCTAGAGATGGCCGTGAAAAGATTGCTCAAGAGGAGGAAATAAAAAAGATCAATGAAAAACTTGTGGACGTCCTCGAAAACACGGGTGATGGTTTCAGTTCAATTTCAAATGATTATAAGATTACTTATTGGGACAAACTGGCAGAGCGTTACAGTGGGCTTTCAAGAAATGAGGTATTAGGCAAAGATATTAGAGAAATTTCTTATGCGTATCCCGGCTCAAAATTTTATAAGGAATTGGATATTGCTATGCGCAATAGAGAGATTAGTCGATTCGAAGAGTATATGCCTGAATTAGACTATTGGTATTCCACAAGTTTATATCCAACTCATTATGGCATTTCCATTTTTGTTCGGAATATAACCAAGGAAAAGAAAGGAATGGAGTTGTTTAAAGCAAGTCATGAACGCTACCAGTTTGTCTTTAAGGCGTCTAATGAGGCAATTTATGATTGGGACGTTATAAACAAAAGATTAATGTTTGGTGATGGATATACCACCACTTATGGATATGAAGCTGGTGCTAATATGCCCTTAGCTGAATGGAGCAGCAAAATCCACCCTGAGGACCAAGAAAGAATTGAAGCTGACCTAACCCAAGTTGTTGCGAACTCAACGGAGGATATATGGAAAGCCAGTTACAGATACATGCGCAAAGATGGTGAATATGTTTATGTAAATGATGTAGGACATATTATAAGAAATCGAGAAGGAGAAGCCATTCGAATGGTTGGTGCTATGCGCGATGTAACCGAAGACAAAAAACATCAAAAACTGCTCGTAGAATTAAACACTGAACTTGCCAAGCAAGCCAAGGAGCTGGCTAACTCAAATGAGGAATTGGAGAGTTTTGCTTATGTCGTATCCCATGATTTGCAAGAGCCTTTACGTATGGTCACTAGTTTCTTACAATTGCTCGAAAGGAAATACAATGATTTGATTGATGATAGAGGAAAGCAATACATACACTTTGCAGTAGATGGAGCATCTAGAATGAAGACCATATTAGTAGATTTGCTGGAATATTCGCGGGTGGGAAATGAGAAAGGTGGAATCAAGGATGTAAACCTAAATGAGGTGATGGAAAGTGTTCTCAAAAACATGAGAAGCACGTTAGAATCTATACCAAAAAGTAGAATTGATTGGGATGAATTGCCCACCATCAAAGCAAATCAAACGGAGATGGTTCAGTTATTTCAAAACCTGCTGAGTAATGCCCTAAAGTATAGAAGCAATCAACCTCCCGCTGTTTTTGTACACAACAAAAGCACAGCAGATTATTGGCTCATCGGAGTGAGAGATAATGGTATTGGTATCGATAAACTCTATTTTGATAAAATTTTCATCATTTTTCAACGATTACATACAGATAAAAAGTACCAAGGGACAGGAATTGGTTTAGCTATTTGTAAAAAGATTGTGGAGAATCTCCACGGGAAGATTTGGGTAGAATCTGAAGTTGATAAAGGGAGTACTTTCTGGATGGAATTGCCGAAAAACAGTTATTTTGTGGGCTGATATTTACTATAAGTCTAGTCTGAGTTTATAATTATTAAATAAATCAGAAAGATTATGAAAGGTAATATTAAGTTTTTATCGTTAATTAATCATACTTTAGCCTAATTATGTATTGCAGCTAATGGGTGAATCGAAAAGAATTTTAATTATTGAGGATAATTTCGGTGATCAACTGATATTAAAGGAATATTTGTCAGACTCGAGTATCGATTTTATTCAAACCGATTGTGTTGAAAGTCTTACAGAAGGAATTGCCCATATCGAAAATCAGTCCTATGATATTGTGTTTCTTGATTTAAATTTATCTGATAGCAAGGGACTTGTAACATTCAACCATTTGCTTCAAAGATTTCCTAATCAAGGGATATTGGTTCTATCTGGATTGGATGATGAGGCTATTGGAATGCAGGCGGTGAGTGACGGAGCACTTGACTATTTGGTAAAAGGCAAACTCGATCCCTTTCTATTAGAGAAAACATTACGCTATGCTTTCGAGCGTATGCGCTACATCAAGGAACTAAAGGACTCTGAGCAAAAATATAAGTATCTGTTTAAGTATAATCCATTCCCAATGTGGATTACAGACCGGAAGGCACACCGGATATTGAATGCAAATGAAGCTGCTTTAAATACTTATGGTTATACTAGAGAAGAGTTTCTTGGGATGTCCACTTTTGATTTTCGTTCGGATGCTGAAAAGGTGCGACTGAAAAACTACTATACTCGTGAAAGTGACGCATTTGGATATATCAATGCAGGAGAATGGAAACACTTGACTAAAGCAGGAAAGGAAATTGAAGTATCTATTTATACTCAACGACTTACCTATGAAGGTGCAGATGCTAGGTTAGTGGCTATTTATGATATTACTGAACAAAATAAAACGAAAGAGAAGCTAAGTAAAAGTGAATTGAAGTTTCGCTCATTAGCTGAAAATTTCCCAAATGGTGTAATAGCACTGCTGGACAAAGATTTGAAAATTGTTTACACTGATGGGACAGGCTTCGCTAGAGAGGGCCTAAATCCTAGAGATTTTGAAGGGCGATTTTATCCAGATTTGTTTGATATTGATAATAAGCAGCTTGCAGAAAGTGAATTGAACAAAGTATTAGCAGGCGAATCTTCCATTTTCCAATTATCTGCTGAATCCAGAACCTATTTGGTTAGTGCAATAGCACTTGAAAATAAGGGTCATGAAGATGGGGGAATTATTCTCAGCACTTTTGAAATCACTGAGCAAAGAAAGGCTGAGGAACAGATTTATTTCCAGGCAGAAATATTACAAAATATCAAAGAATCTGTTGTGGTAACAGATTCCAAAGGCATTATCACTTATTGGAATGGAGGTGCAGAGGCATTTCTAGGTTTTGAGGCAAGTGAAGTGCTTGGTAACAACATCAAATCGATTTACCCTGAAACTTCTCGACTCAGTAATAGCGTACGTGAGGAATTGATTAAGCATGGTCAAATTTCTGACGAGATCAATCTTAAGCATAAAAATGGTGAAATCAAATGGATACTATCCATCAGGAAAGGACTTTTTGATAAGCATGGTAACTTTATGGGTATTATTGGAGTGAGCCATGATATTACAGAAAGGAAACAAATTGAACATGAGCAAGCCCTACTAACTGAAGAACTGAGCAGACAAAACAAAGAGCTTCAGCAATTCTCTTATATAGTTTCGCACAATTTGCGAGCGCCAATAGTGAATATCCGATCCTTTTTAAATTTGCTTGAAATAGATGATATCCAAGATGATTGGAATAAAGAGATAATTGGGAAACTTGATATTGCTATCCAGAGGATGGAAAGCACATTAGGGGATTTAATCAACGCTATATCATTCAAAAAAGATACAACTGTTCCTAAAACAGAGATTTATCTTGACTCATTTTGTGAAGGGATTTTGCAAAGTATTGAGCATCAATTTAAAAAAGCTAAGGCTGAGATTAGCACGGACTTCTCCAAAGCTTCATCAATCTTGTACTTGCCTTTTCATCTGGAAAATATTTTGATGAACTTATTTACAAATGCTATAAAATATAAAAAACCAGATGTGCCGTTGAAATTGGCTATACAGTCTTATAACGAAGGTCAGTTTTTGATAATCGAAGTTTCGGACAATGGGTTGGGAATTGATTTAGCCAAATTCGAAGATAGAATTTTTGGCCTATACCAAAGATTTCACGAAAACGTGTCTGATGGAAGAGGAATAGGTTTATATTTGATAAAAAATCAACTAAAGGCCATGGGCGGAGATCTATTGATTGAGAGTCAAGTAGGTGTTGGTTCTACATTCAAAGCTTACATCAAAAGAAGTTAATATGAAGAGAGTTTGGATAATCGACGATGACGATCTTTATGTTTTTATATGCAAGAAAATGCTGAATAAATTGGGTCTAGAGAATGACATGATAGAGAGTTTCCCGAATGGAAAAGCAGGGCTTGACAGTATTAAGAATAGAGATGACAAGGATAAACTG
The DNA here is from genome assembly GCF_049340005.1 of Peijinzhouia sedimentorum. Taxonomy (NCBI): domain Bacteria; kingdom Pseudomonadati; phylum Bacteroidota; class Cytophagia; order Cytophagales; family Peijinzhouiaceae; genus Peijinzhouia; species Peijinzhouia sedimentorum. The sequence continues at coordinate 398,112 of NZ_JBMPIY010000003.1, forward strand.
CCTTCGCTTATTCTTCTTGACATAAATATGCCAATTATGAATGGCTGGGACTTTTTAGACGAAATTGATCCTTACCTCAAAAAACTTCCCGATGACCTTACCATAGCCATTCTTTCATCTTCGGTAGAGCCATCCGATAAGGCCAAAGCCCTTAGCTACAACGAGGTGCAAGACTACATTTCGAAGCCGGTAAATATTGAAGATTTAAAACGCTTCCTTTTTGTAAACCAAGCATAGCATTTGCTTATTCCTCTACAGCGATTGCTTATCTTAGCTATTGTAAAGAGAGATTGTGAGCAAAAAAAGAAAAAAGAAAAGCCTGGTAATAGGAACCTCAAGCGTGTTCCTGCTAATGTTGATCCTCATAATTTACCTATGGTGGTCACCAGGCGGAGTACTCACTCGTATGATCGAACGTTGGCTGCAAGCCGAGCTTGGCTCAAATGTTGAATTCAGCCTCGGTAAAGCTAAAATCCAACTAATCAGCAATAACCTAACACTTGAAAATATTAGTTTCTATCAAATTGATGATGATTTACAGCCAGAACCATGGATTATCCAATCATTATTTGTAGAAGATATTTCTCTATGGAAATTTCTAAGAACACGAGAATTAGAAATAGACAAAATAATCATTAAGGATCCATCCTTTAAAATAAACTGGAAAACCACCGAACAAGGGCCTGATAAAAATATCCCTCAAGCATTGGGCAATCTCTTCAGAAGAGGTAAAATCAATTATGTAGAGGTTCAGAATATCGATCTCAATATAATTGGTGAAAATGAGCAGGGCTATTTCCTTCAAAACTCAATGATGGACCTAAAGCTTTGGCAGCTTCAATTGAACCTAAGCGAAACCAATGAGGTGAGTGTTTCATTAGATGATTTTGCCCTGGTGATTACCGATTATGAATTGATGCTTCCTGATAACCTCCATTTGTTGAAAGCCAGTAAGGCTGAAATAAATACGCTTTTCGGAGAAATAAAGGCTAGCAATGTCTCCTTAATAGCCATCGATAGTTTAGGGCGGGAGGATAAACTGCTATTCGACTTCCATTTTCCAGAAATCCGCATAAGAAGTGATATCATGGCCAATTTCGAGCAAAAGAACCTGAAAATTGATACACTCATTATACAGGATCCTTCACTAAGACTCATCAGTGATTTATCATTTTCGGTGATAGATAATGAAGTAGAAAACCCAAATCCATACGACCTGATCAATGGGATGTTTAGCTCATTAGAAATTGGGTGGTTGCAAATAGTAGAGGGCAATCTGAAAATTGGGAGGTATTGGGATGAACTCGATGGCAGAATCAATGCAAGTAGAGTCAATATAGAACTCAATGACTTCTTGATCGATTCCACCTCATATCTCGATCCATTGAGGATAGCTCTTTCGCAAAGTATTGAAGGGAGTATGGAAGGACTTTCATTGGAGCTAAATGATAGCATTCACGTATTGACTTCCACAGAGCTAATATTATCCTCCCGCGACAACGTATTTCGTGGTACCAATATCGAAATTCAACCTAATGATATATCTGATGCGCAATTAATGGCGCAAGGTTCTCCATTTTTTAAAATTTACGTACCAGAACTCGATTTATCTGGTGCTCGATTAGACGAGATGTTTCATGGCAAATTTTTCGAATCTCAAAAACTATTAATTAACCAACCGAGAATTTTTCTAAATTTCTCCCAAACCAATAAAGAAGAAGACCAAGCCTCACAAGACATTGATTTATACAGCCTTGTTTCAGAGTTTTTCCAATTTGTGAAGATCGAAGAGCTCAACATTAATGAAGGACGTCTAATAATTACCAATCAAAAGGATGTGGGTAGAGATACGCTTTCGATTGGGAAAATTGCCTTCAATCTATATGGTTTTGAGATTGATTCTACCACCTCTCAGCGTACTATGGACAAGCTTTTCTACGCAAGGGATTTGTCGATGGAAATAGAAGATTATCAACTTAAATTGGCGGATGGTATTCATCAGCTTCGAGCTTCTGGATTGTCACTAAATACAATTGACTCAACCATTGCTATTCAAAATGTGCGCTTATCGCCCATAAATAGCTCTAGACGAAGAAATCGCAATGCCACAACCTATTTCGATATTAGCATTCCCCAGTTGCAATTAGCTGGCGCCAGTATTAAAGATGCCTTTTATAAGGAGAATGTCACAATTAGGCTAGTAGAGGCGACAAAGCCAATTTTTGATACTGAAACTATTAGTCAAGCCAAGGTAAAAGACCCTTCCGAAAATCGAAACCCAATGTCTAGCTTAGAAGGTTTGGAGGAAATTTTCGAACAATATATTAACCATCTGTATATTGGTGAAGTAGCCATTTCGCATGGCGAGTGGAATTCTACATTGACACAGTCAAATAAACTTAATTGGGCAGTGAACACGAAAATTGATGCATCTATATATGAATTATCATTTTCACCAAAGTTGAGCACACAAGCTGAATTTGATGCAACGAATACCACTTTTCAGCTGAGAGATTTTGATCTAACATTGCCAGATAATCTGCATAAAGTAAAAGCGCAAATGGTAGATTTTGATTGGCTCACGGGAAAGCTCAAAGTAGCTGGACTCGATATTGATCCTTCTGGACCAGAGCAAAATAAAACCACTTTACGCGTTTCAGCTGATTCACTTATATTAGATAACTATTCGCCCAGTAAGACAACCCTATTTATAGCAGCTACTGGGCCACTCAGTTTGTACAATCCGGATGTAGAAATAGTTTTGTCTGCAATGGATAAGCAAGCTTCCGTAGACTCAGTGGTGGCGAATGTACTTGGGCCAACTATGCAAGTAAATGGAGGGTTGGTCCAGAATGGCAAATTTCGATTATTGCAGCAAAAAGGCGAGGAAGTCTTGCCCTTGCTTAGCACCAAATTTGAATGGGTAGGCGATACGGTGAATGTGCTCGGCGATGAGAAGGATTATACGCTCAAAGTAATCCAAAACACCTTATTTACTCAGTTGCGAGACCTAACCTTCTATGGAGGAGACTCTAGTAAACATCATTTGACGATGGAGCTGCTGAATTACCGTAAAACAGGTAACAGGCTGGAGGCAAGAAACTTGAAATATATACCGCTTGATTCTGTGAGTAAACCTGAATTGCGTCTTCAGCTGGAAGGATTGATATTGAGTGATTTTGATCCTGTTTTGCTTTATACCAAAAAGGAAATGCGGGCTGGATTGGTGGAGTTTTATAAACCCGAGGCTTGGATTATTCCCAACCAATCCGATATGGAAATGGAATTGAAAATACCTGCCGGGCTCAATGCATTGGACCTACAAACGATCAATTTAGCTGAAGGAAAATTACATACAATCAATGTAACGAATAATAAGTGGGATACACTCACGATCGGAGGATTGCAAGGCCAAACCCGTGGATTTCTAATTGATAATCAGCACTCCAGCAATATTTATGGGAAGGAATTGCAACTCTCCTTAGAAGGCATTTCAGTTGATTTGCCAGATAGCTTACACAGAATCAGTACAGGCCCCATTAGCTTCGATACGGAGAATAACTCCATGACAGTAGATTCATTTTTCTTCACTCCAGTGCTAGAGCGGGATGCTTATTTGAAGAAAGTAGGCTATTCTACAGATTACATAAATGTAAGAACAGGTAAGGTCAATTTCGAAGGTATTGATGTAAAGGCTTTTCTAGATAATAAGGATGTTGTTGCTGATAAGGTGCATGTATATGATATGGTGATAGATGATTTCCGTGATAGAAATTACATGGAACGCGACACTCAATTACCAGTAATTCCCATGCAGGCAATTATGAACTTGGAAAATAGCATTATCATAAATGAGCTGCTAGTTCATAATGCAGATATCAGTTATAGCGAATTAGCCAATGATGGCGTCGTACCCGGAGTATTAAGATTTGAAAATGTAAATGCGAGTATATCTAATATTTCCAACCAATTGCCAATTGGTGGAGATACGCTTCTGACAGAATTAAAAGCTACGGCTGATTTGATGGGTCAAGGTAAAATGGAAATGCAGTTTAGTACCCAAATTGCTGATACAATCAATCATCAATTTCGCTTAAGCGGGAGGGTATATTCCATGCCTTTAATTGCTTTTAATGATATTTTGAAGCCAGTTACATTTGTAGAAGTTACCTCTGGCAATTTGCGTCAAATGGACTTTTACTTCGATGCAAATAAGGATGCCGCAAATGGAAAACTACGTATGGATTACCGTAAACTGAGAGTAGCTATATACAATGCTGAAACACAGAATATGGATGAAGAGCGCGTATTTATGTCTTTTATGGCTAATACATTTGTGATCAAAAACCGAAGCAGCCGAAGATTGGGTCGAGCCAAAGAACAGGACATCCTATTCAAAAGAGATCCTGAAAAGTCTATATTTAATTATTGGTGGAAAAGTATCCTGAGTGGTATTAAACCTTCGCTTGGGTTGAAGAACAATGACTAGATAGACCCTAACCTCCCGCCTTTTTCAGAAATGCAGTATGCTGAATGTCTGAATTTTACATTTCAGAGTGATTTATGTTATGTAGATATTAACAAATGAATGGCGCTTAGTAACATTGTGGAAATACTAAACTATTTCAACAGTGCCTTTTTCGGACTCTAAGTTAACAATAACCAAACGTATTGGAGATATCACTTTACATGGCTTTGTAACGGGCTATGTGAAAGTGAAGAAGGCGCATTTCGATTCTTCATTTCGTTCGGGACTTTCCATTTTTGACAAGCGCTGGACTAATTGGTTACCCATATTGTGTTGGGTAATTGAGCATCCTGACAAAACAATTTTGGTAGATGCGGGAATGCATCCAGATATGGAAAAGGCTGCATACTACCAAGATGGCGGAATTAATGGCTGGGTAAATGGTCGAATTGTACGCCTATTGGGTATTGAAGATTTTTCTTTTGAAAGAGGGCTTGTATCCATTGGCCACTCTCCATCTAGTATCGACGAGGTGATTGTGACCCACTTGCATTTGGATCATGTCGGTAATTTGGGATTATTGGCAAATAAACCCATTAGAATAGCAAAAAGTGAGAAAAAACACGCAATAGGCGTCATGGAAAAAAGTCTGCCAAAAGAAATAAAATGGACCTATAGCCAATGGGAAGTGAATACTGAAATTCCTCAATTCTCTAGTCAATTGCTTACGGAAGATGGAAAGGTTGCCTTGCTCAATACTCCGGGGCATAGTGCAGGACATCAATCGGTGCTGATTCGCACCAGAGAAGCAAATATTTTGATTGCGGGTGATGCTACATTCAGTCAAGAACAACTTGTCGATGAGGAAGTTCCTGGTATCAGTCAAAAGAAGGATTTGGCAAAGGAAACCATCCGAAGTTTGAAAATTCTGGCTGTAAAGTACCCTATGGTGTATTTGCCAAGTCACGATCCATATTCCATGGACAGGCTGGAAAATTTGCGTGTGGTTTATTAGAGGATTTCTTCAAAAAACTGATAAGCTGAGAGTGGAGCTTTCAAAGGATTTTCACTTGGCAATTTGATGTGATTATTATGGCCATATTAAGAAATATGGAATTGTTAGCCATAAGATAAATCAATTGTTAAAAGCCTGTAAAACAAATTGGATATGTTGTTCGCTTGGCCTATTTTTAACAATCAAGAATAATTGGAATCAAATAGACTTTCAGCTAAATGATTGATTAATGGTCATGTTATTACCTACTACATCAATTATTGCTTTACTTGAAGTGAGGAATTCAAATTTAAACTTGGTAGGCGAGTCCGAAAAGCCCTAAATCAGAGTAGGAAAAGTATAATTTTAGCTAAATGAAAGAAGTCAAAATTGGACAGCAAGTGTGGATGGATAAAAATCTCAATGTGGATAAATTTCGTAATGGTGATACCATACTAGAAACCAAAACTGATAAGGATTGGAAAGAAGCAGGTGAGAAGGGAATTCCAGCTTGGTGTTATTATCAAAATGATCCTGCCACCGAGGCTAAGTATGGCAAATTGTATAATTGGCATGCAGTGAATGACCCACGGGGCCTTGCACCAGAAGGATGGCATATTCCAACTGATGGCGAATGGACTCAATTAGCAGACTTTCTTGGTGACGATGGATTAACCAAATTGAAAAGTAAAACCGAATGGGTTGCCGATGGGAGTGGTACTAATGAAAGTGGCTTTTCAGGTCTTCCAGGAGGGAACCGATTTGATAATGGTAGCTTCTTTAATTTTGGCTATTACGGCTATTGGTGGAGTGCAACCGAGAGTGATGATAGTTCGGCTTGGTTTCGATCTTTAAGTTATAGCATCGGTAGTGTTTACAGATATTATTACGGCAAAGGAAAAGGCCTTTCGGTTCGTTGTCTAAAGAATTGATTAAAAAAATGGGATGAAATTTCCTTCACAATAAATAGAAAAAACGAAACCCTCTTTATCGTATCTAAAGAGGGTTTTTTGTAGCCTCGACAGGAATCGAACCTGTATCTAAAGTTTAGGAAACTTCTATTCTATCCATTGAACTACGAGGCCATTTATTTTGCTTGGCAGAAAGGATTGCAAATTACGGCAAAAAGTAAAGCTATCACAAATGCTTTTTATTGAGGGATTGAATTTTAGATACTAAGGTAGCACTTAGAGGAGTTCTTTGCCGGTAAGCTTTAACTGATTGACCGTTTTATATAGAACAAATGAAGTTTAATAAAGTCGATGGAATTATATTATATTGTAATACAGACAACTAATAAAAAGCTTAAGGACACTTTTGTAAGAGGGTGGAAAATTAATTTTCTTTAAGTCGTATTACATTAATTTTGCATGACTTTTTTCGACGTAGTAATTTCTGGACTTACATTTATTGCTTTTTTCATAGGGCTTGCCTTATTTATCAGACCATCAACTCACCGCTTCAATAACAGGCTTCTGGGAGCCGCCTATTTAATATTAAGCGGTTTTTTTTCCTATATGATTTTAAGGTCAACAGGTCTGTTAGTGAAGTTCCCCTTTCTGTTGCGTTTAATGAGTCCTTACACATATCTAGTTGGACCCTTATTTTATTTTTACTTGCGCAATGAGATATATCAAAGAAGAAGCTTGTCGAAATTGGATTTGCTACATTTCTTGCCTGCGATCCTTCATTTCTTGGATCTTTTCCCATTTTATTTTTTTACTGATTTTGAGACTAAACAACAAATTGCTGAGCAAATTAGTGAAAATGTAAACTCATTATTTAGAGAAGGTGGAGGAGTCATCCCTATTTCTTATCATTATGTATTAAGGACACTTTCTCTAGTGATTTATGCTTTAGTAATTGGAAGGCTTGTATTCTTTTCAAATCTCCAGATTTCAACTGTACCTGATTATAAATGGTTGAGAGTAGTTGCAATAACATATTTTTCAAATGTATTAATCTTTGTTGCAATGGTTATTGCTGGCTTCTATTTATTCGACCCAAAGCTAGTAGCATTTGATGGTGCATTTATTACTATTTCACTTTCATTACTTATAATATTAGTATTTGGAATATATTTATTTTCAAATTTTGCCTATCAAATTCTACCGAACCAATCTGATGAGTATTCTCAATCCGACGGACAGTTAGCTCAAGAGCGGGAGGAAGATACTAACACAACAAAAGAGTACCTTAATGAAAAGTATGGAGATAATAAAGGCAAACAACTTGCGGCGGAAATTCAAGCCCTAATTAGTGACCCTCAGGTTTTCAGAAACCCTGATTTGAAAGTAAGTGATATTTCTACAGCACTTGGACTTCCTGTTAGAGATATTTCATTTTTAGTCAGTACATATTTGAATACTCGCGTAAGTGAACTAGTGAATATTGCTAGGGTAGAAGAGGCTAAAAGGCTGATGGATTCCGATAAGCATATTAGTAAGACTTTAGATGCTATAGGCAATGAGGCAGGGTTTAACTCACGAAGTACTTATTATAGAATATTTAAGCAAATTGAAAATTGCACACCAAACGAATATTTGCAACAGCGTCAGCAGAAGTAAAATACCCACAATCTGTTTTTCGACCAACGCTGTGGATAATGTGTGGACAAACCCTCCCGAAGCGATCAAACTTATCCCATTTTTTGAAATGAGATAAATTTCAGTCTACAGCTTTGAATACTAATCAATAGAATTCTATATCTGATTGTAGTTTTGTCTTATCAACCTCGATTGATTTATTTTTTATCAAAAAAATAGCCTTCACTTTGCAGATGGCTTGTTAAGTTACAAATGCAGATTTAAATTTTTATGCTATGAATAAAACTTCTACTCCGAATCAATTATTCTATCCACAAGGTAATTCCAAACTAATCAAAGTATTTGCAACGGTGTTTTTATTGTTTATGTGCAGTTTTGGGTTTTCCCAAACATCCACATTGTATGACTTTAATACCACAGGTCAACTTACGGGAGTTTTTAATTCATCAGGTCCCGGAGTTGCAAATGTCGTAGAGTCGGTAACGGGAGGTATTGGTAATTCAGGTTCCATAACGGTTCCTGAAACAAGTACCGACGCAATATTTGCCACAAAGGATGGGTATAGTCTTGGTCCAGTGGGAAGTACATATAGATTTGAGAGTTTTATCAAAAGTGTTTACAATAGTGGTTACAGTGGTTTAGGCTTTACGCCTGCTTCTCCTGCAGTCGGAAGTTCGGTTACTGCATACAGACCTGATAATTCATTAGGTATTTCCGTTCATGGTGGTGGGTTTATTTTTCACAATGGGGCTACAAACTATGACGGAAGTTGGAATGGAGGCAGTTCAGGCAGTATTACAGCAGTAAAGTCAGCGAGTATTTTTGATCTTTTGAATAGTGGCTCTCCTGATAGTTGGTACAGAATAATTTTTGTCATTACCAGATCGTCTAGTACTGAGTATGACTTAAGAGTAGAGGTTTGGCCTGCAAATGATGATGGTACATTAATCAGACCTGCAGAAGCAGACGCAATATTTGAAGTAAATGGAGTTACCAACTCAGCTATTACGGCAGCTCCTGTGATTTACAGTTATTTTAGTTTTTCGGGCCAAAGGGTATCCCATTTTGATAATTATGGAATAGAACTTTCTGGCGGAGCAACAGTGGTAACTGCTGGCGCACCAGTAGTTTTGACCACAAGTTCCTCATTAGTAGGGGATGTAGTTACAATTGATGGAAATGTAACCTCAGATAATGGCTCTCTTGTTACTGATCGAGGCTTTGTTTATTCTACCTCTTCGAATCCCACTATTACAGATACTAAGGTTAGTATTGCTTCTGGAACGGGGATATTCTCTGGTAGTACTCCATCCCTAAGTACAGGAACGTATTATTTCCGAACCTTCGCTACGAATAGTGAAGGAACTTCCTATGGTTCAGAGGAAGAGGTAGTTATTTTAGCAATCCCAATTGGTTCAATAATAATTACAAGCGATCCAAGCGATCCCGGTACTGATTGGGATTTGACAAGTGGCCTTTTGATTCCATTAGTTGATGGAGCCAAAGTAAATGTAAGTGAAGTAACAGCAGCTCTTGCCACTGGCGACCTTATTATCGAAGCAGCTACGGATGTATTCATTGATACGAATATTGCACCTGCCTTAGCCGCAGCGAGAAGTCTTACGCTCAAAGCAAATAGAAATGTCCAAATTGAGCCAAGCGCAAGCATAGCACCTACCGGTAATGCATTAAATACTGTAGTATGGTCTGATGCAGACGGAGACGATGATGGAATGATTTGGCTCAATTGGGATGCAACAGATGGAGGAACAGCAATTAATACAAATGGGGGTCACTTTTGGATGGGTGGAGGTTCAGGTTCTACCACTTGGAATGGTTTAACCGTTGGCAATGGTGTTGCCAGAGGAAATGCACAAAACTCCAATGGTATTACGATTATTAGCAGCACTATAGAAACTGGTGGTGGCAATTTGGCTTTTTATGGTAGAGGACGTACTGGAGCTACAGTAGCGATAACTACACCAATAGGCTCATCAAACAATAACAATGGAATTCGGATGCATGGTGGCAACAGTATCGATACAGGTACAGGGACTATCTATATGTATGGATATGCGGATGAATCGGGTGCATTAAGTAATTCTAATGGTATTGAATTAAGCCAGGCAGGGGGTACTGACCTCATTACAAATAGTAATACAACAGTGGATGCTATTTTATTAGAAGGATATGCAGAGAATAATGCTACTGCTTCAAATGCTTGGGGAGTTTATACGCATAATTCAGTTATCCAAAATACAAGCTCAGGCACCATTCACCTTAAAGGTGGAGCAGCCAAGGATTCCGGAGTAACTGTTGCTGCCGATGGAGCTGTTTTATCTTCATCAGGTAACATCATCCTTGAAGGAACGGGTGCGGGAGGCACAAACCCAGAAGTGCTTATACAAGGAGCTGTTGGTCAAAAGGCAGGTAGTGCTATCACAAGTAGTAGTGCAGATATAGAAATAATAGGAGATAGGTTCAGTATTTCAGGAGCTGCGCCAAATGGTCTTATAGCATCATCTGGGAAATTAACCATTCGTCCACGAACAGCTTCCACCACCTTAGGAATAGCGGGAGGTACTGGTACTTTGGAGTTACCAGCAAGTTATTTTTCTGCCAATTTTGTGGATGGTTTTTCTTCCATCATTATTGGTAGCGAAGATGTTGGGCAAGTTAATATTGGCACTTCTGCACTCAGCTATGATGATCCATTAACCATTAAAACTGGTAGCAGTATTTATTTTGATGCCGCATCTGCTATTACAGGAAATAGTAATTCGATCACTCTATGGACGAGAGCTGGGGGTACAAATAGTGCTGATGATGGAGTAAGAGGAGCTGTTTGGATGCCTGTAGGTTCTTCCATGAATACGGGTGGAGGTGATGTTACAATCGGTGGAGGTTTGGATCCTTCAATTGGTTTTGCTCATGGTGATTTTAGTGCGCCTTCAAGCGAGAATAATGCGATTTATAGAGGAATTACCATAAATGGAAGTCTTGCTGCAAATGGAGGTAATATCAGCTTATTAGGTCGCGGTTCAACATCAACTACAAATGCAAGAGGCGTAAGTGTTGGAGGTTCTATAACTACCACAGGTGGAGGATCCATTAATATAAATGGAATTGCAAAAGGAGGCTCTGATGGAATGGGACTTGGTGATAGTTTTTTTTCGATTGGAAATTCAGGTAGAGATGGAACTATTTCGTCGGAAGCTGGAGAAATTAATATAAGAGGAACAAGAGGAACTGGAACAAATGGACTAAATGTTTCAACAGATGAAAGTGAAATCACTTCTGAAGCAACTATTACCCTAGAGGCAACTACAGGTAGACTAAACATCAATGGTTTGCTTACAGGTACTGGAGGAGTAGGTTCTGGTAATATTGTTCTTATTTCTGATGACTTGGTATTTGGCTCATCAAGTGGCCTATCAAGTCAGGGCACTCTTACGATTCAAGCACTTACCAATACCACGACCATAGGGCTAAATGCTGCCTCAGGTACCTTCAGTTTGTCTTCGGATAATTTAAGTACCAATATTTTAGATGGCTTTGAAGAAATTATCATTGGAGGCGCCTCCCAG